>CAMBSS010000248.1 GCA_945870465.1 Bordetella parapertussis | reverse complement strand
GAGAACCCGACCAGGATGCGCACCGGTTTGAGCGGAAAAGTTTGCGCCGAAACAGCGCAGGAAAGTGCCAACCCTGCCGCGAGGCACCATCGCATCAACATATTCTCTCTCCTAGAGCGCTTATTCTAATACGCTGCGCCGCCGCGCTTATAGCGATCGATAAAATGTAAATAATAAAAACTGATTGGACGCAAATACGCAATCGGGCTAAGTTCTTCATTCGCCTCACGCAGCCTCGCCGCCGCACCGGAAAAACATTCCGGCGTTGACAGAAACCGGGCCAGCGATTAAGGTAAATTGGAATAGCGTTCTGTATGTTGGAACGTCGCGTTACTAGCCTACCCCAGTTCTTCGCCATTCCGCAATATTGCGGCCGCGGCAATATGACCGGGCCCGTCCTGGAGGAGTTCAGTTTGGAAGCATTGAAAAAAGCCGCCCGCACGCGTGGCGCGCGCGGCGTCACCGCGCAAAATCTCAAACGCATGCTGCACGACGGCGGCGAAATCGCCGTGCTCGACGTGCGCGAAGAAGGCATGTTCGCCAAGCGCCACATGCTGCTCGCCTGCACTGCACCGCTGTCGCAGCTCGAACTGCGCGCGCCGCTACTGGTGCCGCGCCGCAACGCGCGTGTAGTCGTATTGGACGGCGGCGACGGCCTCGCGCAACGCGCCGCCGACGTGCTGCTGCGCAACGGCTACACCGACGTCGCGATACTGACGGGCGGCATCGAAGCCTGGGCGGCTGCGGGCTATGAGATCTACAGCGGCGTCAACGTGCCGAGCAAGGCGTTCGGCGAATACGTCGAACATCATTACGCAACACCGCGCATGGACGCGGCCGACATCAAGGGCAAAGTCGAGCGCGGCGAAAAAATCGTCATCCTCGACAGCCGCCCGCTCCACGAATACAAGAAAGTCAGCATCCCCGGCGGCATCGATTGCCCGGGCGCAGAGCTCGCTTACCGCGCGCACGATCTCATCGGCTCGCCCGATACGCTGGTGGTGGTGAATTGCGCAGGCCGCACGCGCAGCATCATAGGCGCGCAGTCGCTCATCAATGCGGGCATCCCGAATCGCGTCGTGGCGCTGAAAAACGGCACCATGGGCTGGCACCTTGCCGGCTTCCAGGTGGCAAAAGACCAGGACCTGATCGCCCCCGCGCCGACCGCCACCGGTCTGCGCAAGGCACGCGAATCGGCCGCGCGCGTCGCCAAGCGTTTCGGCGTGCAGTACATCAACGTCGCCAAGGTCACCCAGTTCGCGCGCGAGATGGACAAGCGCACGCTGTATGTATTCGACGTGCGCAGCCCCGAGGAATACGCCGAAGGGCGTTTGCACTCGACCGTTTCCGCGCCCGGCGGGCAGCTCGTGCAGACCACCGACAGCTACGCCGGCGTGCGTAACTCGCGCATCGTGCTGGTCGACGACCACGGCGTGCGCGCCACCATGACCGCGTCGTGGCTGATCCAGATGGGATGGAAAGAAGTCTACGTGGTCAAAGATGCGCTGAGCTCAGGCCCGCTGCTTAAAGGCCCGGCTCAGCCCGAAGTGCTCGGCCTGTCGAAGCTGAAAAACGACCTGCTGGCCCCTGCCGCGCTCAAGCGCGAACTCGATCGCGGTACGGCGACGGTCATCGACCTCGACAGCAAGCCGCGTTACGGCGAAGGCCATATTCCCGGTGCGTGGTATGCGATCCGTGCCAACCTCGCAGCCAATCTCCAAAAAATCCCCACTCCGCAGACCATAGTGCTGACTTCGGCCGACGGCATCGTCGCCCAGCTCGCGGCACCTGAGGTCGCGCAACTCACCGGCGCCCCGGTCAAGGTCTTGAGCGGCGGCACCGCAGCATGGAAACGCGAAGGCCTGCCGCTCGAGCAGGGTCTGACCAATCTCACCGACACCATAGATGACGTGTGGGTGCGCGCGCATGACCGCACCGAAAACCGCGAACAGGCGATGAAAGACTATCTGACGTGGGAAGTCGACCTGATCACGCAGATCGGGCGTGACGACGACGTCGAGTTCCGTCATTTCCCGGCTTAACGGGGGCTCCATGTCTGAACTAGCTTGCGATGTGGTAGTAGTCGGCGCCGGCAACGCCGCTTTATGCGCAGCACTGTCGGCACGCGCGGCCGGCGCTTCGGTGATAGTGCTCGAACGCGCGCCGGAAGACGAGCGCGGCGGCAACAGCCGCTTCACCGAAGGCTCGATGCGTTTCGCCTTTAACGGCCGCGACGACATCCTGAATATCGTGCCCGACCTCACCGAAGACGAAAAAGCCTGCACCGATTTCGGCAGCTATACCGAAGAGCAGTTTTTCGACGACATCGCGCGCGTCACCGATTACCGCACCGACCCGGATTTGGCGGAACTGCTCGTCAAACGCAGCCAGGACACCGTCAAATGGCTGCGCTCCATGGGCATCCGCTACATGCCCAAGTACGGCAAGCAGGCCTACAAGGTCAACGGCAAGTTCAAGTTCTCCGGCGGCGTGGTGCTCGAAGTGTGGGGCGGCGGGCCCGGCCTCATCGAAGCGCTCTACAAACTCGCGCGCGACCGCGGCGTCTCCATCAATTTCAATGCGCGCGCAATGTCGCTGATCCATGACGAAAAAGGCGTGCATGGCGTCAACGCGCGCATCGACGGCAAGGCGGTCACGATACGCAGCAAAAGCGTGGTGCTCGCCAGCGGCGGCTTCGAGGCGAATTCCGAAATGCGCGCGCGCTATCTCGGCCCCGGCTGGGACCTCGCGAAAGTGCGCGGCTCGCGCTTCAACACCGGCGATGGCATACGCATGGCGCTCGACGCAAGCGCGATGCCGTACGGCAACTGGTCGGGCTGCCACATCCTGCCGACCGACATCAACACGCCCAACTATGGCGACATCACGCTGGGCGACGCCTTCCAGAAAAACAGCTATCTGTTCGGCATCATGGTCAATTCGGACGGCAAGCGCTTTTTCGACGAAGGCGCGGATTTCCGCATGTACACCTATGTTAAATGCGGACTCGCGGTGATGAAGCAGTCGCAGCAGATGGCGTGGCAGGTATTCGACGGCAAGACGCTGCATCTCTTGCGCGACGAATACCGCATGAAACAGGCCACCAAAGTGCGTGCCGATACGCTTGAAGCCCTCGCGGAGAAACTCGAAGGCATAGACCGCGCGCAGTTCCTGCGCACCATCAAGGACTACAACGCCGCGGTAAAAGCCGAAGTTCCGTTCGATCCGAACGCGAAGGACGGCCGCTGCACCAACGGTCTCGCCGTCAACAAATCGAACTGGGCGACCACCATCGACCAGGCGCCGTTCGAAGCTTTCGTCATCACCGCCGGCATCACGTTCACGTTCGGCGGCGTCAAGGTCAACACCGACGCGCAGGTGATGGACGTCGACGACCGGCCGATTCCCGGACTGTATGCGGCGGGTGAAATGGTCGGCGGTCTCTTTTATACCAATTACCCCGGCGGCAGCGGACTCATGTCGGGCGCCGTATTCGGCAAGATCGCCGGCGCCGCGGCCGCGCGGTAAGCTTGATCCCGCAGGACGGACGGCGAGCGCGCCGGCCGCTACAACAAGATACGTACTGAGGAGTTCACACATGGCTACCAGCGCAACGCGCATGCAGACCGCGGCCAAACCCGCGCAATCCATTTCGCAAAGTATCGCCGAGCACGTCGTCGGCTGCGGTTATTCGGCTCTGCCCGCATCGTCGATCACGGCGGCGAAGCGGCTGATGCTCGACACGCTGGCAGTCGGCTGGGCCGGCACCAGCGCGCCAGGCGCGCCCGAAGCGCACGGACTTCTGACCGAAGAAGGCGGCCGCGGCGACAGCTCGCTGTGGGGCTTCGGCGGCAAGCTGCCGCCGGCACAGGCGACATTCCTCAACAGCATTTCCGGCGGCGCGCTCGATTACGACGGTGTCAACACCGTGCACGCCGAAATCGTGGCGCTGCCCGCGGCGCTCTCCATCGCAGAACGCGAACATTCAAGCGGCAAGGATTTTCTCGCGGCTTTCGTGATTGCCAGCGACCTGTGCTCGCGCTTCGGCGATTCGATCACTGGTACGCACAAAGGCTGGTTCACGACATCTATCTACGGCGGCTTCGGCGCCGCGGCGGCAGCCGCCAAGCTGCTAAAACTCGACGCGACGGCAACGCGCCATGCACTCGGTATCGCGTTGAGTCAGGCGGCGGGCACGCAACAATCGAACATCGAACAGGCCCTCACCAAGCGGTTCCAGGGCGCGCTCGCCGCGCGCTCCGGCGTGTTCTCTGCACTGCTCGCGCAGCGCGGCATCACCGCCCCGCGCGAAGCGATCGAAGGCAAGTTCGGCCTCTTCGCGCTATACCAGGAAGGCAACCCGCTCAAGATACTCGACGGCCTCGGCCAGCGTTTCGAGCACGAGAACACCGCGATCAAGAAATATCCGTGCTGCGCGTGCAGCCACGCGTCGCTTGAAGCTGCGTTCGGGCTGATCCGCGAATACGATCTGAAGCCGGACGACGTCAGCGCGATCGAAGTCACGCACTCCACTTTCATGCATCGCCTGGTCGGCGCGCCTTTCAACCCGGGCGACAACCCGCAGGTATCGGCGCAGTTCAGCGTGCAGTACGCACTCGCCTGCGCCTTGCTGCGGCGGCGTATGAGCGTTGCCGACCTCGAAGATGCCGCGATACACGACCCCGCCATCAAGTCCATCACCGCACGCATCCGCATCGTCGTTGACGATACCCTCCAGAGTTCGCGTGCGCCCGCCAGCGTCAGCATAACGACGGCCAAGCACGGCACGCTTGCCCGCACCACCGAAAAATTCCCGTGGAGTCCGCAGGACCCGCCCGCGGCCGCCGCGCTGCAGGAAAAACTCGACGCGTGCTTTGCCGCCGGCGTAAAGCCGCTTTCAAAGGAGCGCAGCCGGCTGCTGATGGAACGCGTACAAAACATCGAAGCGGTCAGCGACATGTCGGCGTTTTTCGCCGGCATCATGTAATGCGGAATATGCCGGGGATTCAATAATGGACGACAACGTCAACCGCATCGCCGATTACGCGCACGCATTCAAATATTCGGACGTGCCGCCCGCGGTATTGCACGACTGCAAGCGGCGCGTGCTCGACACGCTGGGTGTCGCGCTCGCCGCGTATCACGCCGAACCCTCCA
>CAMBSS010000247.1 GCA_945870465.1 Bordetella parapertussis | reverse complement strand
TCGCACGCCTCAAGAAACGTCTGCAACAGCGCGTCGTTGCGATAGGGCGTTTCGATAAAAATCTGCGTCATGTCCTGCGCGCGCGATTCGCGTTCTCGCGCGACGATTGCGCGGCGGCACACGTCCTTCGGCACCGGCAGATAACCGTGAAAGGCAAAACGCTGGCCGTTGAAGCCTGACGCCATCAGCGCCAGCAATATCGCCGACGGCCCAACGTGCGGCACGACGCGGATATTCAGGCGATGCGCGGCTTCGACCAGCAGCGCGCCGGGGTCGGCGACTGCAGGGCTGCCGGCTTCCGACAAAATGCCGGCGCTGCGACCCGCGAGCAGCGGCTGCAGCAAAGCCGTCGCACGTTCGAGGTCGCTGTCTTTGTCAAAACGCTCGAGCTGCAATTCCTGCAGCGGCTGCGGATGCGCAATGTTTTTGAGAAACTGGCGCGCGCTTTTTTCGTTTTCGACCAGGAAGTAGTCTAGTTCGGCCGCGGCCTGCAGCGCGGATGATGGCAGCGAAAGGCGCGCATCCGTATCGCCCAGCGCCACCGGGATCAAATGCAAGTTGCCGCGGGGAGTGTTCAAGGGAGCTCTACTCTTTCGCTTTTCATGGCAGATCCAAGCCTTCATTCCGCAGCATGTCGCACAAAGCAATCAGCGGCAGACCAATCAGGGCATTCGGATCGTCGCCTTCGAGTTTCGCGACCAGCGTAATGCCCAAGCCCTCAATACGTGCACTGCCGGCGCAATCGTAGGGCTCCTCGGCGTGCAGATAGCGTTCGAGCTGGACATCGCTGTATTCCCGCATATGCACGGTGACCGGCACCAGCGCGGTCTGCTGCTGCCCGCTGCGCGAATTAAGTAAGCACAGAGCCGTAAAAAAATGCACCGCTTTGCCCCGCATCAGTTTCAACTGGACAACCGCGTTGTCGAAATTGCCGGGTTTGCTGAGGATAACGTTGCCGACAAAAGCGACCTGATCGCTGCCTATGATCAGCGCATCCGGCCAAACGTCCTGCACCGCGCGAGCTTTGGCGCCGGCGAGCCGCAGGGCAAGCGCCTGAGGCGTTTCTCCGGGCAAAGGCGTTTCGTCCGTATTGGGGGCGGCGACTTCGAACGGGATATTGAGGCGGTTCAACAGCTCACAGCGATACCGCGAGGTCGAAGCCAGGACGAGGCGTGCCGGGGGAGGGTTGGGCATGGGGTAAGCGCATCCACAGGGGAACGCTAAGTCCCTGCGTTAAATGGATTTTCTGTTATTTTGTTTTGACAGATGAGGGCGAAAATACTATCATGCGCGGCTTATGTCTGCACGGGTCGTCATCGACAGCGTTGAATTTGCTCGCGCCGGCCAGCAGTTGAGCGGCGTAGCGCCGGTTGGCGAGCTTGCGCGGTTGGCGGATAGCCTGTTCGATGCTGGCGGCGAATTGAAATTTGAGCTGACCGGCGGCGGCGATTCCAGGCAGAGATTAAGGTTGGAACTGGCGGTCGCGGGAAGCATCAATCTGCAGTGTCAGCGCTGCCTGGGAAGCCTCGCTTTTCCGGTGGCAGTGCAGGCGAATTTGCTGGTGTTGACGGGCGAGGCGGGGGGCGAAACGGCGGAGATCGACGATCTCGACGGCGTTCCGGCCAACGCCCAGACCGACGTGTGGTCGCTGGTGGAAGATGAAATTCTGCTGGCGATTCCGCTGGCGCCGCGCCATGCAGAAGAACAATGCAGCCCGGCCGTCAACGCGGCGGGCAGGCCGGCAGCGTCGCCGTTTGCGGCGCTGGCGAAATTAACGCAGGAACGCAGCAAGAATTGAACGAAAAGGAGTTTCAAAATGGCAGTTCAGCAGAACAAGAAGTCCCCTTCGAAGCGCGGCATGCATCGCTCGCACGATTTTCTGACCAGCCCGCCGCTGGCGGTTGAGCCGACCACCGGCGAAGTACATTTGCGCCATCACATCAGCCCGACCGGCTACTACCGCGGCAAAAAAGTCATCAAAACCAAAGGCGAGTAGGGATCGGCGAGGTCGTGCTAGTCAGCGTAGCCACGCGCGCGCCACTATGCACGGTGCGCGTTAGCGAGGACGTTTGATGGACATAACGGTCGCCGTCGACTGCATGGGGGGAGATCACGGCCCCCAGGTCACTGTCCCCGCTGCGCTTGATTTCCTGCAGCGTTGCGAAGACGTCAATATCATCCTGGTTGGCCTGCAGGATGAGATCAATGCCGAGCTGCGCAAAAGCAAGGCGGATCTCGTCGCGCACGTCGCCGTGCAGCACGCGAGCGAAGCCGTCGGCATGGATGAAGCACCGGCCAGCGCTTTGCGCGGTAAAAAAGATTCGTCGATGCGGGTGGCCGTCAATCTGGTCAAAGACGGCACTGCGCACGCGTGCGTGAGCGCTGGCAATACCGGTGCGCTGATGGCGATTTCGCGCTTCGTGCTGAAAACCCTGCCCGATATCGAACGCCCTGCGATCTGCTCGGTCCTGCCGACCCTGACCGGGCGCACCTATATGCTGGACCTCGGCGCCAACGTCGATTGCACGGCCGAGCACTTGCTGCAATTCGGCGTGATGGGCTCGACGCTGGTGAGCGCGGTCGAAAACCTGGAGCGGCCCACCGTCGGCCTGCTCAACATCGGCGAAGAAGACATCAAAGGCTGCGAGGTGGTCAAACACGCGGCCGAGTTGCTGCGCGCCAGCGGGCTTAACTTTTACGGCAACGTCGAAGGCGACGACATCTATAAAGGCACGACCAACGTAGTCGTGTGCGACGGCTTTGTCGGCAATGTCGCGCTCAAGGCTTCCGAAGGGATTGCGCGCATGCTGGCGACTTATCTACGCGAAGAATTCAACCGCAATCTGCTGACCAGGGCGGCGAGCCTGGCGGCGCTTCCCGTGCTCAATGCATTCAAACGGCGTTTCGATCCGCGCAATTACAACGGTGCGACTCTGCTCGGCCTGCGCGGAATCGTCATCAAGAGCCACGGTTCCGCGGACCGTTTGTCGTTCCGCATCGCGATTGGCCGCGCGGTCGACGAAGCGCGCAGCGGCGTACTCGCCAAAATCACCGAGCGCATGTCGGCTATGCAGGAAAACGTCGCGTGATGTGCAACGAATCGCCGGAGAACCTGGCTTGAAGTACGCGCGTATCGTCGGCACCGGCAGCTATCTGCCGGCGAACGTAGTCAGCAACGACGAACTCTCCCGTCGTGTCGACACGTCCGACGAATGGATACGCTCCCGTACCGGTATCCGGCAGCGCCACATCGCGGAACCCGCGCAGACATCGAGCGACCTTGCTTATCAGGCCTCGCTGCAGGCGCTCGCAGCGGCGGGCATTGCGGCGACCGATCTCGACCTGATCATCGTCGCGACATCGACGCCCGATTTTATTTTCCCCAGCACGGCGTGCCTGCTGCAGGCGAAGCTGGGAGCGAAGCGCTGCCCGGCCTTCGACGTACAGGCGGTATGCTCCGGATTCGTCTATGGACTCGACATCGCGGACAAATATATCCGCAGCGGCGTGTATCGCCACGTACTGGTGGTGGGCGCCGAAGTGTTTTCACGCATACTCGACTGGAACGACCGCGGAACCTGCGTGCTGTTCGGTGACGGCGCTGGCGCCGTGGTACTGGCGGCAGATGACAAGCCCGGATTACTCGCGAGCGTGCTGCATGCCGACGGCTCGCAGTTTGGGATACTGTCGACCCCCGGTCAGGTGTGCGGCGGCAAGGTCACCGGCGATCCATTTCTCCGGATGGACGGACAGGCGGTATTCAAGCTGGCTGTGCGCGTGCTCGACGAAGTCGCGCGCGAGACACTTGCGTTGTGCAATCTGCAACCGGCCGACGTGGACTGGCTGATTCCGCATCAGGCCAACGTACGCATACTCGACGCGACCGCAAGGAGATTGGGGATAGCAACGGATAAAGTCATCGTGACCGTCGATCGCCATGCCAACACATCGGCGGCATCGGTGCCGCTGGCGCTGGACGTGGCAGTGCGCGACGGTCGCATCAAGTCCGGCCACAAGGTGCTGCTCGAAGGCGTGGGCGGCGGTTTCACCTGGGGCGCGGCGCTCGTAGAGATGTAGGGGGAGGAATGAAGCTCGCATTGGTATTCCCGGGACAGGGATCGCAATCGGTCGGCATGCTGAATAGCTTCGCCGACAGCAAGCCCGTGCGCGACACTTTCGCGGAAGCGGCGGAAGTGCTGCAGCAGGATTTATGGAAGCTCGCGGCCGATGGCCCGGCGGAAGAACTTAACTCGACCATTAATACGCAGCCACTGATGCTGACCGCGGCGTACGCCGTTTATCGCGCATGGCTCGAGGCGGGCGGCGAACAACCCGCAATCGTTGCCGGCCACAGCCTCGGCGAATACACAGCGCTGGTGGTAGCAGGTGTAATCAGTTTGCGTGACGCGTTGCCTTTAGTGCGCTTTCGCGCGCAGGCCATGCAGGAAGCCGTGCCGGTCGGCACCGGTGCGATGGCAGCGATCCTGGGTCTCGACGATGATGTCGTGCGCGCAGCGTGCGCAGAGGCGGCGCAAGGCGAAGTCGTGGAAGCGGTGAATTTCAACGCACCCAACCAGGTCGTCATCGCAGGACACAAAGCAGCCGTCGAACGCGGTGCTGCCGCAGCGAAAGCGAAAGGCGCCAAGCGCGCCGTCATGCTGCCTGTCAGTGCGCCATTTCATGCGTCGCTGTTAAAGCCTGCGGCCCAACGTCTGGAACAGTATTTGGCCGGCATCACGTTCAACGTCCCGCAGATTCCAGTCATCAACAACGTCGACGTTGCGACCGTCAGCGACCCGCAACAGATCAAGGACGCGTTGGCGCGCCAGGCGTGCAATCCGGTGCGCTGGGTTGAAGTTATTCAGCAGATGGTGCGCAGCGGCGTCACCGACGTCGGCGAATGCGGTCCGGGCAGGGTCCTGGCAGGCATGACCAAGCGCATCGATGGCGCGTTGAACGGTTTCGCGATAGCCGACGCTGCGTCACTGGCGCAAGCGGTGCAATCTTTTCAGCGGGCGGCGTGATGCTGAACGGACAAGTCGCATTGGTCACTGGAGCCTCGCGCGGTATCGGCAAGGCAATCGCGCTTGAATTGGGCAAGCAGGGCGCGGTAGTGGCGGGCACCGCGACAACGGAGGCCGGCGCGCAGGCGATCGGCGCGTATTTGGCGGGGGAAAATATCAAAGGCGCCGGCTTTGCAATGAACGTCAATGACGCGGCGCAGGTGGAAGCGGCAGTTGCGGCCGTGCAAAAACAATGCGGCGACATCGCGATTCTCGTCAATAACGCGGGCATCACGCGCGACAACCTGCTGCTGCG
>CAMBSS010000246.1 GCA_945870465.1 Bordetella parapertussis | reverse complement strand
GAGCCTCTGATGACAAATTTCGTAATGTGATTGTCTAGCACCTCAACCTCGACGACCTGTACCTTAGCGAAATTGACCGTTTTAGGGAAGGTACACACACCACATTTATCATTTACAGGAAATGGGCCGCCGTGATCACAAAACGCGGCATCAAGGCCGAGTAGCCGGCGCACCGCTTATCCAAACGCAAAATTGACGAAGCAAGGAAGGAAAAACCCATGGATCTTGAATTGAAAGGACGTACTGCAGTGGTGACTGGCGCGAGCCAGGGGCTCGGCAGGGCGATTGCTGTCGCGCTGGCGGCCGAAGGCGTGAAAGTGGCCGCGGTGGCGCGGCGCCTTAACCTGCTTGAAGAGCTCTCGGTGGAAATAACGAAGAAAGGCGGCCAGAAGCCGGTGCTGATCGAAGCCGATCTGTATCCCGACAACGCGGCGGAAGAAATCGCCGTCAAAGCGCTGAAGGCTCTCGGCCGCGTCGATATTCTCGCCAATGCGGCGGGCGGCAGCCGCCCGTTGCCGCTGAATGCCTCCAAGGCGGAATGGATGGAAGGCCTCACGCTGAATTTTTTCCGTCTGCGCGAACTGACCGAGGCGCTGATGGAGGGCATGCAGAAAAACGGCTATGGCCGCGTGATCAATCTGACCGGCACGCGCGAACCGCGCAACCTTAACGCGGCGCATGCCGCCAAGGCGGCGGTACACGTGTGGTCGAAAGGCCTGTCGAAAGTCGTCGCCAGGGACGGCGTTACCGTCAATTGCATACAGCCCGGCAAATTGCGCAGCGAGCAGATCGACAAGCGCTGGCCGACCGCGGAAGCGCGTAAAGAGTGGGCGAAAAAGGAAGTGCCGATGGAGCGCATGGGTGAGCCGCACGAGCTCGCCGATCTCGCGGTGTTTCTCGCCTCGCCGCGCGCGAGCTACATCACGGGCAACATCAGCGCGTTCGACGGCGGCGCGCGCTTTTTCGCGTTCTAGGCGGCGCGCCCCGGCCGTGTCGCCGGGGCCTTCCGATATAATCCCCGCGATAGCCGGCGATACCAGGCCGCGCACAGGAGGCATCGCATGAACGAACTGCTGTTGTTGACGCCCGGGCCCGTGCAGGTGCCGCGCGCAGTGCTGGAAGCGGGCGCGGCACCCATGTCGCACCACAACGCGCCGGAGTTCCAGGCGGTGTTCAAGCCGCTGCTCGCGGGGTTGCGGCCGATCTTCGGCAACGACGGTCCCATCCTCGTGCAGAATTCTTCAGGGCGCGGCGCGATGGAAGCATCGCTCACCAACCTGTTCAGTCCCGGCGACGCGGTCGCGATGCTGGTGAACGGCCGTTTTGGTTTGCGCTTTGCCGGCATTGCGCGCGATCTCGGCCTCGTCGTTCATCCGGTCGGGCCCGAATGGGGCTACGCGGTGAGCGAGGCTGCCATCGTGGAAACGCTGACCCAACATCCCGAAATCAAAGGCCTGATAGGCTCGATGTGCGAAACCGGCACCGGCGTCATGAACGATCTCGACGTGATCGGCCGCATGGGCGAGCGCTTCGGCGTGATTACCGTGGTCGATGGCGTGTCGGCGGCCGCCGGTATGCCGGTGCGCATGGCGGAGCGCAACATCGACGTGTGCTTCTCCGGCATCCAGAAATGTTTCATGAGCCCGCCGGGTCTGGCGCTCGTCGCCACCAGCAACCGGGTGTGGGACGCGATTCGCGCGAGCAAGCACTACCGCCATTACTTCAACTGGGTGAAGATGCGCGCGTGGATAGAGGAGCCGAAGGCGCGCATGATGGGCACGCCGCCCGAATCGCTGATCCGCAGTCTCGCGCAGGCGGTGACCATGATGCACGACGAAGGTCTGCCCAATGTTTTCGCGCGCCACGCGCTGCTCGCCGAAGCATTCCACGCGTTCGTGCATGCGGCCGGTTGCGAGCTGGTGGCAAAAGAGCCGCAGTATCGCTCGCATACCGTGTCGGCGATGCTGCTGCCGGCGGGAATCAAGGCGGGCGACGTCGTGCAACGCGCGCTGAAGAACGACAACGTCAGGATCGCCAGCGGTCAGGACGCCCTGAAGGACACTGCGATCCGCATCGGCCACATGGGCCCGGTGCGGCCCGACATGCTGCTGCGCGGCGTCAAGGCTCTGGCGCGCGCACTTGCCGAACTCGGCATGGATGCGAAACTCGCGCAGGCCGGCGTCGATGCGTGCGCGCGGGTGCTTGCGCGCAGCGAACAAAAAACCGCAGCAGCTTGAAAAAATTTATTTGCCCCATCCTGACCTTCCCCCGCGTTGCAGGGTAAGGGACCTGATTTTAAATTTTCCTCTCTTGCAAAGCGGGGGAGGCGGCGGGTGAGACAGGGAGTCAGATCATGAAATTGCGTAACGTCTTTTACGCGTTCGCTGGCGTCGCGGCGATTTACTCGGTGGCACACGCTGCCGACAATTATCCGTCGCGGCCTATCCGCATCATCGTGCCGTCGCCGCCCGGCGGCGGCAACGACATCATGGCGCGCATAGGCGCGCAGCGCCTGAGCGAAGCGTGGTCGCGGCCGGTCATCGTCGACAACCGGCCCGGTGCCGGGGGCGCGATCGCTTTCGAACTGGTCGCGCGCGCGGAGCCCGACGGTTACACGCTGCTGCTCGGCAGCACGAATCTGACGGTGCTGCCCGACATAACCACGGTCGCTTACGACCCGATCAAAAGCTTTGCCCCGATATCGTTGATGACAACTTCAATGAACATTCTGCTCGTGCATCCCGGCGTCGCCGCCGAATCGACCAAAGAGCTGATCGCGCTCGCCAAAGCCAGGCCGGGACAGTTGTTGTTTGCGTCGTCCAGCGTGGCGACATCCTCCCATCTGGCGGCCGAACTTTTTTGTCTGCAGGCCGGCGTCAAGATGGTGCACGTGCCGTACAAAGGGGCCGGGCCGGCCATCACCGAGTTGATGGGCGGCCAGGTGCACATGCTGTTCGCCAACCCGGCGGCGTCGATTGCACACGTCAAGTCAGGCAAGCTGCGCGCGCTGGCGGTGTCCGGCGATAAACGCTCGGTCATCATGCCTGAAGTGCCGACCGTGGCCGAGGCCGCCATCCCCGGTTTCGAGGCCAGTACCTGGTGGGGCATACTCGCGCCGGCGCGGACACCCGACGCGCTGATCGCCAAGCTCAACGCAGAGCTCGCTCGCTCGCTGACCCAGTCCGATGCATTGAATCGCATCGCCGCGCTTGGCGCCGACGTCGTCGGCGGACCGCCGCAAAAACTCGCCGACCACCTGCGCGCGGAGATCCCCAAGTGGGGACGCGTGGTGCGCGCGGGCAACATCAAGCTTTAGCATTGCGCAGTCAGGCCAATTGATGGAAGCCGCGCCGCGTCCCGCTATTTTTAAAACCGCGCTGCTATGGGCGGTGGTGCTGGGCGCCGTCGGTTTCGGCGGCGGCTTTTTCGGGCCGATCGCGCTGTCGCCCGATGCCAACCAGGGGCCGCTGCTGGGGATTTTTATTGCTGGCCCGGCCAGCTTCGCCGCGGGGCTGGTGCTCGGCGCGGCGGCATGCCTGCTGCCACTGTCGGGCAACGCGCGTAACGGCGTCCTGCTCGTGGCGGGCATCGTGATCGCGGCAGTCACGCTGTACTTCAGCATGCCATCGCCGGCCCATATCGGCCGCGTCATCGATGCAGACATCGCAGGATGCGCGCCGCCGGTCAAAGCGCTGCCGGCAGCCATCGAACGCTGGCAGGCGCAGATCGCCAAGGTGACGTGGGCGGTGCCGCGCGCCGGCTGGAAAGAAGACGCCGAGCGTCTCGCGCAAACCGATCGCGGGGTCGTGCTCGAATTGCGTATTTATCGCCAGCGCGCGATTTACGAAAACCGCAAACCGTGGAACAAGGGCAGCGTGCGGCCGGCCGAGTGGCGCTCCGATCCTGAAATCAAACGCTTCTACGCGCGCTTTGCGGGTGCTGCGTGCGCGGACTATCCGCTGGGTAAACGCGAAACGTATTTTCCCGTCAGCGAGCGCGAGGTTGAGACCAACTGGCCGTCGCTCGCGTTGCCCAATTTTCTCGACCTGCAGGTCTTGGGGCCGGTGCCGGAAAAGTACCGGGTATTGCCGGGTGAAGGCGGCTAGGGCGGCCGCCGGGTTTTACAGCTTCCGCGCTTTAAACGTATCGCAGGATTTCACGTCGCCGGTTTCGAGTCCCTGGCGCAGCCAGCGCACGCGTTGCGCCGACGTGCCGTGCGTGAACGAATCGGGTACCACGCGGCCCTGCGTCTGCTGCTGTAGCGTATCGTCGCCGATCGCGGTGGCGGCTTTGAGCGCACCGTCGACGTCGCCGGGATCGAGGAAGTGTTTGCTTTGCTCGGTGCGGTTGGCCCACACGCCGGCGAAGCAATCGGCCTGCAGTTCGAGCCGCACCGACAACGCGTTGTAGGCTTCGGGCGATACGCGGCATTGTCGCTTTCGCGTTCGTCGTCGAGGCGCATGGGAAGGTTCGTGATAGTACAGGAAGCTTCAGTATAGACCCGCCCAAGTGTCCGGGTATGTGCGATACCGCCCAAACAATTGCGCATGCGCGAACGACGCTATGACGGTCAACCAGCGGTGCCGTCGATCACGTTTCGAGCCGTACAAAAAAATCCCCCGGCGTGAGCCGGGGGATTGCAAAGGTAATGCTGGGATGAAAGAGTAACCGGCGAGTCCTAGCGACGTCCGCCACGACCACCCGCTGCGCCGCTCCTGCTGGCCATCGCGACGTTGGTGGTTTGCATGCTGTGTGCCGGCTGCGCGCCGCCGAACGCGCCGCGGGTGCGCGGCGTGCCGGCTGACGTGCCCGTGGTGGACGGGGTGCCCTGGGTCGGACGCGTGCCGCCCCACGAACCGTGCGTGTTGCCGCCGGTCGTGCTACCGCCAGTAGTAGTGCCGCCGGTGGGCGTGCCGCCATGGTTCCAGTGACCGCCGCTGGAGCTGCCATTGTTCGACTGTCCGCCGTTGTTGGACGAGCCGTGATTCCACTGCCCGCCGCCGAACCCGCCACGGTGGTCGCCGCGGTCCGCGAAGCGGTTGTCCTGCCAGTCGCCGCGGCCGTTGCGGAAGTCACCGCGGTTATCGCCGCGGAAGTCACGCCGGTCGTTGCGGAAATCGCGGAAGTCGGCACGGCGGTCATGGCGGTCGCCGCGCAGATCGCGTTGATCATGGCGCAGTTCGTGCACGTCGCGGTTGCGCTCAGCGATGTCCCGGCGCAGTTCCTGGCGGTCACGATGGATCTCAGCGTAGTCACCCCTTATTTCGGCACGTTCCTGTGCAACACGGCCCCAGTCGCCCCTTTGCTGAGCGGCGCGCAA
>CAMBSS010000245.1 GCA_945870465.1 Bordetella parapertussis | reverse complement strand
GAACCGTCCATTTGACAGCGCCGGCACCGTCCGCGAACTCAAGGTCGGCGATCGCGTTTACCAGTACTACAGCCTTGCAGCGGCGGAAGAGTCGGGACTGGCCGGCATCAGCAGGCTTCCGTACGCGTTGAAGGTGCTGCTCGAAAATCAAATCCGCCACGGCGCCGCGGGCGGCGATGCGGGCAGGGCATGGGGCATGGTGGATTGGCTGCAGGCGGGCAAATCCGAACACGAAATCGAATTCAAGCCGGCGCGCATGATGATTCCGGATTCGTCCGGCTTTCCGTTGTTCGGCGACATGGCGGCGATGCGGGATGCGATGAAGCGCCTCGGCGCAGACCCGCAACGCATCAATCCGTCTGTCGCAATCGACTTCATCATCGACCATGGCATCACGGTAGACCATGCCGGTAGCGCCGACGCCGCGCAATTAAACCTCGCGCTCGAAATCCAGCGCAATCGCGAGCGCTACTCTTTCATCCGCTGGGGGCAGCAGGCCTTCGCCAACGTGCGCGTGATTCCGCCGGGCAGCGGCATCTGCCACCAGGTGAGCATAGAGCGCCTGGCGCGCGTGGTGTGGACGGAGGATCGCGAAGGCCGCACATTCGCATACCCGGAATCGTTGCTGGGCATGGACAGCCATACCGCGATGATCAACTGTCTCGGCATCGTCGGCTGGGGAGTCGGTGGCCTGGAAGGCGGCACTGCCGCACTCGGCGAACCCATGGTCATCCAGATACCGGAAGCAGTCGGCTGCCGTCTGGTCGGCAAGCTGAAGCCCGGCGTAACCGCGACGGACCTCGTGCTCACGCTGACGAAAGCCATGCGCGGCCACAAGGTCGTCGGCAAGACGGTCGAGTTTTTCGGCGCGGGCGTGAATGAGTTGAGCCTGCCCGATCGCGCGACCCTGTCCAACATGACTCCGGAGTACGGCGCGAACATGGGATTTTTCCCGGTCGATGCCGAGACGCTGCGCTTTCTCAAAATCACCGGCCGCGACGCGCACCAGATTGCATTGGTCGAAGCGTACTGCCGGGCGCAGGGATTGTGGCGCGATGACAGCACGCCGGTGCCGCAATACAGCGCCATCGTCGAGCTCGATCTGGGGACGGTCGAGCCGAGTGCTGCCGGTCCCCAGCGGCCGAACCAACTGGTTTCACTCCCGCAATTGCCCGCGGCGTTCGCGGCTGCCCATCCGGGGACGTCCGATAAAGTCGACGTGCAGGGCGCCAGCTACCAGATCGGCAATGGCGACATCGTGCTGGCCGCAATTACCAGCTGCACGAATACCGCGAACCCGGATTCGATGGTGGCGGCCGGGTTGCTCGCGAAAAATGCGATTGCGAAAGGATTGAAGACGAAGCCGTGGGTCAAGACGTCGTTTGCGCCGGGTTCGCTTGTTGTATCCGATTATCTCGCGCAGGGCGGTCTGCAGCAGCCGCTGAATGAACTTGGGTTTTATGTGGTCGGCTACGGCTGCACGACGTGCATGGGAAATTCCGGGCCGTTGTCGCCGGAGATTACGCAGGCCATTGGCGACAACCAGCTTGCGGCAGTGGCCGTCCTGTCCGGCAACCGCAATTTCGAAGGCCGTATTCATCCGAAAATCACCGCGAATTTCCTGATGTCGCCGGCGCTCGTCGTGGCCTACGCATTGGCGGGTTCGATCACGAAAGATCTGAATGTCGAACCGCTCGGCACGGGAAACGACGGCAAACCGGTATTCCTCAAAGACATCTGGCCGGACACGTCCGAGATCAAGCGCATCGTCGGCGAAACGCTGATGCCGGTGCTGTTCGAACGCCGTTACAAAAATCTGGAAGCGGGGCCGCCCGAATGGCAGCAGGTACCGGGCGGCAGCGGCACGTTGTTCGGGTGGAACAAGGACAGCACTTTCGTGCGCCGCCCGCCGTTTTTTGACGACATGCCGCGCGAACCTTTGCCGCTCAAGGGCATCAAGGGCGCGCGCGTCCTCGCGATGTTCGGCGACATGCTCACCACCGACCACATCTCGCCGATCGGCACGATTTCGGACGGCACGCCGTCGGCAAAATACCTGGAATCACTGGGCATCAAGTCGCGCGACTTCGTATCGTACGCGGCGCGCCGGCTGAACCACGACGTGATGATCCGCGGCACATTCGCCAACATCCGCATCAAAAATGAACTCGTGCCGGGACGCGAAGGCAGCTTCACGCGGCACATGCCGTCGGGCGACACGCTTTCCATACATGAAGCGGCCGAGCGTTATGCCGCGGACAAAGTGCCCTTGATCATCATCGGCGGCGGCGAATACGGAGCGGGCTCGTCGCGGGACTGGGCCGCCAAGGGCGCGCGCCTCCTGGGCGCGCGCGCGATCATCGCTGAAAGCTTCGAGCGCATACATCGCTCGAACCTGGTCGGCATGGGTGTCCTGCCTTTGCAGTTCACCGACGGGGCGAGCCGCAAGACGCTGCAGCTCGACGGCAGCGAAATATTCGACATGGACGATCTGGGCGCCGATTTGAGCCCGCGCCATGAACTCGGTTGCACCATCACGCGGGCAGACGGCTCGACTGAGCGCATCAATCTACTGGTGCGGCTCGATACGCTGCAGGAAATCGCTTACTACCGGCACGGCGGCACGTTCCAGTTTGTTATCCGCAGCAGGCTGGCCGCGTAACCCGCGGCGGCGCCACAAAATAATGGAGGAGTGTTTGATGAGAAGCCAGAGGTACTACGCGGCATTGGCGCTGGGAATAATTTTCATTGCGCCAGCAGCGCACGCGCAGACTTATCCCGCCAAGCCCATACGCATGTTGGTATCGACCGCCGCCGGCGGGAGCGCCGATATCATTGCCCGTCTGGTTGCGGGCAAGATGTCGGCGTCGATGGGACAGCAGGTCGTGGTCGAGAACCGCTCGGGCTCGGGCGGCGTGGTCGGTACCGACATCGTGGCGAAGGCCGCGCCTGATGGCTACGTGCTGCTGCTCGCGTACGGCAGCCACGTGATCAATCCATCGCTTTACCCCAAGCTGCCCTACGACACCCTGAAAGACTTCGCGGCGATTTCGCAGATTGCGCTGCAGCCGCTACTGCTTAACATTCACCCGGCGTTGCCGGTACGTACGGTCAAGGAATTGATCACGCTTGCCAAGGCGCAGCCGGGCAAGCTCAATTTCGCGTCGGCGGGCGCGGGCAGCGGCGGACATCTCGCCAATGAAATATTCAACCAGATGGCCGGTATCAGGATGGTGCACGTGCCGTACCGCGGCTCGTCGCCGGCGATGATAGACCTGATCGCCGGTCAAACGCAGTTATATATCGCGAGCCTGATCACTTCATTGCCGCACGTGCGCAGCGGAAAAGTCAGAGGGCTGGCCGTGACCGGTGCGGCTCGTTCGACGGTGGTGCCGGAAATTCCCGCCATCGCGGAAACCCTGCGCGGTTACGAAGTGGTGAATTCCTATTACCTGCTGGCGCCCGCCGGCACGCCGGGGGACGTCATTGCCAAATTGCACGCCGAAGCGTCGAAAGCGGTGCGCCAACCCGACGTCGTTGAACGGCTGGCAAAGGACGGTGCCGATCCGGTCGGCAATTCCCCCTCCGAAGCCGCGCAGTACATCGCGCAGGAAATCGTGAAGTGGGGCAAGGCGGTCAAGGAATCGGGAGCCAAGCCCGAATAAAGAGGCTCTGTTTAATCGCCATACCCGCGCGGGCGGGTATCCAGAACAATTCGATCGCCTGGGTTCCCGCCCCGGCCTGATACCTGCCGGGGCAGGCTCTCATACGCGGGAACGACGCAAGTAACTAACGTTACTTGAGCAGAATACTTTCTTCGCTTTCGAGCACTTTCTTCACTGCCGGGCGCTTCAGCATGCGCTCTTTGAACGCCGTGAAGTTGGCGAGTTCTTTCATCGGCAGTTCCGCGCGCAGTCCCCAGCCGTAGAACACCAGCGCGTAGCAATCGGCGACCGAGAATTCCTTGCCCATGATCCAGTCGCGGCCTTCGAGCAGGGAATCGATTTCCTGGCAGTTCGCCCAGAATGATTTCTTGCCCGTTTCTTTCACGCTGGGCTGTGCAGTGGCATCGGCGGCAAAACGCTCCGGCCGCATGTAATGGGAATACGACGGGTGCACGATGTTGGAGAACCACGCCATGGTCGAAATGCAGCGCGCCTGCTCGAACGCGTCCGTCGGCATCAGTTTCTTCTCGGGAAATGTTTTCGCGAGGTAGCAGAGGATGGCCGTATTCTCGGTGAGGATTTTGCCGTCCACCTCGAGCGCAGGCACCTTGCCGCGCGGATTGATCTTGAGATAGGTTTCGGTTTTTTGCTCGCCTTTCGGCAGGAAAATCGGTTTCTCGCCGTACTGGGCGCCGGTTTCTTCGAGCGCCATATGTGAAGCGGTTGAACATGCGCCGGGGCAAAAATAAAGCGTCAACATTGGTAGGTTCCTGACAAGGTGGGTTGATCGGAGCGGCCGGGCGGAATGAGCGGCCGTTGGCGTCGCGATGATTATAAACCGGCGCCCCTGTTGCCGGCGCCCCGCGTTATCATGCACGCAAAGACGGACAATTCGGGGGAGAAGCAAATGAAGTTCGATCGCGCGGTGGGCGTTCTCGCATTACTAGCTGTTGCCGGTGTGCAGGCCGCGGAGCAGTCTTATCCGAGCCGGCCGATACGCCTGCTGGTGCCGCAGGCGGCCGGCGGCAGCAACGACATCATGGCGCGCAACGTCGCCAACCATCTCACGCAGACTTTCGGCAAGCAGGTCGTGGTCGACAACCGTCCCGGCGCCGAAGGCATCATAGGTACCGAGATTGTCGCGCGCTCGGCGCCCGACGGCTATACGCTGCTGCTCGCCTCGGCCGCGTTCACGATGAATCCGGCAGTGCGCAAATTGCCGTACGATTCGCTGGCCGCGTTCGACTGGGTGGCCAAGCTCGGTAGCGGCCCGACCGTGCTCACCGTGGGGCCGTTGCTGCCGGTGAATACGGTGAAGGAAATTCTCGCGATCGGCAAAGACAAGCCGGGCGTGATCACCATGGCGACCGCGGGCGGCTTCCAGCATTTCGGCACCGCGCTGTTCAAGAGCCTCTCCGGGCAGGACTTCACCATACTGCTGTACAAAGGCGGCTTTCCGGCGATGATAGACGTGATGGGCGGGCAGTCGCACATGACGGTCGGCTCCATCGTGCAGTCGATACCGCATATCCGTTCGGGAAAATTAAAGCCGATCGCCACCGGCGGCGCCACGCGCGCAGCCACGCTGCCCGACCTGCCGACCATCGCCGAAGCCGGCGTGCCGGGCTACGACGCCAGCAACTGGTGGGCGGTCGCGGCACCCGCGCATACGCCCGCCGCGA
>CAMBSS010000244.1 GCA_945870465.1 Bordetella parapertussis | reverse complement strand
CGAAACCGGCCGCGGGATTCCGGCCGCAAGATGTCAGGGCGGGATAGCGATGGGCAGCCAACACCTGACCGGACCTGCCCTCTGTCGCCGCACCCCATTGAACCGTTCCCTAAATCAAAACAACACAAGCTAACACGCGAAAAACATTTGGAATTTATCACACTGGGCAGTGTCTAGGCAAACCATAGCCCGAGTGAAACCCTCGGGTTTTCGCCGTACAAAGCCGATCCATGCGCGCGACGCCGCAGGGTTCAGGCCAGATTGGACAAATCGAACAAGGCGGCGAGGTGCTGCGGATCGGGCGCCACCGTGAATTCGATTTCGCCCAGCAGCGGCGCCGCAAGGCGTTCGGCGAGTGCGGTCACGTTTTCCTCGGCAACCGGCATTGCGGGGTCGATACGGTTGGCAATCCAGCCGGCGAGTTTCAGTCCGCGCGCGCGTATCGCCTGTGCCGTCAACAAAGCGTGATTCATGCAGCCGAGGCGCACGCCGACCACGAGTATCACCGGCAATCCGAAGTAGTAGGCAAGGTCGGCAGCGTTTTCGCTGCTATTCAGCGGCACGCAAAAACCGCCGGCTCCTTCCACGACGACGACATCAGCCATGGCGGCCAGCCGCGCGTGCGCCTGCGCGATGCGGGCGCAATCGATGGTAACGCCCGCCTGCGCGGCGGCGATATGCGGCGCGATCGCCGGCTCGAAACAATAGGGATTGACCAGCGCAAGTTCGGCCTTGACGCTGCTGGCGGCGCGCAATTGCGCTACATCATCGTTGATTAGCCCCTCGGCGCTGTGCACCGCACCGGCTGCGACCGGCTTCATGCCGACGACGCGCAGGCCCGTGCGCGCAAGCGCGTGCAGCAGCGCGCATGAGACTAAAGTCTTGCCGACACTGGTATCGGTGCCGGTGATAAAAAAGCCGTGCGGCGTAAGGGGCGATGGCCCGGGGCCACGTAGGGCGTGAGGGGGCACGTCAAAACTCCTGGTGCGGCTTGATATCGATCACGCGCCTGCCATCCGGCGTGGTGCGCTTTTGCGGCAGCCACGCGTGACCGTAAATCACTTCAAATGTCGCCGGCAGGCGACCGGCCTGGCGAAAACCTTCGTAGTTGCGCTCGACCGCGGCAAATGTGGCGCGTGCGGTCATGCCCTGCCGGCGGCCAGCGGTCACGTTGTGCGCGCCTATCGCTTTCAGGTCGTGCATCACCGCGCGCACGTCGGCGTAAGTCAGCGTGATGTATTCCATGTCCATCACCGGGTCGGCGAATCCCGCGTGCACGAGCATGTCGCCGATATCGTGCATATCGATGAAACGGTTGACGTGCGTATAGCGGTCGGTGCCCTGATAGGCGGCGCGCAGCTCCTTCAGCGTGTCGGGACCGAAAGTGCTGAACATCAGCAAGCCGCCCGGCGCCAGCACACGACGCAACTCGGTAAACGCGTGCGGCGGGTCGTTCATCCATTGCAGCGCAAGATTGGACCACACCATGTCGACCGCGCCGGCGCGCAGCGGCAGCCGTTCGATATCGCCGCACACTGGCACCACGCCGCGCCCCAGCGCCCGCTTCCACCACGGCACGCGCGCGCAGGCACGCTGCACCATCGCCGTCGCAATATCGAGCGCGTAGAGCGTGGCGCGTGGAAAACGCGCGGCCAGTTCCGGCACGACGTTGCCGGTACCGCATCCGGCGTCCAGCAGCACGGACGGTTGCAGCTTGACGAAATCGAGCCGCGACAACATGCGTTGACACACCTCATGCTGCAGCACTGCCGCAGCGTCGTAGCCGGGGGCGGCTTTCTCGAACGCAACGCGCAGCAGGCGCTTGTCGAGCGCGGGCGCGCTATCCACGACAAAACTCCGTAATGCGCCGCGCGACATCCTGTGGTTGCGTCACGAATGGCGCATGCGCCGCGCCTGCGATAACTGCCAAGGTGGCTTGCGGCAAAGTACGCTCCAGGTATTCGCCGGCGGCAAGCGGCACCACGGTGTCACGCTCGCCGTGCACGATCAGGGCGGGTTGAGCAATGCGCGGCAGATCGGCACGCAAATCCGTGTCCCTAAGTATCTGCAGTCCCGCGGCCAGCGATGCCACGTCGCCTGCGCCGCGCACCGACAGGCATGCGCGCAGCCGGCGCGACACATTACGCGCGTCCGCGTCGCCATGCGCCTGCAGCATCGCAAATCGCTGTAACGCGCCCTGCGCGTCGTGCGCCAGATCCTGCGCAAAAGCATCGAATACCGCAACGTCCATGCCGTTGTTCCAATCAGAGCCACGCACAAAGCGCGGCGTGCTCGCGATCAACACCAGGCGCTCGACTTGCTCAGGATGCATGAATGACCAGCGCAGCGCGATCTGCCCTCCCAGCGACCAACCGCAAACCGTCGCGCGCGGCGCACAGATGTCCGCCAGCGCCGCAGCGACTGCATCAAGCGTATACGGCGCGCATGCAGGGCTTTCATGGCCGGGCAACTCGACGCTGTGCACGCGGAACTGCTGCGCGAGCTGCGCTGCAGTGTCGTCCCATACGCCTGCACTCATGCCCCAGCCGTGCACCAGCACGAGATCTGGGCCGCTGCCCGCAACCTTGACATGCAAATTCATTACAGCTTCACCGCAAAGGACGCGAAGGAAATGCGAAGGACTTCCAGATACCGGCATCCAGCGGTATCTGGGCAATATTCGCGGTGAATTTTTTTATGTACATTTGAAGGCTCCAGACGTTCCTTTGCGACCTTCGCGTACACCGCAAGGGGGTATTGAAAGGAATCCTTCGCGATTCAAGATTCTTTTTCGACTTCACGCAAAGCTTCGACCAGTTGCGCAACGTCTTCCTGGGTGTGCGCCGCCGACAACGAGATGCGCAGGCGCGCGCTGCCCGCCGGCACCGTCGGCGGACGAATTGCCGGCACCAGAACGCCGCGCGCCGCCAATGCCGCGGAGACGCGCAGCACTTCGGCGTTGCCGCCGATGACGAGCGGCTGTATCGCGGTGTCGGAAGGCATCAGCGGCCAGCGCAGGCCGGCCACGCCCACTTTAAACTGGGCGATCAGCCGCGCCAGCAAATCCCGCCGGCCCTGCTCGCTACCGATGATGTCGAGGCTCGCAAGCAGCGCGTGCGCCAGCAACGGCGGTGTCGCGGTGGTGTAAATATAAGTGCGCGCGCTTTGCACCAGCGTTTCGATCAGATCGGGATTGCCGGCCACGAACGCGCCGGCCACGCCGGCCGCCTTGCCGAGAGTTGCCATGTAGATGATGCGCGGTGAAGTCACGCCAAAATGCTGCAACACGCCGCCGCCAGTCGCGCCCAGCACGCCGAAGCCATGCGCGTCGTCGAGCATCAGCCACGCGTCGTAGCGCTCGCACAATTGCAGCAATTGCGGCACCGGCGCGATATCGCCGTCCATGCTGAACACGGCGTCGACGACGACGAGTTTGCGCCGCGCCTTCGATACCGCGAGCAACCGTTCGAGCGCCGCAAGGTCGCCGTGCGCGTAACGCTTGAAATCGGCGCGCGACAGGAGTACCGCGTCATTCAATGATGCATGGTTGAGTTTGTCGGCGAACACAGCGTCATTGCGTCCGGCGAGCGCGGTGACGATGCCGATGTTCGCCATGTAGCCGGTCGAGAACAGCAATGCGCTGGGCAATGCGACGAAATCCGCCAATGCCACCTCGAGTTCATGATGCGACGCTGCGTGGCCGAGTATCAGGTGGGAAGCGCCAGCGCCCACGCCGCAGCGTTGCGCTCCCTCGCACGCCGCCGCCACCAGCCGGGGATCGGCGGCGAGGCCGAGATAATCGTTGCTGCAGAACGCAACGGCTGCGCGCCCATCGACCAAGACGTGCGCGCTTTGCGGGCTTTGCAGCAGGCGGCGCTGGCGCTTGAGACCGCGCGCATCGAGCGCGGCAAGGTCGGCGGCGAGTTCAGTAAAAGACATGGCAGCGGTGAGGCGTCAGGCGCGAAAAACGAAACCGTCGTGATGCCGGACCTACCGGTCTTACGCCTCTCTCCCTACGTGGCCCCGGGCCGTCTCGCCTCGCGCCTCTCGCGTCATCGGACGCATTCCCAGCCGGTCCATCAATGCGCGATCGCGTTCGGCTTCGGGGTTGCCGGTGGTCAGCAGCTTGTCGCCGTAGAAAATGGAATTCGCGCCCGCGAGAAAACACAGCGCCTGTATGCCTTCCGACATTTCCTGACGCCCCGCCGACAAACGCACCATCGCCTTGGGCATGGTGATGCGCGCTGCCGCTATGGTGCGCACGAACTCAAGAGGATCGAGCGCAGCGGTGCCATGGAGCGGCGTGCCTTCGACCTGGACCAGGTTGTTGATGGGCACGCTTTCGGGATAAGGATTGAGGTTTGCGAGCTGAGCGATCAAAGCCGCGCGCGTGCGGCGCGTTTCGCCCATGCCAACGATGCCGCCGCTGCATACGTGCAGGCCCGCCTCGCGTACCTTGCCCAGCGTATCCAGCCGGTCGTTCTGGGTGCGCGTCGAAATGATCTCGCCGTAAAACTCGGGCGCGGTGTCCAGGTTGTGGTTGTAGTAGTCGAGGCCGGCGTCCTTCAGCTGCTCGGCCTGGCCTTCCTTCAGCATGCCGAGCGTGGCGCAGGTTTCCATGCCGAGCCCGCGCACCGCCTTGACCATTTCGACCACGCGGTCGAGGTCACGCTGTTTGGGGCCGCGCCATGCCGCGCCCATGCAAAAACGCGTCGCGCCTTTTTCGCGGGCAGCACGCGCTGCGGCTACCACCACATCGAGTGCCAGCATGTCCTCGTTATCCACGTCCGTGTGATAGCGCGCCGCCTGCGGACAGTAACCGCAATCCTCCGGACAGCCGCCGGTCTTGATCGACAATAAAGTCGACAACTGGATCGCGTTGGCGTCGAAATTTTCGCGATGCACGCCCTGCGCGCGATAGAGCAGATCATTGAACGGCAGTTCGAGCAGTTGCGCGACCTGCTCGACGTTCCAGTACACGTTGCGGGGGCTGTCGGCAGTTGCCGGGGTTGGCGCGTTGTGGCTAAGGGTATCCATGGGCATAAGACTCGCGGGTAAGTGCAGACTTTTTAAAAAACTGATTTAGATCATGAGCTTTGCATCATCAGCGATCACCGGCAGCTTGTCAAACTGGCGCCGGCTCATTTTGAACAATTGCGCGCAGATTGTACATGCGGCCCTGCCCCAGCACTGCCTGCTATGCAACGCCGCGGCACCCGCCCAGGCGTTGTGCGCCGACTGCTACGCGGAACTGCCATGGCTGCCGGATGCGCATTGTCCGCAATGCGCGCTGCCCACCCATCACGGCCGGCTCTGCGGCACGTGCCTCGCTCACCCGCCGCGTTTTTCCGCGGTAAGTGCGGCATTCACTTACGACTGGCCGCTGGCGCTGCTGATCCACCATTACAAATATGCCGGCACTCTCGCCCTCGCGCGCCTCTGCGCCCGCGCGCTTACTTCACAGTTGGCAGGCTCTGTCGATCTC
>CAMBSS010000243.1 GCA_945870465.1 Bordetella parapertussis | reverse complement strand
CGACCCACTCAAGTACAGTGCGTCGAAGCCGGCCTGGGCGGCGATGTGCGCGGACAGCGCATCGTAGACACCGGGCAGAATCAGCGGGCCGTTTTGCGCAAGCAGTTGGCGAAAGCGAGTAGTGGGCCGCATCAGCGATTTCAATCCTGTGTATTGCCTGCGCGGGTCGCGCGAGGCGGGATTTTCTGAAATGACGGGTTACAATCCGGCGTGCTGGTTTCACCAATAAATAGTTGCAGCAAACGGAGGCGAGATTGCCGGTAAAAGAATATCCCCCCGCGTTTAAGGCGAATGTCGCCCTCGCCGCCATAAGGGGTGAAGCGGTCGATCGGGTTGCGCGGCAGAACGATGTGAGCGAGGCAGACGTCAAGCGATGGCAGCGCGAATTTCTGCGCGAGGCATATAAAGCGTTTACCCCGCAAGGCTCTGCGGTTCCCACGAAGCCGCCGCGCAGCAAGCCTAAAGCCGGCGCCGCGGACATGGTCGCTGCGCCAGCAGATTCCACCCACTCCTATTCCCGGTCCATTGTTTACTGGGGCAGGATCCTGGAGACTCTTTACAACCGGAAGTTCGTCGCCGAGATGCGGCCCGCGCGTATCCCGGTTTCGTTCTGGCGCATACTTTCCTGGCTCTCGGAACTGGGCACGCTGACCGTCGGCGAGATCGCGGCGCACTCCCAGATCGAGCGCACCGTGCTCGGACGGGTGCTCGACCGCATGGCGCAGGAGGATTTGATCGCGCGCGTGCCGAGGCGCGACGACCGGCGCGTGAGCGAAACGCGCATCACGCCGAAAGGGCGCGAAGCTGTCCGTAAATTGCGTCCGACGCGGCAGGCGGTCTACGCGCAGGCGGCGCGCGGCATCGAGCCCGCCGATCTTGATTTCGCCTGTGCAGTCCTCATCCGGATGATCAACAATCTGGGCGGACATAAAACCTTGTTTCCCGCAGGTCCGCAGGACGCTGCCGCAAGAGGCCTGCTCAACGTCGCGAACGCCAGCGGCAGATAAACGGGCACGCGCCGCCCGCAATTTCGCGGATTCAAAGTCCGCTGCCGGTGCTCCACTGGAATTGGTTGCTGCGTCCGGCAGGCACTCCTGCCGCCCGCAAAAACCGCAGCGCGAAGCGTTTCGCAGCCGTGTGAAAAATCCCGGTTTTGCCGAGGGCGCCAAGTGGCATTCATCCTGAATATGTGTTGACAGCACATATTATTTGATAGAGCATGCCAGCGCAATCAATAAATTTAAACGGGCATTTTTTTGCCTGCGGCGGAGTGGAATTGTCGATTTTGGCCGGGCCTGCAGCCGATCAAACCAATGGGCGTCCTGTTATTGAATCGTTCGCGCCGGCCGCGCGCTTGCTTTAGTGAAGCTCTCCCCTAAACAGCCTATCTCCAGGACCATGAGCAAGAACAAAAAAGATTCTTCAAAGAACCAGCGCATACGCATCGCCGTCGATATCGGCGGCACCTTCACTGACGGCCTCGCGGTGATGCCGTCGAGCGGCAAGATATGGGTGGGCAAGACCATGACGACGCCGCACGACCCGGGTGAGGCCGTCACCACCGTAATGACCGATCTCATTCGCCAGGTCGCCGCCGCGCACGCGGCTGTGCCTTCCGCCGTGACCGAGGTCGTGCACGGTACGACGCTCGTCACCAATACGCTGATCGAGCGCAAGGGCGCCCGCACTGGACTGATAGTCACCAGCGGCACCCACGATGTCCTGACCATAGGGCGGGAGCTGCGCTACGATTTATACGACCTAAACTTGGAAATCCCGCAGCCGCTGGTGCCCGCGGACAAGCGGCTGGAAGCCGATGAGCGGCTCAGCGTGCGCGGCGACGTCGTGAAGGCGTTGGAGCCCGCGGCGCTTGACGGCCTGATGGATGCGCTGGCGCAACTCGACGTCGAAGCCGTTGCCGTCTGCCTGCTGCATTCCTATGTGAGCGACGTGCACGAGAAGGCGATCGAGCGCGCGATCAGGGCGCGCTTTCCGCGGCTCGCCGTGTCTGTTTCATCCGGGATTGCGCGCGAGATCCGCGAATACGAGCGGATGTCGACGACCACGGCCAATGCCTATGTGCAGCCGCTGGTGGCGGAATACCTGGCGCGGCTCGACCAGCGCGTCAGCGAACTCGCCCCCGGCGCGCCGCTCAGGATCATGGTGTCGAGCGGCGGCTTTACCTCCGGCAAGGCGGCGGCGGAAACCCCGATCCTGCTGCTGGAGTCAGGCCCTGCGGGCGGCGTGTTGTCGGCGCTCAACACCGCACGCAACCATGGTATCGACGAGGTGCTCGCGTTCGACATGGGCGGCACCACGGCAAAAGCTTGCGTCGCGGTGGGCGGAGAGCCGCTGGTCGCACACAGTTTCGAGTGCGCGCGGGTCTCCCGCTTCAAGCGTGGCTCCGGTCTGCCTATCCTGATACCTAGCATCGACCTGATCGAAATCGGCGCGGGCGGCGGCTCGATTGCGCACGTGAATCACCTGGGGCTGCTCAACGTCGGCCCCGCCTCATCGGGCGCTGTGCCCGGTCCTGCGTGCTACGGACTGGGCGGCGACGGCGCAACCGTGACGGATGCCGACTTGGTGCTCGGTTATCTGAACGCAGACAATTTCCTCGGCGGTGAAATGAAGCTCAGGCGTGATCTCGCCGAGGCTGCATTGGGCAAGCTGGCGAAGAAGCTCAGGCTGACGACCACCGAAATCGCCTGGGGCATACACAATATCGTGAATGAAAACATGGCCGCGGCGGCGCGCATCCATATCGCCGAGAAGGGCTATGACCCGCGCGGCTTCACCATGGTCGCAACCGGCGGCGCGGGACCGGTGCACACCGTGGAAGTGGCGCGCAAGCTGCAGATACCGCGCGTGCTGGCGACCATCGCGGCGGGCGCAGGCTCATGCCTGGGACTGCTGACCGCACCGGCGCGGGTGGACCGTTCGTGGTCCAACCCGACGGCGATTCCCGACATCGAGTGGAGCCGGGTGGCCAAGGTATACGCCGATCTGCGCGCGGACGCGGAAGCAGAACTCGCCTCCGCAGGCGAGAGCGGCAGCAACCTGAAGTGGTGGATAGGAGCGGAAATGCGCTATGCGGGCCAAGGTCACAACGTACCTGTCATGCTGCCATGGCGCAAAGTGAGCGCTGCGATCGTGCCCGCCCTCATCAAGGAATTCGAGACGCGCTACCGCCAGCTTTACGGGCACCTGGTGCCCGGCGCCGCGATGCAGGTCTTTACGTGGCGTCTGGTGGGCCGCTCCGCGGTGAAGAGCCACCGGTTCACCTGGGGCGATACGCGCGAGCGCTCGCGGCCCGTGATGAGCGGCAAGCGCGAGATCTATCTTCCGCTCGAGCGCAAATTCAAAGCGGTGCCGGTATACGACCGCTACTCGCTCAAGCCGGGTACCAAAATGGACGGGCCGGTAATACTCGAGGAGCGCGAATCGACCCTGGTGGTGCCGGTGGCGGCCGCCGTGCGCGTGCTGCCCGACTTTACGGTATCGGTAACGATCAAGGAATTCGCATGAAAAAACAGAAACTCGATCCGATTTCGATTGAAATCCAGTGGAAGCGGCTGGTCAGCATGGTCGACGAAGCGGCGACCGCGTTCGTCCGCACCTCGTTCTCGCTGATGGCGCGCGAAGCCAACGATTTCGCCGTCGTGCTGACCGACGCTCAGGGACGCTCGCTCGGGCAGTCGTCGCTGTCGATTCCCTCTTTCATCGGCACGCTGCCGGCCACGGTAAAGCATTTCATGCGGATATTTCCGCCCCACACGCTGAAACCGGGCGACGCAATGATCACCAACGATCCGTGGATGGGCACCGGGCACATATACGACGTCAACGTGGTGATGCCGATATTCCACGCAGGAAGGCTCGCGGCTTATGCCGCGGTGGTAAGCCATATGCCCGACATTGGCGGCGCCGTGCGCAATGCCGGCATACGCGAGATCTTCGAAGAAGGGCTGCAGATTCCTCCACTGAAATTCATCAGGGCGGGCAAGCCCGACCAGGCGGTGCTCGACATGATCGGGCAGAACGTGCGCGTGCCGGACCAGACACTGGGCGACATCTGGGCGCAGGTTGCCGCCTGCAAGATGCTGGAAGAGCGCATTCAGCCGCTGATGCGCGACGTCGATCTCGATGCGCTCGGCGTGGAAATCCGCAAGCGCTCGGAGGCCGCGATGCGCAGCTCGATCCGCGAAGTTCGCAATGGCGTCTACTACTCGGAGCTGGACCACGACGGATTCGAAGTGCCCATAGTCATCAAGTGCAAGCTGACTGTCAAAGGCGACAGGCTCGCGATCGATTACAGCGGATCGAGCTTACAGGTGCCGCGCGCGGTCAACGTCGTGCCCATCTACACGTTCGCATATTCGGCTTTTGCGCTGAAGTCTTTGCTGTGCCCGGACGTGCCCAACAACGAGGGTGCTTTTCTGCCGATCACCACCTGGGCGCCGCCGGGATCTATTTTCAACCCGCGCTATCCGGCGGCCAGCGGCGGCCGCGGCATGATCGGCCACATGGTCGTGCCGGCGATTTTCATGGCGATCGCCGACGCGCTGCCTGATCGCGCGATTGCCGAGGGCGTGGACAATTCATCGATCAGCGTCAACGGCGAGGACAACGGCCGGCCTTATGCCGCGCTTACGTTCATGAACGGCGGGCAAGGCGCGACGGTGCAGCGCGACGGCTATACGATGCTGTCTTTCCCTTCCAACCTGTCCAACACCCCGATCGAGGTGCTGGAGCAGATGGCGCCGGTGCGCGTGATCAAGCGCGGCATCAATCACGGCAGCGGCGGAGAAGGCCGGCACCGCGGCGGCGACGGCCTGCATTTCGAAATCGAGTCGCTCGGCGAGTCTCCGATGCTGGCTTCCATGATGATGACGCGCTTTCGCTCGGCTCCCAAGGGCGCCCAGGGCGGCGAGCCGGGCAAGATCGCGACGCTGCTATTGAACGGAAAAGCCATCGATCCGGCGAAGCACTGGATATTAAAGAAGGGAGACCGCGTCTTGATGACCACGGCGGGCGGCGGCGGTTGCGGACGCGCAGAGCGTTGAACATCGCGGAATAACACGAGTTTGCATTGCGGATTTCGGGCCTGGCTTTCCAGCGCTGTTAAGCGCGGGCCATGACCAGGCAGAGTGTCGTAATATGCGCTTTTCCGGTAACAAGGGAATCGAAATGAACGATCTGACCGCCACTCCCAAAACCGGCGCTGCCGGTTTTCCGCTCGCATCGGCGAGTCCCGCCGCGCTGGGCTTTCACGAGCCCGCGCTGGCGCGCCTGCGCGCCCTGATCCAGTCGCACGTAGCCGAAGGCCATTACCCGGGCGCGCAGATCGCGCTCGCGCGGCACGGCCAGTTGGCGCTCTATGAGTCGTTCGGCAGCGCGTCAACGAGTCCCAAGACAGCGGCCACGGCCGACACGCTATGGCTGCTGTTCTCGAATACCAAGGTGATTACTGCTGCTGCAATCTGGGCGCTGGTCGAAGACGGCGCGCTGCGCTT
>CAMBSS010000242.1 GCA_945870465.1 Bordetella parapertussis | reverse complement strand
GGCTATGTCATCGAGTACTTCAGCCACGCGCGCGCCTACCTGTGCCTCGCCCTCTCCATGCTGGTGGCGATCGCCATCCTGCTGGGTTCGCGCAGCATCCGCGCGGTCGAGACGCCGCACGCCACCGAACATACGCAAAGCGCGTTTTCGCTGCTGCGCACGCCCGAGCTGCGCAAGGTCCTGATCACCAGCGCGATGATAGTCACCGGGTGGGATCTCTACATGTTTTACCTGCCGATCTACGGACATTCGATCGGCCTCTCGCCGTCGACCATCGGCATCATCCTCGGCATGTTCGCCATCGCGACTTTCGTCGTGCGTTTCTGGCTGCCGCAGTTGAACGCGCGCTTCGAGGCGCGGCGCGTGCTCGCGGTTTCGATGTTTTTCGGCGCCGCGGTGTTTGTGGTGTTTCCGTTCGCGCACAACGCCTGGCTGATCGGCGTGCTGTCGTTCGGCATTGGGCTGGCGCTGGGCTGCGGCCAGCCGATTACTTTGCTGATGAGCTACAACCGCTCGCCTGAAGGACGCACCGGCGAAGTCACCGGCGTGCGCATGACGCTCAATCACTTTACGCACACGGTGGTACCAGTGGTCGCCGGCGGGCTGGGGGCGGCATTCGGCATGGCGCCCGTATTCGTAATGATTGCCGCGGTGCTGGGCGTTTCAGGTTACCTGAGCAGCACGGTAAAACGCGCTGGCCCAACGCCGCCGCCCGCCTGATACTGCTGCCGGCAGCGCGGGCGCAAACGAACTATTCCTTGCCGTCGCCGCTCGACTCGCACCAGAAGCCGACGACTTCCGCGTCGCGGTCGCGCGGGCCGTGGCCGAAAGTGATCGCGCCGCTGCCCAGCGCGTCGAGACGGCGGGTCGCGTTGCGCTACTGCACCGACAACCGTTCTATCGTTTCGGCGGTTCCAAACTGTTTTTGTGACAGCTTCTAGGAAAGAGCGGCGCTGCGTCCGGCAATGCGCCCGAACACCGCACCCGACATCAGGCCGGTGCCGAGCGGATAGTTATAGTGAAACAGCCCGCCGACCATCTCGCCGCAGGTATACAGGCCCTGGATCGGTTTCCAGTCGGTTGCCACCACCTGCGCGTCCTTCGTGATCTTGAGTCCGCCGAACGTGAAAGTGATGCCGCCGGTCACCGGATAAGCGACGTACGGGGGCTTGTCGAGTTTCTGTGCCCAGTTGGTCTTCGCCGGTTCTATGCCTTCGGTGTGCAAACCGTCGAGCGCGATGGGGTCGAATTTACCGTGCCCCGCTGCCGCGTTGTACTCGTGCAGCGTCTTGACCGCCTGTTGTTGGTCCACCTTCAGCAGCTTGACGAGTCCTTCCAGCGTGTCCGCCTTGAACGGCACCGTGGTCGAGTAACGCGGCTCCAGCATCTCCAGCACCTTGCTGTCGAAGATCTGGTAAATCAGGCTGCCCGGCTGCTTGAGTATCATGCCGCCGTACTTGGCGTAGGTGTACGAATTGAAGTCCGCGCCCTCGTCCACCCAGCGCTTGCCCTCGATGTTGATCATCACGCCGTAGGTATAGGACAGCCGGTTCGTCTTATCGGTCAGGTCGCGGCGGCCGTAATCGGGCGCTTCGGCGTTGATCGGCGTGGCGTGGCAGCCGCCCCAATGTCCCCACGGCATGGCGCCGATGTCCATCGCCATCTTGAGGCCTTCACCGTAATTGAAATTGGAGCCGCGCACTTTCGCGTGATCCCACGGATCGCCCAGGTACAGGCGGCGCCATGCCGGATTGGTCTCGAAGCCGCCGGCCGCGAGCACCACTGCTTTGGAGGTCAGTGTCGAGATGCCATCGGGACCGCGCGCGACGACGCCGTTGACGCGCCCGGTTTCGCCCTGCGTCAGCTGCGTGGCGCTGGTTTCGTAGCGGATCTCTATGCCTTCGGCTTCGGCGGTTTCAAACCAGGTCTGCGACAGGCCGACACCCTCGTGCACAACGCGCACGATGGCGCCCTTCGGCCATTTGATTTTGCCGCCGACGCGCACGCCCATCACCGAGTGCGCAAGTTCGAATTCCATGCGTCCTTTTTTCTGCACCCAGCACAGCGTGTCGTACGATTCGTCGATCAGGATCTGCGACAGTTCGGGATCGCTGCGCCCGTTGGTGACGCGCATCAGGTCGGCGCGGAAATCGTCCTTGGAATAAATGCCGCAGCCGGCATGAAAGCCGGGATATTTTTCTTCAGCATCCGGCACGAAACGGTCGAGCTCTTTGACGTCGTTGAAGTAGTGGCGGAATATCGCGCCGCTGAAATGCGTATTGCCGCCGCGCTGCGTCTTCGGCGCTTTTTCCAGCACCAGCACGCGCTTGGCGCCGTGTTCTTTGGCCGACACCGCCGCCGCGAACGCCGCGTTGCCGCCGCCCACCACTATTACGTCAAAGTCGTTCATTGGACTTCCTCGATTTCAGGTTGATTTTCAGCAGAAACATTGCGCCGCTGCCGGATTTTTTCTGATCGCGGCGCGGAAATTATTTTGACGACCGTCGCACCGGAAAACGAGGTTGAGTATGCCGTCGCGCGCGCGCGAGTGTCAAGCCAGCGGCCGGCGTTTCCCTGCGAAATGACATTGCCGCCACATCACTTTACAATAGCCGCCACCCGCAGACGGACGCCGCATACCACCACGGCGACGCGCGATTTCCCGGAGGAGCATCTGCATGAACGTCGACCGACGCGCTGCTGCCGCACCGACCCGCGAAGTCGCGAACTGGATTGCCGATCTCGCTTACGACGACCTGCCGCAGCGCACGTGCGAAGTCGTGCGCATCGCCATACTCGACACGCTGGGCGCCGGCGTATACGGCTACCAGACGCCGTGGGCGCAAAAGCTGCTCGCGTGGGCGCGCCGCGGCGGCACTTCCACTGAAGCCACCGTGTGGGGCGACGCGCGCGCGTCTTTGCGCGCCGCGGATGCCGCCCTCGTCAACGGCACCTCTGCGCACGCCTTCGAACTCGACGATTATCACAACGCCAAGCTGCATCCGGGCGCAGTGGTCGTGCCTGCCGCGCTGGCTGTTGCCGAAAAACTCAACAGCAGCGGCAGCGAACTCGTCACCGCGATTGCCGCCGGTTACGAAGTGATGATACGCACCAGCCTCGCGCTCAACCCTTCGGCGACCCGTCTGCGCGGCTGGCACCTGACAGGCGTCTGCGGTCCGTTCGGTGCGGCGGCCGCGGCAGCGTCACTGATGAAACTCAATACCGAAGAATGCGCATGGGCGCTCGGCCTCGCCGGCACCCAGGGCGCGGGCCTGTGGGCGTTCAACGCCGACGGCACCATGAGCAAACGCCTGCACGCAGGCAAAGCCGCGCACTCCGGCGTGCTTGCCGCCGAACTCGCGCAGCTGGGCTTCACCGGCCCGACGCAGATTTACGAATTCGACGACGGCGGCGTGCTGAAAGCTTTTTCCGACGCCGCGGACCCGGCGCCCCTCACCCAAGACCTCGGCAGCGTCTATCACCTCGACCAGACCGCGATCAAACCTTACTCTTGCTGCGGCAGCACGCACGCTTATATCGATGCGGCGCTCGCGCTGCGCAAAACATTCGGCGGCGCATGGAACACCAAAGTAGCGGTGCGCGTCGGCACCTCGAAAGTGGTCGACGTGCAATGCGGCTTTGATTACGCGCCGTCCTCCGCGCTCAACGCGCAGATGAGCCTGCGCTACACCGTCGCTGCAGCTCTGCTCGATGGACAAGTTCTCCCCGCACAATTCAGCGAAGCAAAAATGACCGACCCCGCGCTGATCACGCTGGCGAACAACCTCAAGCTCGTGCCCGATCCCGAACTCGACAAACTCTATCCGAAGGATTTTGCGGGCTGGGTGGCGGCAGAACGCGATGGCAAATGGGAGCGCGTCGATATCCTGAATCCGACCGGCTCGGTGCAGGTGCCGATCGACGCCAGAGGCATCACCGCGAAATTGCACGGTATCAATCCCGCTCTGCCGGCCGAAAAAATTGCGGCGGTCGCGCTGGCGATCGAACAGCATACAGTGCGCGAACTACTCGGACTGCTGCACCAGGCGGGCGCCTGACCCGATTTCGACATTTAACGCGCTTGCGTCAGCCAAGCGCTTCACCGGAGAAGCTTCATGCAACAGCATCGCCTTGGTATCGCCATCATTGCATCCGCGGTTGCTCTCGCGCTGGCCGCCAGTCACGCGTCGGCACAGAAAAAAGACGCTTACCCAACCAAACCGATACGCATGATAGTACCGTTCGCACCCGGCGGCGGCACCGATATCGTCGCGCGCGCGATGGCACAAAAACTGACCGAATCGCTGGGGCAATCAGTGGTGGTCGACAACCGCGCCGGCGGCGGCGGCACGATAGGAGCGGAAACCGCGGTGCGCTCGCTGCCCGATGGCTACACGCTTGCCATGGTGTCTGGCAGCTACGCGGCAAACGCCGCGTTATTCAAGCTGCCATACGATCCGGTCAACGACGTCACGCCGATCTCACTGATCGGCGAAACCGGCTTCCTGGTTTCACTGCATCCTAGCGTGTCCGCGAAAACGATCAAGGAGCTGGTTGCGCTCGCCAAAGCCAAACCCGGCGGCCTCAATTACGCTTCCACGGGGACCGGCGGCATCACCCATCTCGCCACCGAACTCTTCGACACCATGACCGAGGTGAAGATGACGCATATCCCGTACAAAGGCACCGGCCCTGCGCTGATCGATCTGCTGGGAGGCCAGGTGCAGATCATGTTCGGCGCCTTGCCGGCGATGGTGCCGCAGCATAAAGTCGGCAAGTTGCGCGGCATCGCCGTGACGACCAGCAAACGCAGCGGTGCAGTGCCCGACGTGCCGACGGTGGGCGAAACAGTCCCGGGCTACGAGGCCATCCTGTGGTATGCGTTCTTCGGCCCCAGGAATCTGCCGAAAGAAATTGTCACGCGGCTGAATACAGAGATCGCCAAAGCGATTTCCACCCCGGAAATGAAAGAGCGCATGGCCGGCGAAGGACTGGAACCCGCCGGCGGGCCCCCTTCCCAGTTCGGCGACGTGTTGAAGCGCGACGTGCCGAAATGGACGAAGGTGGTGAAAGACGCCAACATCAAATCCATACAGTGACGGCCGGCATTGCAACAAATTGATACAAATCAACCGCGCACAGGGTCAACGTCGTCCGTGCGTGAACGTTTTTGGTAGGGCAAGCGCCAATAACATCGTATCCATCAACCAAACGGGAGACCGGCCATGTTTAACGTAAAAGCAACGGTAATCGCAGTAACCCTCGCCTTCGCGGGCAGCGCCTTTGCCCAGACCGCGACGCCCGGCATCGACAAGCGCCAAGCCAACCAGGAAAAACGCATCGATCAGGGTGTGAAATCCGGCGAATTGAACAAGAAGGAAGCCGCCCGCCTTGAGAAGCGCCAGGACAAGCTGCAAAAGGACAAGGAAAAAGCGCAGGCCGACGGCGTGGTCACAAAGAAAGAGCGCGCCCAGCTCCAGAACGAAGCGGACCGCAACAGCAAAGCCATCGCGCGCCAGAAGCACGACAAGCAAAAAGCGAAGTAATCAGCGCTCTCGCTCAAACAA
>CAMBSS010000241.1 GCA_945870465.1 Bordetella parapertussis | reverse complement strand
GGCCAGCGCCGAAGGCGAACTGACTTTGCTCGGCGTGACCAAGCCGCTGACGCTGACAATTACCAAGGTCAAATGCGCGCCGCATCCGATGCTGAAGAAGGAAGATTGCGGCGCGGAGGTAACGGGTATGCTCAAGCGCTCCGAGTTCGGCATGAAGACTTACGTGCCGGCGCTGGGCGATGAGGTCACGCTGCGCATCCAGGTCGAATCGATCAAGGATTAAAGCCGGCGTAACATTGCACTGACGATGGTGATCGAAAGGGGGAAACGCCCATGATGGAGCAACTGACCGCGCTGCTCGTGCAGTACGGCCTCCTGCTGGTGTTCGCCAACGTGTTTCTGGTGCAGGCCGGCGCGCCAGTGCCGGCAGTGCCTACGCTGCTGGTGGCGGGCGCGCTGGTGGTAAGCGGCGGGCCCCCTTTGCACATGATCATAGCCGTTGCAGTGATCGGGTCAATGCTCGGCGATCTGATCTGGTACGTGGCCGGACGCATCTACGGGCTGCGCGTCCTGCAATTACTGTGCCGTATTTCCATATCGCCTGACTCATGCGTGCGGCAGACCGAAACCACGTTTACGCGCTGGGGCGCGCCATCGCTGATATTCGCGAAATTCGTGCCTGGCTTCGCGACGGTGGCGCCGCCGCTCGCGGGCGCGACGCGCGTGAAGCCCGGCACTTTCCTGGCGTATAGCGCGATCAGCGCGGCCCTGTGGTCCGGTGCCGCCGCGGGCGCCGGCATGTTGTTCCATCGCCAGATCGACTGGGCACTGGAACAGCTTGGGCAAATGGGCGTTTACGCGCTGGTTCTCCTCGGCATTGCGCTGGCGCTGTTTATCGCCTTCAAGTGGCGCGAGCGCCGGCGTTTTTTCAAGGTGCTGCGCATGGCACGCATTTCCGTCGCAGACCTCTATAAAATGATGGAAGAGGGCCAGTCGCCCGTGGTCGTGGACGTGCGCTCGGCCTCCGCGCGCGAGATAGATCCGCGCCGCGTGCCGGGGTCCATTCCGGTCGACATCCGCAATCTCGATGCGCATCTCGCGCAATTGCCGCCCGACCGCGACATCATCGTGTACTGTACATGACCCAACGAAGCCAGCGCGGCGCGTGTCGCCCGCATGTTGATCGACAAGGGCTTCACGCGAGTGCGCCCGCTTGAAGGCGGGCTCGACGCCTGGGTGGATGCCGGGTTTGACTACGAGCGGATAGGGTAACGGCGCATAGTGCGCCAGCAGTCACCACGAACGAGGGGAGACCACCATGAACGTGTTGTGCGAATTGCTGCAGAAATACGGACCGCTTGCCGCGCGCATACTGCTCGCGCAGATCTTCATCGTGTCGGGCATCGGCAAGATCGGCGGTTTCGCCGGCACCGCAGGGTTCATGGCGGGCGCGGGGTTGCCGTTTGCCCCGGTGCTGCTGACGCTGACGATAGCGCTGGAACTCGGCGGCGGCATTCTGCTCGTGCTGGGCTGGCAGGCGCGCTGGGTCGCCGCGGCGTTTTTCGGGTTCACTTTCCTGACGGCGATGATATTTCATCCGTTCTGGAATTCGGATCCGGCGAGCATTTTCGGGCAAATGAATAATTTCATGAAGAATCTCGCCATCATGGGCGGCATGCTGTACGTGGTGGTGCACGGCCCGGGTCCGCTGAGCCTGGGCAGGGACAGTTTCGACAAAGGATGAACATGGCAACGGGAAAACCGCTTAATTTCCTCGGCATTTCGGGCAGCCTGCGCAAGCAGTCTTACAACACCGCGGCGCTGCGCGCGGCACAGCTGCTGCCGCCGCCGGGCGTCACCTTGGAGACGTTCGATCTCGCCGATATCCCTCTGTATAACGACGACGTGCGTGAAAAAGGCTATCCGGCTTCAGTCGAGCAATTCCGCGCGCGCATCGCGGCGGCCGATGCAGTTTTGATCGTGACGCCCGAATACAATTATTCGGTGCCCGGCGTGCTCAAGAACGCGATCGACTGGGCCTCGCGCCCGCCGCGCCAGCCGTTCGACGGCAAGCCGGTCGCGATCATGGGCGCTTCGCCCGGCATCCTCGGCACCGCGCGCGCCCAGTATCATCTGCGCCAGTCGTTCATATTCATGAACGCCATGGTGCTCAACAAGCCCGAAGTGATGATAGGCGCGGCCGCGACGCGCTTCGACGCTGCCGGCAATCTGACTGACGCGAAGACAGGCGAATTCATCAAGGCCCTGCTCGTCGCACTGGCCGAGTGGACGCAACGGCTGCAGCGCTGAAGCCGATGTTCCGAAGTGGCAAATAAATCCCCACCGCTGGCCCGCCGTGTGGCCGAGGTCGCGCCTTTCCATGTCATGGAACTGCTCGCGCGCGCCCGCGAGCTCGAAGCCCAGGGCCGCACCATCGTGCACATGGAAATCGGCGAGCCCGATTTTCAGACGGCGAAACCGATCTGCGATGCCGGCATACGCGCGATAGAAAACGGCCATCTTTTCTATACGCCGGCGCTCGGCATACCGGAATTGCGCGCGGCGATCTCGCGCTTCTACCGCGAGCGCTACGGCGTAGAGGTGCCGGCGTCGCGCATTATCATCACGTCCGGCGCGTCGGGCGCGTTGCTGCTGGCAATCGGCGTGCTGATCGACCCCGGTGACGAAGTGCTGATGGCCGACCCCGGCTATCCTTGCAACCGCAATTTCGTGCGCATGATGGGCGGCGTGCCGGCCGAGGTTCCGGTCGGCGCGGAAAGCGCCTACCAGTTGCTGCCGGAAATGGTCGCGCGCCACTGGACGCCGCGCACCAAAGCGGTAATGGTCGCCTCGCCATCGAATCCCACCGGCACGCTGATGCCGGCGGACTCGCTGCACGCGATTGCGCAGATCACTCGCGAGCGCGGCGGCGCATTGATCGTCGATGAGATCTACCACGGCCTCGTTTACGACGGCGAATATACGACCGCGCTGAAGCATAGCGACGACGTGTTCGTCATCAACAGTTTCTCCAAGTACTTCAACATGACAGGCTGGCGGCTGGGGTGGATGGTGGTGCCGGAGGCCTACGTGCGCGAATTCGACAAGCTCTCGCAGAACATCTACCTGTCGGCACCGACGGCCGCGCAGCATGCGGCGCTTGCAGCTTTTGAACCGGCAACGCTGGCGATACTTGAAGAGCGCCGTGCCGAGTTCAAAGCACGACGCGATTTTCTGATGCCTGCTTTGCGTGAACTCGGATTTCGTATCCCGGTCGTGCCGCCCGGCGCGTTCTATATATATGCGGACTGCAGCGCGCTGACGAAAGACAGTTTTGCATTTGCGCGCGATCTGCTGGAGACCGCGGGCGTGGCGATTACGCCCGGCGCCGATTTCGGCGTGCACGAGGCGGAACGGCACGTGCGCTTTGCCTATACCAATTCGATACCGGTGCTGGCGGAGGGCGTGAAACGCATCGGCGAATATATTTCGCGTCGTTAGCGATTGTAGAAAAAGGCGCATTGCCCCCACCCCTCCCCCGCGCATTTCATGCGCAGGGGAGGGGGTCACAGCGCGGTGCTTCTTACGGGGTTTCTTCCTCGGAAGGACGAAGGTAAAACTAAAGTGATCAGGTGATCAAACTCAGAAACGCAGTCAGCATCGCGAATTTCGCACAACAATTCCGATATGGCACGCTTCGTATAGAAATTACGTATGCGCCACGCTCAAGGCGCACCTGCATCGGAAGCCTGGAAGGGCTGACATTTCCGGCATCGGACATCGTCAAGGCAATCATCCAAAGGAAACGACAACCATACGCAGGAGCCCCGTCCTGACCGCATAAACAACGACATTCATCCCCCGTCCAACCGGCCAGGATGGTTGTCGTTTAACCGGCCATGCTGCTTGACGCCGTCCAATCGCCATTCTCCGCACGATCCAAACCGCGCTAGATTGTGTGTAACTATATGTATTAAATGGTGTAGTTTTATATTGGGTGTAAATGGGTGTAGTATTGGTTTATGCTGAGAGCCGACACCATCCAGATCACACCGGAGATCCTGAGCCTCATTGCCAGAATCGACGAGTTCAAAGGCGCCTGGCGCGCTTTGGGCACGCTCGCGCCCGCCCGACTGTCGGCCCTGCGGCGCGTCGCCACCATCGAAAGTATTGGTTCATCCACCCGCATCGAGGGCAGCAAGCTGTCCGACCGGGAGGTGGAGTTGTTGCTGTCGAACCTGGCGATCAAGTCCTTCGCCACCCGCGACGAGCAGGAGGTTGCCGGCTATGCCGAGTTGATGGACCTGGTGTTTTCTTCCTGGCAGGACATCCCGTTCACCGAGAACCACATCAAGCAGTTGCACCAGATCCTGCTGCGCTACAGCGAAAAGGACACTTGGCATCGCGGCAACTACAAGACCAACTCGAACAGCGTCGCCGCGTTCGACGAGACAGGCGCGCAGATCGGTATCGTGTTTCAGACCGCTTCGCCCTTCGATACGCCTCGCCTGATGACGGAACTGGTGGCTTGGGTGAACCAGGAGCGCGAGACAGCCCGTCTGCATCCGCTGCTAATCATCGCCCTCGGTGTCGTCGCCTTCCTGGAGATTCATCCGTTCCAGGATGGCAACGGGCGTCTCTCCCGAGTGCTGACCACGCTCATGCTCCTGCAGGGCGGTTACGCTTACGTGCCGTACAGCTCGCTGGAAAGCGTAATCGAGCAAAGCAAGGAAGCCTATTACCTGGCACTGCGACAGACGCAGGGCACGATCCGCACGGGGTCTCCGAACTGGCAGCCATGGCTCATATTCTTCCTCCGCTCTCTGGCCGAGCAGGTCCGGCGGTTGGAGAAGAAGGTCGAGCGCGAGAAGATCGTGCTGGCAGCCATCCCTGAACTGCAGCTACAGATCGTCGAGTTCGCCCGCGGGCATGGCCGCGTCACCATCGGCGAGGCCATCAAGCTGACTGGCGCCAGCCGCAACACGCTCAAGCAGCATTTCCGGGTGCTGGTCGAACGCGGCACGCTGAACCAGCACGGCAGTGGCCGTGGGGTCTGGTACGACTTGCGCTGAGGGGAGTGCGGCCGCAGGTTTGATCACCGCCGCCTTCGGTCTGGTTTTTTTAAGTCTGCCGTGCGGCCCGCCGTTCTCATGCCCTATCGCCCGATCAAAATACTTGTCAAACCTACCGCTTGTAAGTTATTGATAAAAAGTGCGTCGCGAGCGCTCGCGTCCCGACTGCCCGTTGGCCTGGCAAATTTCCCCAACATTGGCGATCCCCCCCCCTCCTGACCGCATAACGGTGCTGTAAAGCGCCGGCGGCGGCCAGTCTGAGCATCCCGCTGGCCGGACGTTACCCCTCACGCTCAGCCCCCATTGGACAAGGCCGCCCAAGTCCATTGACAATTCAGGACGCCCGCTCGATACTAATGACTAGTCTGACTAGGCGCGGAGATAACGATGCATACTTGGCAACTACAGGAAGCGAAGAGCCGATTCAGCGAGTTGGTTGATCTCACGCTCAAAGAAGGCCCACAACTGGTCACCCGACGCGGGGAAGAGGCCGTTGTCATCTTGGCGGCCAACGATTACCGTCGTTTAAGCGGCCAGACACCACGTTTGATGGATTGCCTGCTCAATGCCCCACGGGG
>CAMBSS010000240.1 GCA_945870465.1 Bordetella parapertussis | reverse complement strand
ACGCCTGATTTTGTGCATGAATTGCATCATTTGTAAATATTGCGCGCAATATAATCAACGCGATTTTTCCGCACATGGCCGTTAGCACTCGCAATGACTCACTGCTAACCCGCAGCGCTGCCGCGGTGTGGCACCCCTGCACGCAGATGAAGCAGCACGAAACGCTGCCGCTGGTGCCGATTGCGCGCGGCGAAGGCGTGTGGTTGTACGACTTTGACGGCAGGCGCTACCTCGACGCGATCAGTTCCTGGTGGGTCAATCTGTTCGGGCACGCCAATCCCGACATCAACGCCGCGCTTATCGCGCAGCTGGGCAAACTCGAACACGTGATTCTCGCCGGCTTCACGCACGAGCCCGTAGTCGAACTGTCGGAGCAATTGAGCGCACTGACCGGTGGCCGGCTCGGCCACTGCTTTTATGGCAGCGATGGTGCATCTGCGGTCGAGATTGCACTGAAAATGAGCTTTCATTACTGGCGCAACGGCGGTAAGCCACAGAAGTCCGGCTTTGTCAGCCTCGCCAATAGTTATCACGGCGAAACGCTGGGCGCCTTGTCGGTGACCGACGTCGCCCTGTTCAAGGACATATACGCGCCACTGCTGCGCCATAGCGCGCAAGTGTCGAGTCCCGACTGGCGGCTGGCGAATCACGGCGAGACACCCCGCGAATATGCCGAACGCTGCGCCGGCGAACTCGAGCGCTATCTGGAAGAGCACCATGCCGAAACCGCAGCGCTGATCGTAGAGCCGCTGGTGCAGGGCGCCACTGGCATGGCGATGTACGATGCAGAATACCTGCGCCGCGCGCGCGCGCTGTGCGATCGTTTCGATGTGCACCTGATCGCCGACGAAATCATGGTCGGTTGCGGCCGCAGCGGTACTTTTTTTGCGCACGAGCAAGCGGGCATCGTACCCGACTTTCTGTGCCTGTCCAAAGGCATCACTGGCGGCTATCTTCCGCTCTCGGTAGTGATGGCGACTGACAAAATGTATGCGGCGTTTTACGACGACAGCGTGGCGCGCGGGTTCCTGCACTCCCACTCGTATACCGGCAACGCGCTGGCATGCCGCGCGGCGCTGGCGACGCTGGAAATATTTCGCCGCGACAAGGTCATTGATGGCAACCGGGAGAAAGCGGCATATCTGAACCGCGCGGCACGTGATCTGGCGCGGCATCCGCGCGTGAAAAATTTTCGCCATACCGGCATGATCTGGGCGTTCGAAGTCGATGCCGAAAACTCGACGTTCGCGCGCAGGTTTTATCAGGCTGCGCTCGAACACGAATTATTGCTGCGGCCAATCGGCAACACGGTTTACTTCATGCCGCCTTACGTTATCGGCGAAAGCGAAATGGACATGCTGGTGACGCGCACCCTGGAAATCATCAATGCTCTATAGCCGTCAGCTACTGCTGGGGATATGCGCGGCGTGGTGTTGCGGCTTCGCCAACTATACGCCGGCCCAGGATGCGGCTTCCCGCCTGCCGCAACCGGTGGCCCAGGCACTGGCGCAAGCCGGCGTAGCCGAGAGCAGCGTGGGAATCTTCGTGCAGGACGTCCAGGTGGCGCGGCCAGTGGTTGCGGTCGGCGACGAACGCGCGCTGAATCCGGCGTCCACCATAAAACTGCTGACGACCTTCGCTGCGCTCGATCAACTCGGTCCCGCCTACCAGTGGACTACCGAAGTTTATGCGGACGGCGCAATGCAGGGCGACGTGCTCAACGGCAACCTGATCTTCAAGGGCTACGGTGATCCGCGCCTGACTCTGGAAAATTTCTGGTTGATGCTGCGCAATCTGCGCGCTCGCGGCGTGCGCGAAATCCGCGGCGACCTGGTGCTCGATCGCGGTTATTTCCTGCGCGAAAACGCCGACCCCGTGGATTTCGACAATGAACCGACGCGCCCTTACAACACGCCGCCCGATGCGTTGCTGGTGAATTTCAAGGCGCTGCGCCTGCAATTCATTCCGGACGCGGAAAAGCGCGCGCTGAGAATAATCCCCGAACCCGCGCTGGCGCAGGTCCAGGTGTTGAACAATGTCACGCTGGACAACGAACCCTGCGGCGACTGGGTCAGCAGATTGAAGTTCACCGCGCCCGGCGACAGCGCGAGCGCGCGCCTGTTATTCAGCGGCAACTACTCCGCGACGTGCGGTGAAAAAGAGCGCAACTACAGCGTGCTTGGCCACCCGCAATATGTGCACGGCCTGTTCACCCTGCTGTGGCGCGAACTCGGCGGCACTTTTTCGGGCGGCGTGCGCGACGCCGACACGCCGGTCGGCGCGCGGCTCCTGCTCGCGCACCAGACGCAGTCTCTCGCCGAGATCGTGCGCGACATCAATAAATTCAGCAACAACGTGATGGCACGGCAGCTCTATCTTGCGCTTGGCGCAATTACTTTGGGTGCACCCGCCACTCAGGAGAAAAGCGCGTGTTCGGTCAGGCAATGGCTGGTCACGCGCCAACTTGCGTTTCCCGAGTTGGTTGTGGAAAACGGCTCCGGCCTGTCGCGCAACGAACGCATCAACGCAAAAAATCTGGGGCAATTATTGCTGGCCGCGCAGCGCTCCGCCGTCATGCCGGAATTCATGGCTTCGTTGCCGCTGGTGGCCGTCGACGGCACGATGAAAAAACGCCTGGCGGGCGCCGACGTCGCCGGGCAGGCGCACATCAAGACAGGCACTTTGTCGGGGGTGCGCGCGATTGCGGGTTATGTGCTCGATGCCAAAGGACGCATGATGATCGTCGTGTGCCTTATTAATCATCCGCGCGCGCAGGTAACGTCGGGCGTGCAAGATGCTTTGCTGAAGTGGGTTTATAGCCGTTAAACCTGCACATGCGATGTAATCACCAAGCAGCATCCCCCCACATGAAAAATTATAATTGTTCAAATTCATATATTTATATAATATTGTTGTCAAAATACAACAGATATAAGCATATTCTTCCAAAAATAAATGGCGTTATGTCGACAAGTTAAAGTCTTTTCTTTAAACTGGTCTCAATGCGTTAACACATTTGGGTTTTTGCGAGGGCCCTCCCTCCGCAGCGATCCGAGCGCACAAGGAGATTGGACCATGCTTAAGAAATCGTTACTTTCGATTGTTGCCCTGACCGCTCTGTGCGCGGCGATACCAGCGTCGGCGGCCGAATCCAATTTCTACGGCGTATTCAGCCTGGGCCGCTCGAAGATCGATGCGAACTCGTCGTCGGTCGACTTGTACAACACGACCCACGGCTTTACGAGTTCCTCGACGTCCAGCCAGACCAGCGCGAATGGCGCCAAAGCCCAACTCGGCTACAACCTCGGCAAAACGTTTGCGCTTGAAGGCGGCTACATCTATCTCGGCAAAGCCGATTTCTCTTCGATCACCAACCTGGGCACGATCGGCGGGAGCAAAGATGCTTATCTGTTTAATCTCGACCTGGTGGCCAAGCTCCCGATTAACGAGAAATTCTCGCTGCTGGGCAGGTTCGGCGGCTACTACTGGAAAACCAAGAACGAGATGCCCAACGCGACCACTCTGGGCAATGCCACCGTCAATGAAAACGGCTTCGATTTCAAAGCCGGCGTCGGCATCCAGTACGATTTCACCACCAATTTCGGCTTACGCGGCGAATTTGAGCGTTACAACGGCGTCGGCAAAGTCGATACGACCGGCGACGCCCGGGTCAATCAGTTAACAGTTGGCGCAGTACTAAAGTTCTAACTAAAAAGCTGCGCCAAAATTCTATAGCCGGGTAGCTCCCGGCTATTTTTTTTCCAGATCCAGACTGCTCCACAGCGCGTCGACTCTGAGCCTGGTTGCAGCATCCATGGCAATGGGTTCCCCCCAGCTGCGTGCCGTTTCCGCCGGCCATTTGTTGGTGGCGTCTATCCCCATCTTGGAACCCAACCCTGAGACCGGGCTGGCAAAGTCGAGGTAGTCGATCGGCGTGTTGTCCGCTATCAGCGTATCGCGCTGAGGATCGACGCGCGTCGTCAGCGCCCAGATGACTTCCTTCCAGTCGCGCACGTTCACGTCATCGTCGGTGACGATGATGAACTTGGTGTACATGAACTGGCGCAGGAACGACCAGATGCCGAACATCACGCGCTTGGCGTGGCCCGCATACTGTTTTTTCATGCTCACCACCGCCAGCCGGTACGAGCAGCCTTCGGGCGGCAGATAGAAATCGACGATTTCCGGAAACTGTTTCTGCAATAGCGGCACGAACACTTCGTTTAGCGCCATGCCGAGCACCGCCGGTTCGTCGGGCGGCTTGCCGGTGTAGGTGCTGTGATAAATGGGGTCGCGCCGCGCGGTGATGCGCTCGACGGTAAACACCGGGAAATGCTCGCGCTCGTTGTAATAGCCGGTGTGGTCGCCGAACGGCCCTTCGAGCGCCGTCTCGCCCGGGTAAATGTATCCTTCGAGCACGATCTCGGCGCTGGCCGGCACCTGCAGATCGTGGGTGAGGCACTTCACGATTTCAGTCTTGCCGCCGCGCAGCAGCCCTGCGAATTGATACTCGGACAGGCTGTCCGGCACCGGCGTCACTGCGCCCAGCATGGTCGCGGGATCGGCACCGAGCGCAACGGCGACGGGAAACGGTTCGCGCGGATGCGCCAGGCAGTGATCGCGATAATCGAGGGCGCCGCCGCGCGTGTTCAGCCACCGCATGATGACTTTGTTCGGCGCGATCACCTGCTGGCGGTAGATGCCGAGGTTCTGGCGTGCCTTCTGCGGACCGCGCGTGACGACGAGGCCCCATGTGATCAGCGGCGCGGCATCGCCCGGCCAGCAGGTCTGCACCGGCAGGCGGCCGAGGTCCACGTCTGACTTTTCCCATATTTGTTCCTGGCACGGCGCGCCCGATACCTCTCTGGGCGCCATGCTCAGCACTTGCTTCAACAACGGCAGCTTGTCCCATACATCGCGCCATCCGCCAGGCGGCTCGGGCTCCTTCAACGCCGCCAGCACGCGCCCGATTTCGCGCAGCGCGCCGACGCTCTCTTCACCCATGCCGAGAGCAACGCGCAGCGGCGTACCGAACAGGTTGCCAAGCACCGGCATGCCGAATCCCGCGGGCTTTTCGAACAACAGCGCCGGCCCGCCGGACTTCAGCACGCGATCACAGATCTCGGTCATTTCGAGCCGCGGATTGATTTCCACCGCGATGCGCTTGAGTTCGCCGCGCTGCTCGAGCTGGGCGATGAAATCCCTGAGGTCGCGGTATTTCACGGCCGCTCAGCGTGCAAGTGGCGCGCCCGCGAACAGCGGAATACGCAACAGGAATTCGGCAACGATACCGGCGAAAATTACGGCACCGACGAGATTGTTGAGCTGGAACGCCCTGAAACAATTCTCGCGGCGGCGGTCGCGTATCAGCAAGTACTGGTAGGCCGCCACGCCGGCCGCCGCGACCAGCCCGCAGAAATAACCTACCCCGCAGCCCGCCCGATACCCGACATAAGCCATGGCGAACAAGAAAAGCGCGTGACATGCCATGATGGCCGCGACGTCGTAGCGCCCGAACAGTATCGCCGAGGATTTCAGGCCCAGCTTCACGTCGTCATCGCGATCGACCATCGCGTACTCGGTGTCGTAAGCAA
>CAMBSS010000239.1 GCA_945870465.1 Bordetella parapertussis | reverse complement strand
CTGCAACCGTTCGAGATCTGTATTCATGCGCGCTCTGGGTTCGGGCAAAGCAGGCATTATACAGGTGCCGCAAGAGGCGACGCGGCCTGCAGCCTGCGCTGACGGTGCTAGCGAATACTGGGTTGACCACTCATGGCATCGAGGTCGATTTTCTCCGCCATGCGCCAGCCGCGTTTGCGCGTTTCCGCGACGACGGTGGTGAAAATTCCGCCGCGCACGTAGAAGCGCGCGGTCAGCCGCATGTAGCGCGGTTTGGTCGCCGCGGCCAGATCGTCAAGGATGCGGTTGGTGACGGCCTCGTGAAACGCACCCTCATCGCGATACGACCACATATAGAGTTTCAGGCTTTTCAACTCGACGCACTTGCGGTCTGGAATGTAATCGAGCTCGATGGTGGCGAAATCGGGCTGTCCGGTTTTCGGGCACAGGCAGGTAAACTCCGGTATTTCCATGTGAATCCGGTAGTCGCGCTGCGGTTGCGGATTGGGGAAGGTGTCGAGGGTTTTTTGCGGCTTGCTGGACATTAGGGAGACCGTAACAAATCAGTTAAAATGAGTGGCGTAATTTGCGCCCGATTATAACTCTGCATAGAAGAAAAAAATTGCGCCTTACTGAAATCAAGCTGGCTGGCTTCAAGTCGTTTGTCGATCCGACGCATATACCAGTGCCCGGACAGCTCGTCGGCATCGTTGGTCCCAACGGTTGCGGCAAGTCAAACATTATTGATGCCGTACGCTGGGTGCTGGGGGAATCGTCCGCAAAACACTTGCGCGGGGAAACCATGCAGGACGTGCTCTTTAACGGTTCGGGCAACCGCCAGCCGGTGAACCGCGCGAGCGTGGAACTCATCTTCGACAATAGCCTGGGCAAGGCCGGTGGGCAGTGGGCCAGCTACAGTGAGATATCCGTCAAGCGCCTGCTCGAGCGCGATGGTGATTCTTCTTATTACATTAACAACATCCATGTGCGCCGCCGCGATATCGCCGATATCTTTCTCGGCACCGGGGTTGGCGCGCGCGCCTATGCCATCATCGAGCAGGGCATGATTTCGCGCATCATCGAGGCCAAACCCGAAGAGTTGCGGATTTTTCTCGAAGAAGCGGCCGGTGTTTCCAAATACCGCGAGCGGCGCAAGGAGACCGAGGCGCGGCTGTCCGATACGCGCGAGAACCTGTTACGCGTAGACGATATCCGCACCGAACTCGACAAGCAGCTTGAGCATTTGCGCACACAGGCAGAGGTCGCGAGCCGTTATCACACGCTGCAGGATCAGTTGCGGTTTTCGCAGAACCTGCTGTGGTTGCAGAAAAAGCGCGAGGCCAGCGCCACCCGTGAGCGTTGCACACGTGATATCGAGCGCCTGGGCGTTGAGCTCGAGGCGCAGACGGCTCTTTTGCGCGAAACCGAGAGTTCTCTTGAAGCGCTACGCCAGCGCCACCATGCCGCCGGCGACGCTGTGCATGATGCGCAGGGTAGCCTCTACGAGACCAACGCCGAATTCGCGCGACTGGAACAACAAATCCAGCACGTGCGGGAGAACCGCCATCGTATCGAGTCGCGGTTAGCCGATTTGCGCAATCAATGGCAGATTGGTGAAGCGCAACTCGAATCCCAGCAGACCAGCCTGGATGATTGGCATGCCGAAGCCGAGCGTGCGCAGGCAGCGGCCGAGTTGGGCAGCGCCGCGCAGAGCGAAGAAGTCGCCCGCCTGCCGGTGGCCGAGCAGGCGTATCGGGATGCGTTAGAAGCCCGCGATGTGGCGCAGAAGAACGCCGCCGACAATGCGCAGGAATTGCAGCTCGAGCACACACGCTGCGAGCACGCACGGAAAATACTGGCGCAGCTGGCGCCACGCCAACAACGTCTGGGCGATGAAAAGGCGGCGTTGCCGCCGCCGGATGACGCCGAATTCCAGCGTTTGGGCATGGCGCAGGAAGAACTTGAGGCGCGGCAATTTGAGCAGCGTGCCAATCTTGAGTCCCAGGTGTCGCGGGTGCCCGAGTTGGACGCGGCATTGCGCGAATGCGCAGCATCGGTTGAGACGGCGGCACAGCAGGCGGCATCGTTGGAAGCCCGGGTGGGCGCTCTGCGGCAGATTCAGGACCGTATCGGCCGCAGCGCGGACATGGATAGCTGGTTGAGCACGCACCAGCTCGATAGCGCGCGACGGTTGTGGCAGGAAGTAGAGATTGAATCCGGTTGGGAGGATGCGCTCGAGGCGGTGTTGCGGGAGCGCCTGAACGGTATTTCACTGGATCATTTGGATGACGCGGCGCGTTGGCTCGGCGATTTGCCGCCAGGCAAGATGACGGCCTTTGCGCTAGCCGCCGAGGTCGGAGCCGTTCCGCAACCGCTCGGGGATTTGCGCCCGCTGGCCTCATTCGTTCGCGGCAAGAATGCTGCTGCCACCGGGGTCTTGCACGACTGGCTGCAGCAGGTATACGTGGTGGCCGATCGCCATGCCGGTCTCAGCCAGTGCCGGCAGTTGCCGGCCGGCGCCATGCTGGTGTCTGCTGAGGGGCATGTTTTTACCCGATATAGCGTCAGTTTTCATGCGCCGGATTCAGATCTGCACGGCGTGCTGGCGCGCGAGCGTGAGCTCGAACAACTCGCCGGCGCGCTGGTCGCTGAACAGGAACAACTGGCGCTGCAGCGTGCGCGTCATGCCGCTGCAGATGCTGCATTTGAAGAGCATCAGTCGGTGCTGGGCACCCTGCGGCTTGAACTCGATGAGACTCGGCGCCAGTGCCATGAGGCCGAGCTCGAAATTACGCGCTTTACCGAACTCTCATTGCGCGTCACCCAGCGCGGCGAGCAAATCACCACCGAACTGGCGGAAATCGAAGCGCAGATTGAGCAGGAGCGCGGCCAGCTTGATGCTGCTGAGTTGGCGGCCACCCAGCGTGAGCAGGAACGCATCGAGCTGCAGGCGCAGCTGGCGTCGGCGCAGACGGCTTATGGTGAGGCGGACAACGCGCTGGTGCACCAGCGTCAGGCGGTGGCACAGGCGGATCGAAACGCGCAGGAGGCCGCCTTCCATCTCAAAACCTGTAGTAACAAGATTGCCGAAATTGACAATGCCATTCGCCTCGTCAGGGAAAACGTTGGCAAGGTTCAGGAAGGTATTGCACAGCACGAAAGCGAATCGCTGGAGCTCGATGAAACGCCGCTGACGGTTGAACTTGACCGGGTGCTCGAAATTCGCACGCAAAAGGAGCAAGCGGTTGCCGCGGCACGTGACGAATTGGAGTCGGCCGAAACAGCGCTACGTCAGACCGAGCAGGAACGGCTGATGATCGAGCAGGGCCTTGACCCAATTCGCGAGCGCATCAATGATGCCAAGCTAAAGGAGCAAGAGGCGCGCCTCACCGAAGAGCAGTTTTCGCAGCAGCTCTTCGAAGTCAAGGCCGATGAGGCGGAGCTTGAGCCGCATCTCGAAAAAGGCAAACGTGCCAGCGCCTTGCAGGCCGACATCACGCGGCTTAGCAATGAAATTGCGACGCTCGGTGCGGTTAATCTTGCCGCGCTTGATGAACTTGAAACCTCGCAGCAGCGCAAGGAATATCTCGATTCGCAATCGCTCGACCTCAATACCGCGCTGTCCACACTCGAAGATGCCATTCATCGCATTGATCGTGAAACGCGTGACCGCCTGCAGTCCACCTTCGATGTTGTCAACCGGCACTTCGGCGAGTTGTTCCCCTCGTTGTTCGGCGGCGGTCAGGCGAGGCTGGTGCTCAGCGGCGAGGAAATTCTCGATGCTGGTGTGCAGGTCATTGCGCAACCCCCGGGCAAGAAGAACAGTTCGATACACCTGCTCTCGGGCGGCGAGAAAGCGCTCACCGCGTTATCGCTGGTGTTTGCCATGTTCCAGCTCAACCCGGCGCCGTTTTGCCTGCTTGACGAAGTTGATGCCCCGCTCGATGATTCGAATACCGAGCGTTTTTGCGGCCTGGTCAAGAAAATGTCCGCCAATTCGCAGTTTATGTATATCAGTCACAACAAGATCACCATGGAAATGGCGAACCAGTTGGTCGGCATTACGATGCAGGAGCCGGGCGTTTCGCGTGTGGTGGCGGTGGATATTGAGGAAGCCATGAAACTTGCCAAGGTCGCCTGAGGTCATGAAAGACCTGCAAATTAGCTTACTTGTAATCGGCGCAGTGGTGGTTGCCGGTGTCTGGGTATTCAATCTGTGGCAGGAGCGCCAGTTGCGGCGGCGCACTGAAAAAGCGTTTGCCCGCGAACACCACGATGTGTTGCTTGAAGGTTCAGCCGGTCAATCGGTGGAACGCGTCGAGCCCTCGATGAACGGTGATCCAGCACCGGCAATACGCGCGGGCGCGGATACTAAACGGTCGATGCAACAGACAGTGCCGCAGGTGCGCGCCCTAGCGGTGGAATCTGCCATCGATCCGGTTATTGATTTTGTGGTCGAGGTCAGTCTGCCTGCGCCGGCGATGGGTGATGAGTTGCACGAGCATTTGTGTGGTTTGCTCGCCGTATACGGAAAAGGCGTGATGGTCGCCGGATACAACGAGGTCGGCGGCGAATGGCGGGATGCCTCTGCCGGCGGCAGTTTCATGCGTCTGCGTTACGCACTGCAAATTTCCGATCGCTCCGGTTGTATTCCTCTTGATGCGCTGGCGGTATTTTGCGATGCCGTGGTGACCTGGGCGGACGTGCATGGCGGGCAGTACGAGCATCCTGAGATCAAGGGTGTGCACGCCAATGCCGCACAACTTGATGAGTTCTGTGCCGATGTTGATATTGCCATCGGTATCAACGTGGTGGCCGGTGAGGGGGCGTCAATCTCAGGACTGCGTGTCGCCGAATTGGCTGAAAAATGTGCGCTGAGACTGGATCCCAAAGGGAGGTTCTTCGCCGCTGGTGTGGCGGGGGCAGTCGCCTATACGCTGGAAAATCACGAGCCCATGCCCTTTGTTACGAACCAGCTGCACAAACTACAAACGAGCGGCATCACGTTTCTGCTCGACGTACCGCGGGTGGCGGATGCATTGACCGCATTTGATGCCATGTTGGCAACCGCACAGAAATTTGGCGAGGAGCTCAACGGGCTGTTGGTCGATGATAATCGGAACGTCCTGTCTAACGCGGCTCTCGCGGCTATCCGCAAGCAGCTCGAAGGCATACTCGTGAAGATGCAGGCAGGGCGTATTGAAGCCGGCGGGGCGCGGGCGTTGCGCCTGTTCGGGTAAATGGCGGAGTCGCCGGCCCCGGGCGAGGCGGCCGCTGCGCTGCGCGCCCAGCTCGAGCAGCATAACCACAGCTATTATGTTCTGGACCAGCCGACCGTTTCGGATGCCGAGTACGATCACTTGTTTCGTGAACTCCAGGCGCTGGAGTTGGCGTTCCCGCAACTCCTTACGCCCGATTCACCGACCCAGAGGGTGGGTGGGGCCCCGCTTGCCGCGTTCGATGAAGTTCGGCATGCCACCCCCATGCTATCGCTCAACAATGCTTTTGCGCAGGAGGAAGTCGAGGCGTTTGACCGGCGTGTTGCCGAAGCTTTGGGCAGCACCTTGATCGAGTACGCGACCGAACCCAAATACGACGGACTGGCCGTCAGTCTGGTGTA
>CAMBSS010000238.1 GCA_945870465.1 Bordetella parapertussis | reverse complement strand
AGTTTCTTGGCGAGTTCGGATGCATGTGGGTGATAGTATCGTTTGAGCATAGCGAGGCTTTTATGCCCGGTCACCGCTGAAAGCTCAATTAAGTTGGGTAGCAACTTTGCCATCCTTGTGACCGCGGTGTGACGGATATCGTGGAAATGCACGTCCGCCAGACTGGCGCGTCGGGTTGCCTTCTTAAAAGCGGCTTCCAAGGCGCAAGTGGTTAATGGGATCACCCTACCTGTCAGGCTACGCGGGATGCTATCTAATAATTGGATGGCGGCGGTTGAGAGTGGCACAGATCGGCTTTCCCCATTCTTCGTATCTTGGAGGACGGCGACGCGTTGCCCCATATTGATGTCAGTCCACCGAAGCGCCAGCAGTTCCCCGCGCCGCATGGCTGTCTGTAGGGCTAGTTCAAATGCCGGTAGCATCCAGATACTGCGTCGGTCAGCAGGCTTTAACTCTTCCTTGATTCGACCGATTTCAGCGTCGGTCAGAATACGATTGCGCCCTTTTGGTGCCTTGGGTTTTCGCACCAACTCAACCGGATTGGGTATATTGATACGCCACTCTCGCCGGCTGTGGTTAATGATGGCTGAAATTGAGGCCAACTCTCTGATGACTGTTCCCGCTCCGACCTTGGCGAGCCTTTCGTCCCTGTAGACGGCAATCTTTTCAGGGGTCAACGCGACCATGCTGTAGCGGGTCAGTGGGTGGCGTTTCAGCGCATTAAGCCGAATGAGATCGTCTTTGTAGCCTTTCATGCCGGGCGCTACCTCTGCCAGATAACGTGTGATGATATCGGCGAAGGTTAGCCTTTCGGCTTCGGTGCGGCTTTGATAACTCCCTCGGTCGATCTCAGATTCGATTGTCCGAGTCCACCTCTCGGCATCTGTCCTGCTTGGGAAAGACTTGTTTACTGCGGGGTGACCTTTGCGGATGACTCGCGCCTGCCAAATACCATTCCTATTGCGGATAGACGCCATTTCCTGCTCCTCACTTGGACAGGAATTGGACAGACCCTCATTTTTGCGCCGTTTACCCTTATTGTCAGTGGATACTTACTTACCGCGCACCCAGTGCCCCGACTTGCCGCCTTTTTTTTCCAGCAGGCAGATTTCTTCGATGCGCATGCCGCGGTCGACCGCTTTGCACATGTCGTAAATCGTGAGCAGACCGGCAGCTACCGCGGTGAGCGCTTCCATTTCGACGCCGGTGCGGCCGCGCGTTTCTGCCTGAGCTATGCAAGTAACGGCTTTTTGTTTGGTATCGATGGCAAGCTCGACGCTGACACGGGTGAGCGCCAGCGGGTGTGCGAGCGGAATCAGGTCGGCTGCGCGTTTGGCGCCCTGGATGGCGGCGATGCGCGCAATGCCGAGCACGTCGCCTTTTTTCGCGCCGCCCGCGGCGATCAGCGCAAGGGTTGCGCGCTGCATGACAATGCGGCCGCCTGCGCGGGCGACACGATGCGTTTCGTCCTTGCCGGCGACGTCGACCATATGCGCCTGGCCGTGCGGGTTGAAATGAGTCAGCTTTTTCAATGCGGGTCTCCATCCGGGCAGGGTGCTCTCCTGTACAATCGTGCCGGGCCTGCCGCCCGCACGCTTTGTACAAGACGCCAAGTATAAGACACCATGAGCGCCGCCATCACAACAATTGTCCGCTGCCCGTCGCGCCGCGCCTTGCCATGAGTTCCGGTCAGTCTGTCGGGGGCGATAGCGGCGATGCGATGTCGCGCGCGGTCGATGCCTACGACCAGGGGGAGCTCGACGCGTCGCGTGTGCTGTGCGAGCAGCAATTGCGCGTGGAGCCGTCGAACGCGGTGGCGTTAATGCTGCTGGGACTCATTGCCAAACGCGGGCTGCAGGTCGAGGACGCCATACCGCTGCTTGAGCGCTCGGTGCGGATTGCACCCAACCGCAAGTCATTGACGAGCCTCGCCGACTGCTATTTGCGCGTGGGCCGCCTCAAGCAGGGGCTGCACTATATCGACCAGGTGCTTGCCGGAAACACCGACAATCTGGAGGCATTGCTGATCAAGGCGGCAATTCTGCATGGCCAGCAGAAGTTCGACGACGCGCTCGCATGTATCGACGACGCTGCGCGGCTGGCACCGGAATCGCATCTGGTGGAAGCTCGCCTCGGCAGCGTACTGGCCGAACTCGGACAATACGAAGCCGCGGAGCAGCACTTTCAGGCCGCGGCGCGCGTGTCGCGCGAAGCCCGCCATTGTGGCCTGATCAATTTCCGGCAAAGCGTGTGGCGGCAAATCGCGCCGTCCGCCGCTGTCGCAGTGGCTGACGAGTTTGCGCACCTGCGCGCGCCGGATATTGAAGCGCCATACGATGCGGTCGTCGCCGCATGTTGCGATGCCCGGTATTTTTACAAGTACGGCGTTACGTTCATGAACTCCTACGCGCAGAACGCCGCCGGCGGCAAGCTGCTGCATTTGCACATCCTCGATCCGGAGGAGGGTTTTGCAGCGCATCTTGAAACGCTGATTGCGCAGCTGGGATTGCGCAACGTCGTGGCGACTTACGAGTACGCGCCGGTCGACGAAGAGCCGGACTTCAATCTGCGGCGGACGTTTTACAGCTGCGCGCGGTTCCTGCGCATGGCAGCGCTGCTTGCGCATTACCAGAAGACCATTGCGTGCTTCGACATCGACACAGTGTTCGAGGCGCCGCTCGATGAACTTGTCGGCAGCGTGGGCGGCGCCGACATCGGGCTGGTGCGGCGCGACCCGCCCGATTCGCCGTGGCTGGATATCGTCGCCAACATCGTGATCGCGAACAATACCGCGGGCACGCTGCGCTATTTTTCAGCGGTCGAGAATTTTATCCGCCATTTCGTCGGGCGCGGAAAACTGTTCTGGCATCTCGACCAGATCGCGCTGTTTTGCGTGCTGAAGATGATGGAGCGTTTCGACGCGCCGCCGCAGGTCGCGCCAATACCGCCGTCCGCGCTTGGCGCGGTGTGGCATATCGGCAATCCGTACGAATACCGGCGTGCGGAATACCGCGTGGCGCGCTACCAGTTGGCGGATTTTGCGCCGCATGCCAAGCAGCCCTGAGTTGGTTGCGGGCACGCGGGTCTATTTATATTCCATCGGGCCAGGCGGCGCGCGCGGCGGCGCGGTCGTGCCCGCCGCGGAACTTCGCGCGATTCGGATTATCATAGCTGAGTGAAACCGTTTATCCGCATACTGGCCTTGCTTTTTTGCGCGTTGCCGTCGGCGCTGGGCCAGGGCCTGCCCGATCTCGGCGATGTATCGCAGAGCGAACTGTCGCCGCAAACCGAACGCCGGCTGGGCGAGAGCATCATGCGCGAGATACGCGCCGACCGCAGCTATTCGGACGACGCCGAAATCACCGATTACCTGAATGCGCTGGGCTACAAGCTGGTCGCCGCGAGCGCCGATTCGCGCCAGGAATTCAATTTCTTTCTCATCATGGACCCGCAGGTCAACGCGTTCGCATTGCCCGGTGGTTTCGTCGGCATCAACTCCGGACTGATACTGACCGCGCAAAGCGAGTCCGAACTCGCCGGCGTGGTGTCGCACGAAGTGGCGCACGTTACACAACGCCATATGGCGCGCATGCTGGCCCAGCAGAAGCAGTCGCAGATTGCTTCGCTTGCGGCGCTCGCGGTCGCGGTGCTCGCCGCCCGCTCCAGCCCGGAGATATCGCAGGCGGCAATCATGGCTTCGCAGGCGGGCACCATACAGTCGGCGCTTAATTACACGCGCGATCACGAGCGCGAGGCCGATCGCGTGGGGTTCCAGGTGTTGGAAAAAGCAGGGTTCGACGCGCAGGCGATGGCGCTTTTCTTCGAGCGCATGCAGCGCGCCACGCGTTTTTACGAAACCAGCGCGCCGGCTTATTTGCGCACTCACCCGATGACATACGAGCGCATTGCGGACATGCAGAGCCGCGCGCAGCACCTGCCGTACCGCCAGGTGCCGGACAGCATCGAATTCCAGCTGATGCGCGCCAAGATCAGGGCAGCGCAGGACAGCCCGCGCGAAGCGGTGGCGTTTTTCGAGGAAAGCCTGGGCGCGCGCAAGTATTTGAGTGAAGTGGCGAGCCGTTACGGCCTGGTGTCGGCACTGCTGCGCACGAAGGCTTATGCGCGCGCCGGCAAGGAACTGCAGGCGCTGCGCAAAGCGTTGCCCGACAACGCCGCCGTCGACACGCTGGCCGCCCGTTATTATGTCGCCAGCGGCGACGTGGGGACGGCGGTGCAGACTTACCGCGATGCACTGAAAAGCCATCCCGGCTATCGCGTGCTGGTGTACGACTATGCGGAAGTGCTGCTCGGCAGCCGCCAGCCGGGCGAAGCGTTGAAACTGGTCGAGAGCCGGATGCAATACTCGGTGTCTGACAACCGCATGTACGAATTGCAGGCGAAATGTTATGCCGCGCTCGGCAAGCGCCTGCCGCAGCACCGCGCGCTGGCCGAGGCGTATTTCCGCTTGGGCAACCTGCAATCCGCGATCGAACAACTGCTGCTGGCGCAAAAAAGCGGCGACGGCGATTTTTACCAGATGTCGAGCGTGGATGCGCGGCTGCGCGAACTGCGCACGCTGGAAGCCGAAGCGCGGCGCGAAAACCGCAAGTAACGCGACTGGGTTTTTTGCCGGATCCGGCGCGTCAGAACAGGGTGTACAGCAGGCCGATCGCACCGCACCCCGCGATGACGGGAATGATGCCCACTTTGTAACGGAACAGCGCGATGAAAGCCGCGGCGCCGATCGCCGCGGCCGGCCATTCGAAGCGGCCGTCGAAGCCGCTGGGCCACAGCACGTGCCAGGCGAAAAACACCGCGAGATTGAGGATAACACCGACCACCGCCGCCGTGATGCCGGTGAGGGGGGCGGTGAACCTGAGGTTGCCATGCGTGGTTTCGATCAGCGGCGCGCCGAGAAAAATAAAAATAAAACTCGGCAGGAAGGTGAAGTAGGTGACGACCAGCGCCGCGGCCGCGCCGGCCATGAACAGGCTGTCGGGCCCGAAAATCTGCTTCGTCCAGCCGCCGACGAAGCCGACGAAGGTCACGACCATGATCAGCGGGCCCGGTGTCGTTTCGCCCAGTGCCAGGCCGTCGATCATTTGCGTGGCCGTGAGCCACTGGAATTGCTCGACGGCTCCCTGATAGACGTAAGGCAGGACGGCGTATGCGCCGCCAAAGGTGAGCAATGCCGCTTTGGTGAAGAACCAGCTCATTTGGGTGAGCGTCGCATCCCAGCCGTAGCGCGTCCACAGCAGCGCCATCGCGCCGCCCCATAGTGCTGCACCGGCCAGACCAAGACGCGCGAAACGAGCCCAGCTGAACAAAGCATGCGGCGGAGTTGGCGTATCGTCATCGATGATCGCCGCGCCGTAGCTTTTACCGGCTGAGCCGTGGCCGCCGCCGGTCGCGAATTTGTCCGGCGCGTAGCGTCCGCCGAAATAGCCGATGATGCCCGCCGCGAGTACGATATAGGGAAAGGGTATTTTGAGTGCGAAAATCGCCACGAACGCCGCGGCCGCAATCGACCATAACGCCGCATTTTTCAATGCGCGCGAACCGATGCGCCAGGCGGCGAATACCACGATAGCGGTGACCGCCGGCTTG
>CAMBSS010000237.1 GCA_945870465.1 Bordetella parapertussis | reverse complement strand
CTCGTTTTCCAGAAAATTTCCGAAACGACCGGGCAACAGTTCGTGGTCGATAACAGGCCCGGCGCCGCCGGCACCATAGGCGCCGATTTCGTCGCCAAGTCCAAACCCGACGGCTATACGCTGATGGTGCATTCGACGACCCACGTCGGCAATCCGCATATCTACAAGCAACTGCCGTACGACACGCTGAAGGATTTCATCGGCATCGGCCTGTTGTCCGCGCAGACCGGGTTGCTGGTGGTGCATCCGTCGCTGCCCGTGAAGTCGGTAAAAGAGCTGATCACGTTTGCGCAGGCGCATCCGAACCAGATTCTCTACGCGACGTCCGGCAGCGGCAGCTTCTCGCACCTGGCGATCGCACTGCTGACGTCGATGACCAAGACACAGATGACACACATCCCGTACAAGGGCGGCGGGCCGGCGACCACCGCGATCGTTTCCGGCGAGACCCAGTTCCTGGTCGGCAGCCCCGCCGCGGTCGTGACGCAGCTCGAAGCGAAGCGCTTGCGCTTGCTGGCAGTGAGTTCGGAAGCGCGTCTCGCGCAGTTCCCGCAGACGCCGACGGTGGCCGAGGCCGCTGTGCCCGGCTATGAGTTTCGCGGCTGGGTCGGCGTGTTCGCGCCCGCCGGCACGCCCAAAGCCATCGTCGATTGGGTGAATACAGAAATTAAAAACGCGCAGAACAGCCCCGACATGAAGCCGCGGCTGGAACCTTTCGAACCGTGGTACATGACGCCGGAGCAGACCGCGGCGCGCATCAAGTCCGACCACGAGAAGTACGGCTACCTGATCAAGCTGACCGGCACGCGGCTGGAGTGAGGCGCGCGGCTTTGTGCCCGGGCCGATGGCCATGCACAGGAAATTTCACGCAATGATTGCAGACACCAGGAACAGTTTTCGCCGCGCTGCAGGGCGCACGTTGCTGGCCACGTTATTGCTGGCCGGCGGTTGCGGCCAGTTGAGCGAACTGGTTGGTCCAGCGGTTCCCGGCGTAGAGCGGGAGTGGACTGCGCTCCTCGGCGAGATACGCCAGTATGAGCGCGCGATAGGTTTTGCCCCGACCGCCAATTTCGCCGCCCTGTCGAGGGAACAACGCGAGTTCCTGGTATGCGGCTATGCCTCGCAGCTCGCTCTGCCGTACTCATATGAAGACCCGGCGATCACCTGGGCCGACGCGAAGTCGGAACAGGATTGCCGCCTGCGCGGCCGCGATGGCGACGTGTATTTCAGCGCGGTGGAGGCATGGGGCGAGAGCCAGACCCCGGTTACCCCCGCCATGATCTCCGGCCGGCTTGACCGCTTCATCTATCTGGTAATACACGAGGATTGTCACGATCAGTTTGAATTGCCCTACGGCATCGAGGAGGCGCTCTGCAACCTTGTCGCCTACAAGGGGATGGCCGCGTTCACCGCGGAAAAATACGGCCAGTTCACGCGCGAGAATTACGCCGCGCTGCGCTATGCCGACACGCAGACCGCCATCGCGCGCGCTACGATTGCCTATTATGAACAACTGGAAAAGCTGTATGCGCGCCATCGGCGCAGCGAGATTTCCGCCGAGGAGTTGCTGCGCGAACGCGCCGTGATTTTCAAGGCGGCGGAACGGCCGCTGGGATGGGCGCGGGGCGATTTCAACAACGTGCGCCTCGCCAACCACATGACGTACAGCCGCCATTTTCCGCTGCTGGAAAGCGTGCTCGAGAAACTGGGGAGCGACATGGCGCGCACGGTCGCTTTTTTCAAGCGCGTCGATGCCATCAAGCCGCCGCGCGCGGCGGTCCTGGCGCGCTACGGCATCAGCGACGAGTACAGCGTGGAGGCCGTGCGCGCATACGAAGCGGCAGTGGTGGAAACTATCAACGCGGCGCTGCCGAAAGTGCTGTAGGATTTGCCGGGCCGGGCGGCATCACGTTGACCGCGCTGCGCTAACGTGCCACATTTCCGCTTGCAGCGTACTATCGCGTGCGTTCGCGTCGGAGCAAGTGCCGGGAAAATCCTTTTTGCGGTGACAAGCGGCGCATTGTTGTTGTGCGGCGCGCACCGCCGCGGCACGCGTGCAGCAACGTTACGCGATAACGGCCACAATGAGAATTTTGGGAGAACATCGATGCATATCATGCAGCGTTTTGCCGGCGTATTGATGGCGGCAGCCGAGCTCGGGCTCGTCGCGGCGAATGATGCGGCGGCACAGAAGTGGCCGGAGAAACCGGTGCGTATCGTCACGCCGTTCGCGCCGGGCGGCGTAGGGGCTTAGGGCCTAGGACCTAGGTTCTGTGCCCCCTCCCGCCTCTCGCCTCACTCCTCACGCTTCTATAAAGGAACCAATGGGTCGTCAAATCGAAGAACTCGCGCAGTTTGTCGCGCGCACGCAGTGGGAGGACATTCCGCCGGCGGTCCAGAAGCACACCAAGCTTGTGCTGCTGGATACGCTGGGTGTGATGCTGGCGGGCGCTGAACGTCCCGAGGTGGGTGAATTGCGCGCGCGGTTCGCGGCCACCGCCGGCAGCGGCGCCACCGTATATGCGCGCGGCTGGCCGACCCACGACCCGCGCACAGCGGCGCTGCTGAACGGTATCGGCGGCCGCTCAATAGAATTGTGCGAGGGGCTGCGCCTGATAACGGGGCAGGCGGCAATGCAGGTGCTGCCCGGCGTGCTGGCGGTCGGCGAGCACGCGCAAAGTTCGGGGCGCGAAATGCTGGCGGCTTTGATCACCGGTTACGATCTCGTTGCCCGTTTCAACACGGCATTTACGCCGCGCGCGCTCGCGCACCAGAACGGGCAGGCCGCGCTGCTGGCTGCGGTCGCCGCGGGCGCGCGCCTGCGCGGGCTCGACGCCGCCGGTATCAGCCTTGCCATGCGCATAGCGACGACCCTCGTCGTGACGCCGAGCTATAACAATGCGGTGGCGGGTGCGACGACGCTTAACGTCGCCGGCGGCATGAGCGGTTTCGCCGCCGCGCTGGCGCCCGACCTCGCGCTCGCCGGGTTCACCGCGCAGGACGATGCTATCGAAGAAGCGCTCGGCCATCTGGTCGGCGACGGTTTTAAACCCGAAGGGCTGCTCGAAGAGCTCGGCACGCGCTGGGAAATCACGCGCAACTATTTTCGTCTCTACGCCTGTTGCAATCCGATACATCCCGCGCTGGATTGCGTGAAGGCGGCGCTTGCTGCGTTGTCACCCAAGGCGGACGACATCGAGCGCATCGACGTCGCGACTTACCGCTTCGCTTCAGTCATGCGCAATCCGGATCCGCCCAATTATTTTGCTTCCAAGTATTCGCTGCCACATGCCGCAGCGACCATGGCAGTGCGCGGGCACGCGGGTTACTCGGCGCTCGATGACAGCGCGGTGCGCGACCCGGCCATCGTGGCGCTGCGGCAGCGCGTGCACGTGAAGGAAGACCCGGCGATGAGCGCGGTCGCGCCGCGGCTGCGGCCGGCGCGCGTGACCATCACGCTGAAAGACGGCAGGTCCAATACGCAGGCCTGCGAAAGCCATCGCGGGGATTTCAACCAGCCGTTCGCGGAGTCTGAGATACGCGAAAAATTCCACGAGCTCGCGGGCACTGTGCTGACGGCAGAAGGCGTTGCGCAGGTCGAGGCGGCGGTTGACCGCTGCGAGGAGTGGCAGAGCGTGCGCGAACTGGTTGAGTTGATGCGTCGTCACGGCAAAGCGTGACTGCGGGCGCAGGCAATATAATCAGACTTGGTTCAAAACGCTCCCTCGCCCCGCATCGGCGGGGCGAGGGAGTATCTTTGCAGCGGTTATAAAGTAATTTTGTCGAGAGGAATCGAGATGCTGGATCTGATAATACGCAGTGACCGCGTGGTGACGCCGACAGGAGTGGCCGCGTGCGACGTGGCAATAGAGGGCGGCAAGATCGTCGCCGTGGCAGCGGCAGGGACATTCGCCAAGGACCAGGCGCGGCGGTTGATCGACGCGACAGGCAAAATCGTCATGCCGGGCGGCATCGATCCGCACGTGCACCTGAAATGGTACACGCCGCATCCTGACGGCACTGTCACCTACACCGATCCGCCATCGGTGGTGAGCAAGGCTGCGCTCTACGGTGGCACCACCACCATGATCGACTTCGCGCGCTGGACGCACGGCAAGACCATACAGCAGGCGATCGAGGACAGGCACAAGGACTGGACTGCGCAGTGCCACTGCGACTACAGCTTTCACGTGATGGTCGAGGGAAAATTGCCGCCGGAGATATTCGGCCAGCTCGGCGAAGCGCTGCGCGCGGGCTATCCGACCGTGAAAATATTCACCACCGACATCACGCCGAGCCGGCGCGGCCGCATGGTCGATTTCGGCGACATCTGGGAAGTCTTCAAGGTCGTCGCGCAGGAGCGCGGCATGTGCGTGATGCATGGCGAAGACAACGACATCGTGATGCACATGTACGACAAGCTGATCCGCGAAGGACGCACCGGGTTCGAGAACATGGCCGAAGTCCACAACGCCATGTCGGAGGACTTGTCGTTCCGCCGCGTGCTGGGCGTCGCCAAGAACGTGCCGGGCATCGCGCTTTACTTCATGCACGTCAGCGCCGGTTTTGGCGTCGAAGCGATACGCGAAGCACGCGCGGGCGGGTTGCCGGTCTACGGCGAAACGCTGCACCAGTATTTGATGTACACGTCCGAAGACTACAAGCGTCCGAACGGCCAGATGTACCACACCTATCCGTCGATCAAGGCGCAGGCAGATCAGGACGCGCTGTGGCACGCGATGCAGACCGGCACCTTGCATACGGTCGCCACCGACGAAGTGTGCTGCTCGCTGCAGGTGAAAACGATGGGCAAGCGCATCGACGACACTACCGGCGGCAACGTCGGTGTCGAGCCGCGGGTTTCGCTCATGTATACCGAGATGGTGGGCAAGCGCGGTTACACGCTGGAGAAATTCGTCGACCTCGTATCGACCAACGCCGCGAAAATCATGGGACTCTATCCACGCAAAGGCGCGCTCACCGCCGGCGCTGATGCCGATATCACGGTGCTCGACCCGGCGAAGCGGACAACGATCACGAAAGAGATGCTGCACGAATCCGATTACTCGCCGTGGGAAGGCCACAAAGTCGATGTCTGGCCGGTGCTCACCGTATTGCGCGGCAAGGTCGTCGTCGACGACGGCAAATTCCTCGGCGATCTCAAGGACGGTCAGTATCTGTTCCGCAAAATCTCCGAAGAAATCCGCGGCGGCGCTTTGCTGTGATTGCCGGGCAAGACACGGGCGTGCGCGAATTTCTCGCCGACAGCCTCGCGCTGTGGCGGGTAGACGGCAGCGTCGAAGCCGGCGCGCTGCCGGTAGTCGCCGTGGTCCGCGCCGGCGGCGCGACTGTGTGGGTCGAACGCCCGGCGGGCGATGCACCGTGGCGCTGGTTCGTGCGCTGGCGCAGTCCTGAAATGCAAGAAGAGCGTTCGCGTCCCTGCGCTTCACTCGTCGGACTGCTGAACGCGGTGCGCGGCGCGCTCGGCGTCGAGCGCGGCAACGCGGTCAGGGTAGTGGCGGCGCCAGTAGAACTCCCTCCCTTGCGTCAGCGGGGGAGGGTTGGGGCTGATGTTACCCCGGCTTTTTCAATTGAAATGCTGTGAAAATCAA
>CAMBSS010000236.1 GCA_945870465.1 Bordetella parapertussis | reverse complement strand
GCTGCCTGACCTGCCGCGCCTGCGAAACCACGTGTCCGTCCGGCGTCGAGTACGGACGGCTGGTCGATATCGGCCGTGCGATCGTCGACGAGCAAGTGGGCCGCAGCACCGGTGAAACGATCGTGCGCAAAGTTTTGCGCGCGATAATTCCGCATACGTCGCGTTTTACGCCCCTGCTCAGGCTCGGACAACTGGCGCGACCTCTGCTGTTCGGCGCGCTGAAACGCAAAGTGCCGCCGCCGGCGCCAGCCAGCGCCTGGCCTGTGGGTGCGCACATGCGCAAGATGCTGGTGCTCGATGGTTGCGTGCAACCCAGCCTGTCGCCGAACACCAATGCCGCGGCCGCACGCGTGCTCGACAAACTGGGCATCACGCTGATGCGCGCGGCGCAGGCCGGTTGCTGCGGTGCAGTCTCGTTTCACCTCAACGAGCAGGACGAAGGTCTCGGCTATATGCGGCGTAACATCGATGCGTGGTGGCCGCATATAGAGCAAGGCACGGAAGCCATCGTGATGACTGCCAGCGGTTGCGGCGCCATGGTTGCCGAATACGGCCACCTCCTTGCCAACGACCCTGCTTACGCTGAAAAAGCCGCGCGAGTTTCCGCGTTGATGAAAGACATCAGCGAAGTCATCACCGCGGAGAAAGAAATTCTGAAGGCTCTTCCGCCTTTCGCCTCTCCCCTCTCGCCTCACCGCAAGGTCGCGTTTCACCCGCCTTGCAGCCTCCAGCACGGCCTCAAAATGAAAGGCCAGGTTGAGACCCTGCTTACCAACCTCGGTTTCCATCTCACAGCCGTGCCGGACGCACATCTATGCTGCGGCTCGGCCGGAACTTACTCGATCCTGCAACCGGATCTCTCGCAGCAATTGCTCAAGAACAAGATCAACGCGCTGACTGCAGGCGCACCGGCCGTCATCGTCACCGCCAATATCGGCTGCCAGGCACATCTGCAAAGCGCGACGGGCCTGCCGGTCATGCACTGGATAGAAGCACTGGATGCACGCCTTGGCTAAAGCGGCGCTCAAACGGCAGGGGGGTCCGCTGTTCACCGCCGAGATGGCGGACGCGGCTGAAAAGCTTTATCTCAATGAGCAATGCATTCCGGTTTATCGCGGCGAATTCTGGACGGCCATGCAGCGCCAGGCCGCATCGATACACGAGGTCTCGTACCGCGCATGCTTCAAGCCGCAACTTCCCGCTTATTTCATTTCACGCCTGACCGCGCCCGGCGACGTCGTTTACGATCCGTTTAGCGGGCGCGGCACGACCGCAGTCGAAGCTGCGCTGCTTGGCCGGCGCGTGATCGCCAACGACATCAATCCGCTGAGCGCGATCCTGACGCGCCCGCGGCTCGATCTGCCCGACCTCGCTGCAATCTCCGCACGTTTGGCGGAAATCGATCTCAGCGCAGGAGCGGACATCGCCCTTGACCTGTCGATGTTCTTTCACGCCGGCACGCTGCGCGAGATCGCAGCCCTGCGCGCTTACCTGCAACGCCGCCATTCACAAGGCGCGGAAGACGCCGTAGACCGCTGGATACGCATGGTCGCGACCAACCGGCTGACCGGGCACTCGAAAGGTTTTTTCTCGGTCTACACGCTGCCGCCGAACCAGGCAACGTCCGCGCAACGCCAGATCAAGATCAATGCAAAGCGCGCGCAAACGCCCGAGTATCGGGACACGCGTGCGCTCATCCTGAAAAAATCCCGCCAGCTGCAACGCGGACTCATTGCCGAACAAAGCGCAAATCTGCACGCCGCCGGCAAGCGCGCGCAGTTCCTGACCGACAAGGCCGACGCCACTCGCGCCATCGCCGCCGGCAGCGTGCAGCTCACGGTGACATCGCCGCCGTTTCTCGACATCGTGCAGTACTCGAACGACAACTGGCTGCGCTGCTGGTTTAACGACCTCGATGCCGACGCGATCGCCGCTGGCATCACCATGTCGCGCACCATCGATGGCTGGAGCGCCGCGATGTCAAAGGTGTTCGCCGAGCTTTACCGCATCACGCGCAAAAATGGCTGGGTCGCCTTCGAAGTCGGCGAAGTGCGCAAGGGTAAAGTCCGCCTGGAAGAGCACGTCGTTCCAATTGGCAATGGCGCGGGCTTCGCGTGCGAAGCGATCCTCTTCAACGAGCAGCGCTTCACGAAGACCGCGAACATCTGGGGAATCGGCAACAACGAGGCCGGCACCAACAGCAACCGCATCGTGGTGTTCCGGAAAACCTGAACGCGCCCTTACTGGGCGGGCATGGCGCAGCCCTTCTTGCGCCCCGCGGCCAATGAAAAGCTCAACAGTTCCTTGCGAATGCTGCGCATGGCGTTCTCCCTGTTAAACGAATCAATCCATACTGAAAAACTGAGCAAGCTTTTCTGCTGCGTCGGACGGTAGCGCTTTGGCACGCCGCGTTACCGGGTCCAGCAATACCATCACCGCTTCGGCCACGGAAGCGCACTTGCCGTCCTTGAACATGGCCTGCCCAAACGTAATCGAGGTGCGGCCAAAGCGCCGGATCAGAATTCCGGTTTCCACCTCGCCCGGGTAATGCATTTCAGCCAGATACTCGATCGTGATCTTGACCATCGCGAACATGTCGGTCGGCGCCACCAGCGGACGCACGTGGGCGCGCAGGAAATTGTGGCGGATACTGGTATATAGAACGGCAAATATCGCGTTGTTGACATGGTGCTGATGATCGACATCGGTCAGGCGCAGCTTGTCCATGTTACGGAATTTGAACCGCTTGAGGTCCGCCAGCGGATGCGGGGCTTTTGTTGCCGGCGCATGCGATTTGCCAGAAGCTGTTGCTGTCATTAAACCCTGCCTGCTCTTATATTGATCATCATTTTTATACCCCATGGTTCAAGTTTGACACCGTCATGCCCGCGCAGGCGGGCATCCAGAAAATACCTGTTATCTGGATTCCCGCCTGCGCGGAAATGCCGACCTTACACCTGTGCGAGCATCTTGTCGGCGCCACTCACTTCGAATTTCCCGGCGCTTCGAGATTGAATTGCTTGACCACGCCGTCTTCGACCAGCATCGAGTAACGCTGCGAGCGCACGCCCATGCCGCGCGCGGTGAGGTCGGTCTCGACACCCAGAAATCGGATGTTTCGATATGCTAGTATACAGGCGAATTTTCGCCCGGCAGAACATGCCGGTGTCCTCATGAATTTCCGTCCGCAAGTCTGCATAAGATAAACCGCGTGGCGCACGACCAGGGAGAAGGTTCGCATGGCAATCAACTACGAAACACTGATTAACTGGAAAATTCCAGAGGTCGAGCAACAGCTCACCCAACGCGACACCATTCTATACGCGCTGGGCGTCGGCCTCGGCGCCGATCCGTGTGACGAGAACCAGTTGAAATACGTCTACGAACCGAATCTGCAGACATTGCCGTCGATGGCCATCATCATGGGTTATCCGGGACCGTGGCACGCCAAAGGCGACACCGGCATCACGCGCAGCCACGTCGTGCATGGCGAACAGGGTTTCACTATCCACAAACCGCTGCCGACCGAAGGCACCATCGTTGGCCTCACAAAAATCGTTGGTGTATTGGACAAAGGCAAGGACAAGGGCGCCCTGGTCCTTACCGAATGCACGGTGCGCGATAAACAAAGCGGCGACACGCTGTGCACGCTGACGTCGACGACGTTCTGCCGCGCTGACGGCGGCTTCGGCGGACCCAGCGGCCCCAGCAAGCCGCAACATCCGATCCCCGATACGCCGCCGGATCTTGTCTGCGATCTGCCGACGTTGCCGCAGGCCGCGCTGATCTATCGCCTCTCGGGCGATTACAACCCGCTGCACGCCGACCCGGCATACGCGGCAAAAGCCGGCTTCAAAATGCCCATCCTGCACGGCCGCGCCACTTTCAGCGTCGCCGGTCACGCGCTGCTCAAGAGCTGCTGCGGTTACGACGCAGCCCGCTTCAAAAGCATGGAAGGCCGCTTCTCGTCGCCGGTCTATCCCGGCGAAACGATCCGCACGGAAATGTGGCGCGCCGGCAATATCGTTTCGTTCCGCTCAACGGTGCCTGCGCGCAACGTGACAGTGCTCAACAACGGACGCGCGGAAATACTTTAAGACGAATAGTTCAAGAGATTTACCGCGAAGGACGCAAAGGATTCTTTTCAATACCCCCTTGAGGGGTACGCGAAGGAACCCCACCGGCAAGAACAAAAGGTTTAGCGAATCAAGGTCAGCCCGCCACACGTTATAGATCGAGCGAATCGGGTTCTTAATCAACAAATCGGTTTTCCTTCGCGTCCTTTGCGGTTCAAGATCTCAGGTGATTAACGTTCTAATCCCAAGAGAAATATGAGCGCCAGCCACGACACGCCGCCGCGCCCGCCGTGGTCGGTGATATGGGCGCTGTCGGTCACCCAGATCATTTCCTGGGGTTCGCTGTTTTACGCGATCTCTTTGCTGATCGCGCCGATCGAGCACCAATTCGGCTGGAGCCGCGACGCCATCGTCGGCGCGTTCTCGCTGAGCATGGTATGCAGCGGTCTTGCGGCCTACCCGGTCGGCGTCATGATCGATCGCTACGGCGGGCGCTTCGTGATGGGCGGCGGCTCGGTGATGGCCGCCGTCATGCTGGCCCTCCTGAGCCATACCACTTCCCTGCCCGCGTTTTATGCGGTCTGGATCGGACTTGGCATCGCGATGGGAGCGGTACTCTACGACCCTGCATTTACCGTCATCACGGCATGTTTCGGCGCCGACGCGCGCAAAGGCATTACGGTGCTCACGCTCGCCGGTGGATTTGCCAGCACCGTGTTCTGGCCGCTCACGCAATTACTGATTGCTTCGTTCGGCTGGCAGCATGCGTTGCTGGTTCTTGCATTGCTCAACCTGGCCATATGCGCGCCGCTGCACCTGCTGTGCCTGCCGAAAACCGGCGCGCACATGGCACGCGACAAGCACGAAGCCGACGGCGATGCTCCGCCAGTACGCGACATAGTACTGACGCGAAAGTTTTTGTTCCTCGCGGTTTCATTCACCACCAACATGCTCGCGTTCTCGGCGATCTCGATACATTTGATTCCGCTGCTCAGCGAACGCGGCTTCAGCATGGTGGATGCGGTGTGGCTGGCGGCGATTGTTGGCCCCATGCAAGTGGCGGGACGCGTAGCTGAATACACTGTGGGAGCGCGCTTTCGTGTAACTCAGGTCGCCCTCGTCGCTTTCATGCTGTTGCCAGTCTCTTTACTCGTGCTGCGCTTTGCCAATGTGCAATGGGGTCTCGTACTGTTGTTCGTCACGCTCTATGGCGCCAGCAACGGCATCATGACCATCGCGCGCGGCCTCATTCCGGCTGAAATCTTCGGGCGCGGACGCTATGGCGCGGTCAATGGCGCACTCGCCGCACCGGTGCTCGCATCGCGCTCGCTGGGGCCACTGGTCGCCGCCGTCATCTGGTCCGCCGCGGGCAATTATGACGCCGTAATCTGGGCCCTCGCCGCCGTCAGCCTGCTGTCGGCGATCAGTTTTTATCTGACGGTGAAAAACTGACGCTACCTGCGCGGCGTTGGTAAACTGGCGCCGAAGTCGCCTCAAAAATGCTCCCTCGCCCCGCGTTAGTGGGGAGAGGGTTGGGGGTGAGGGGAAAGGTG
>CAMBSS010000235.1 GCA_945870465.1 Bordetella parapertussis | reverse complement strand
CGGCGTGGGTCGAAAAGTAGCGCGTGCGCCCGCGCTCGCCCTTGCAGTCGAACTCCTGCAGCAATTTGGCCGACAGGTAAGGTTTGCCGGTGGCGTCTTTCTCGGCCGCCTTGTAATCGAGCAGGCCCCACATTTTCACAACGTCGCCGCTGGTTTGTATGGTCGCGGGATCGGCATACACGGTCATGCCATCATCTACCGTGCCTACGCGCTCCCATGCCGCCTCCGCGGTGCCGTACACCGCCATCAGCGCCGCTACGCAGCAAAATATTTTTACCACCATACACGGTTGATTGAACGACATCGCGAAAGCATCCGCTCAGTATGCAAATACGTCAAGGCCGAAAGAATCCTCTATATCCGTTTCTGCATCCAGAATTGATACATGGCGCGAAACGTCTGCGGGTTCTGATGCTCGAATGTGTCCCAGTTTCCCATATCGGTCATTGACCTGTCGTCAGGAAAACGTTCCGCGTAACGACTCAAGGTATCGGCCGGCAGCTGAAATCCGATCAAAGACAAGCCGAGGGCTTCGAGGCTTTTATTTATGCGCGGCAGCGTGAATCTTTGTTCATGGACATGAAACAGCAAATCACGGCATTCGCTCGTCGTAAAAAAATCCGCAGTCGATGCCAGACTAGCCAACTCTCCCGCGGCCATCACAGTAATCAGTTCATGACGCAATTTAATGACGTCTTGCGGGCCTGCGGCCCCCTTCCTTTCCGCTATCCATTTGCGTGCGGCGACGATGTCGCGCCGGGCCGCTTCGCTATAGAGGCCGACCCGCATGAATCCGCCCGGACGCAGTAACGCACACAGCTCCCGCCAGCCCGCCTCGGGATCGGCCATGTGGTGAAGCACGCCAACCGACTCGATTACATCGAAGCTCCGTTTCGTCGATGCCAGCTCCATGATGTCGGCTTGCGCATAATCTATATTGCCTATCCCCAGCTCGAGCGTTTTCCTGCGCGCATAGCCGAGACTGCTCAGGCTCAGATCAATGGCGAGAATGCGCGCGCCCGCGTAAGTCTGTGCGGCCCTGATCGGATGCAGGCCGGTCCCGCAGCCAGCAACCAGAACGTCCAGTTCCCGCTTGTTTCCTGGGGGAGCAAAAGCAGCGCGCGGAAACCTTTGCTTCAGATACTCGGCGAACGGCAGTTGTTTTTTTTGCGCCGTGCACCTGGTCCACCGCGGGTAGGGATTTTCCTCATACTGCTGGCGGACGAGCAGGGATACACGGTCGTTGACTCCGGTAAGACGCGGCACGCCGTCGCGGTATTGTCTTTCCGCCAGAGGCTCGCTGACTTGCTGCAGCAATAGACCGGCCACTGCCTGGGGCCACGGCAGACCCGGCGTGCGCTCCACTGCCGGCAAAGTGTGCAGCGGAAAATAACTTGCGACCGTCGTCAGCCACAATGCCGGGACCGGCAGGCCCTCTGCGCAACGGACAAGGAGCCGGTCCCTGAGCGCCTGTGCGCGACTGGACTCCGCGTCATCACAGGAATAGACATACTCGTTGATGAAGCACTGTTTCGCCAGGGCGCAGCAAAACACGAGGCCTTCTTCGTCCATTGCGGGCGCGCCATCGGCATCACCGCAAAGATCAAGCACTGCACGGCGCGCCGCATCAAGAAATTTTTCGAGGTCGAGGTCACGTGACGGAACGCTTTCCAGCAGACACAGCAGTGGCCTGCACTTCGCCACCGCATTGAGGCTCCCGGCCGGGAACAATTCCCGCGCGGACAATTTCTCCGGCCAGGCGCCGGACGCGCGTTTCATGCAGGCCTCGACCGCCTTGTCCAGCCTGACAAGACTGAGCATTGCATCAAAGACCTCCTCGGACCTGCCCCAGGATTCGGACATCGCGCGGATGGCCAGTGCTTCGATTTCCGGGTTGCTCGCGCTAAACCGGCACTTTTTTAGGATCGCGAAAAGATTGGAGCGCGTCAGCACCGAATCCTGAAGCCCCCAGGCGCACCTGGCGCCGGCGAGCGCCATCTGAGTATCGCCCAGCAGGTCGTGCAGGCGGCTGCAGTTGACGAGGTCTTCAACCTGCTCGGGCCGCAACGCGAGAACTTTCTGGTGGCTTGCCAGCGCTTCGGTATAACGCTTTGCGCTTTGCAATACACGGCCCCGGTTGGACAGCGCCTGGATGTAATCGGGCTTCACCGCAAGCGCGTGATCGTAACTGGCAAGCGCCTCTTCGTTCCGCTCCAGGCTTTGCAGCGAGACTCCGCGGTTGTATAAAGCTTCGGCAAAATCGGGCTTGACCGCAAGCGCCCGGTCGTAACTGGTCAGCGCCTCGGCGTAACGATGCAGGTTCTGCAACGCGTTACCCCGGTTGTAAAGCGCGCCGAGATGGCCGGGCTGGACGGCGAGCTCGCGGTCGTAACTGGCAAGCGCCTCCTCATAGCGGTGCAAGCCTTGCAACGCGTTGCCCCGATTCGAGTGGATGTCCGCCAGATCGGGTTTGATCGCGAGAACCCTGTCGCAATCGGCCAGCGCTTCCGCGTAGCGGCCCGCGCCCTGCAGCGCATGGCTGCGGTTTACGAAAGCCGGCGCATAGGCGGGATCGATGGCGATCGCCTTGCCGATGAGATCGATCGCCGCGTCGAACTGCCCACGCTGAAGCTGAACCACGCCCAGCAGGTGCAGGGCGTCGGAATTCTTCGCATCGACCACCAGGATCTGCCGGTACGCCGACTCCGCCTCCGCGAGGCGGCCCGCTTGATGTTGCGCCAGCGCGCTTCCAATGGCATTGCGCAAAGCGCCGGCTTGGTTGGTCTCCATCGTTCCGGCGCTATCCTCGATCTACTTCACCTTCTCCAGTTTCTGCAGCGAGCGCAGGCCTTTCGGTATCGGCGTGTCATTGGTGTGCGGCCAATCGGTATAGCTCACTTCGCCGACGTAGATGTCGCCGCGCGAATCGAGCGCAATGCCGTGCGGCGCGATGAATTTTCCGGCCTCGGTACCGGGGCCGTCTTTGCCGCCCAGGCGCGCAAGCAGCGCGCCGTGTTTGTCGACGATGGAGATGCGCGGTCCGATGTTCGGATGCGCGCGGTTGACTCTCATCGCCGCGCCGAGTTCGCCGATGATGAACTCGGGCTGTGGCCCGCGGTGGCAATAAAGGCCGCAGGGCCGGTGCATGTTGTTCCACTGCGCTTCATATTTACCGTTGCCGTCGAACACCTGCACGCGATGGTTCTCGCGGTCGGCGACGTAAACCCAGCCTTCCGCATCGGTCACGATGTTGTGCACGATGTTGAACTGTCCGGGATCGGTGCCCGGTTCGCCCCACGACATCAGCAGCTTGCCGTCCGGCGAATATTTGTGCACTTTCGAATTGCCGTAGCCGTCGGACACGTAAATCTCGCCCTTCGGCGACAGCGCGGTGTGCGTGCAGCGATGAAACGGCGTGCCGCTCATGTACGGTGTCGGCTTGCCGGGCGTGCCGAGTTCGAGCAGTACTTTGCCATCAGTCGTGCACTTGCGCACCACGTGGGCGCCGTCATCGGTCAGGTACAGCGTGTCGTCAACGTCGATATGCAGGCCGTGCGCGCGCGGATACTGCCCTTCGCCCCACGAGCGCAGGAAGTTGCCCTCGCGGTCGAACACCATCATCGGATGCTCGCCGCGGTTGAATACGTAGACCTGGTCCTTGCTGTCGACCGCGACCGCGCCGACGTCCTTGAACTCCCAGCCATCAGGCAGCTTGGCCCAGTTCTCGATGACTTTATAGCGATGCTCGCCGCTGCCCAGAATCACTGCCATGTAGCACTCCCCCCGTGTTGTCGTGTTTCATTGTAACCAACAAACACCGCGCCGGCCGCAACCGGCGCCCCGAATCTGGGTATCGGCGGCAAATACCCGTCTGTTCCGGCCTTAAGTAGACGCCCCGCCCGCCGATAATCTATCTGACCGGGACACCTCCGCAACCGCGGGGCGGCCTGCGGTCACACGATGACAGGAGGGCCGCATGAGTCTGTTCTCCAGCTACCAACCCGGACTGCCGTTCGAGTTCGACGCAATCAACCAGAGCACGCTGCGCGCCGCCCATGCGCGGAGCAAACTCCCCATTCCGTTCGAAGCCGCGCTGCGCGACAAGGCATTGTCGATCTGCCTGCGCCACGTGGCCGCCGCCCTGCTGAAGAACCGGTGCCGCCGCCGTGGGTAATGTCGCCGAAATCTGGAGCCCGCGCACGCTAAAACGCGGCATGCAGAGGCACTGGGTGGGTCTCGGCGAAGACATGCTGATCTCCGGCACCCACCAGACGCAATTCGGGCAGCTTTCGATCAACCGTCCGACCGCGGGCGGGCGGCTGTTTGCCACCTTGACGCTGGACGACAAGCGCCTGACCGAGGAAATCTTCCGCAGTGGCGACCTCGTGATCCAGATCCGCGATCTCAAGCTGATAGTCGCCGTGCGCGCCATCGAAGGCTCGCGCGTGCTGGTCGAATTCGGCGTGCCGCAAGGCGACACCACGCGGGTCGCGCTCTGGGCCTAGGCAGCCCGCCCCGCTTTATCCCGCGTTTCCCGCGCGGCAGCACCGCAAGTGCCGGCCGTTGCTATAATGGCTGCGTCCATTCGAAAGAGGCGCACACCATGTCCGTCCACCCGCTGTCATCCGCACGCGAAGTCGAGCCGCTTACCGAAGCGAAAATCCATCTTGCCGCCGCCCACCGCTTGGCGGTGTTCCACGACCTTGAGCAGGGCATAGACAACCACTTCACGGTGACCGTGCCCGGCCGCGACGACCAGTACCTGATCCTGCCGTTCGGGCTGCACTGGTCGGAAGCGCGCGCCAGCGACATGATCGTGTGGGACGAATCCGGCAAGACGCTGGAAGGTGTCGGCGACGTCGAGCTCTCGGCGCAATGCATACACGCGCCCATTCATCGCATCAGCGGCGCCCGCGTGGTGCTGCATACGCACCAGACGTGGGCCGTCGCGCTCAACATGCTGAAGGAAAACCGCATCGTGCCCGCCAGCCAGACCGCCGCGTACTTTTACGGCAAGATCTGCTATGACGACAACTACGCCGGCAATGCGGACACGCTGGAAGAAGGCGAGCGCCTCGCGCACCTGATCGGCGACAAGCAGATCATGTTCATGAAAAACCACGGCGTGCTGGTGGTCGGCGACACCGTGCCGCAGGCCTACCGGCGGCTCTACATGCTGGAGCGCGTGTGCCGCGCGCAGGTGCTGGCGATGAGCACCGGGCGCGAACTCGAAGTCATTCCGGACAAAATCGTCAACAAGGTGCAGGCGCCGATCGGGCACGACCGCTATTCGCGCGAAGAACGCGAACGCATGTACTTCGAGGCCATGATGCGGGTGCTCGACCGCGAACTGCCCGGGTATGCCGACTGAGGCAGGCTGTGCGCAACAACAAGCGGTCTCAAAAACAGTTTGGAGCCGCAGATAAACGCGGTGAACGCGGATAAGTTCAAAGAATTATACGTAGGCTAGATGGCAGCTTTGAATTTCTATCTGTGTATATCTGCGTTTATCTGCGGCTAAATATCGTTTTTTGAATTTTTGAGATGAATTCTAATAATAATTGCTGGCAGGCAATTCCTGCCGAGGAGACCAACCATGGCCGTCACGTTCAAGAAGCTGCATCCACATATCGGCGCCGAGGTCAGTCCGCTCGACCTG
>CAMBSS010000234.1 GCA_945870465.1 Bordetella parapertussis | reverse complement strand
TATCGCAACGACGCGCTGTTGCAGACGTTTCTTGAGGCGTGCGAGGGTAAAACCAGGTTGTGCATCGCGAGCGACCTTACGCTGGCGAGCGAATCGGCGCGCAGCGCGACCATCGCTGAGTGGAAAGCCGGAAAAACGGAGATCGGTCGCCGCCCCAGCGTATTCCTGCTCTACGCGAAGTGATCAGCGCAACTGGGCGCCGCTAGCAGCCGTTACCTTGACCAGCGCTTCGGCCATCGCCGCGCCAAACCGGCGCGCCACGCGCTCGGCGATATTTTCACGCGGCGTGAAGTCGACGATGTCCTCGGCCTTGATAACGTCGCGGGCGACGGAGTCTACGCTGCCCAGCGCGTCTGCCAGCCCGAGTTCTATGCCTTTCGGGCCGGTCCACACCAGGCCGCTGAAAATCTCGGAGTTTTCTTTCAGGCGCTTGCCGCGGCCTTCACGCACCACGGTTATGAATTGTTCATGGATTTCGCCGATCAACTTCTCCGCATAAGCCTTGTGCGCGGGATTGACAGGCGAAAAGGGATCCAGAAATTTCTTGTTCTCGCCCGCGGTGATGGCGCGCCGCTCGACGCCGAGCTTTTCCATGGTGCCGGTAAAGCCAAAACCATCCATGACCACGCCGATCGAACCGATGATGCTGCCCTTGTCGACATAAATCTTGTCGGCGGCCACTGCGACGTAATAACCACCGGAGGCGCAAATGTCTTCAACCACCGCATATAACGGTATGTTGGGGTGCAATCCGCGCAGGCGCTTGATTTCATCGTTAATATAGCCGGCCTGCACCGGGCTGCCACCGGGGCTGTTGATGCGCAGCACGATACCTTCAGTATTGCTGTCCTTGAACGCGGCCTGCAGCCCCGCCGTCACGTTATCGGCGCTGGCCTGGGTGTCCGACGCAATCACGCCGCGCAATTCGACCATCGCCGTATGCTTGCCGGTCGATTTGTCAGTCTTCTTGAGCCAGCCCATGCCGAGAAACAGGACTATGAACAGATAAAGCATCACGAGCATCTTGAACGCCATGCTCCAGCGGCGGGTGGTGCGCTGTTCCGCAATCGCCGCGAGCGCGACTTTCTCCAGCACTTTGCGCTCCCAGCCTTCGCCCGCGTTGTTCGGATCTGATTCAGCCATGTTTGTTTTCCAGTAAATAGACTTTGCCGTCGCGCTCTGCGACCGGCACTGAGATGAGGTGCTGCCCTTTGCACGGCCCCACTATGCAATGACCCGTATCCGGCTCGTAAGTTGCACCGTGCGTGGCGCAAATCAAGTATAACCCAGCTTTATCGAAGAACTCCCCCTCCATCCAGTCGAGTTCTACCGCGATGTGCGCGCAGCTGTTGAAGTAGGCATAGACCCTGCCGTCATAGCGGATTATGAAAGCCGAAGCCTGCGCTCCGTACTGCTGAACGTTGAAACGCACGCCGCGGCCGCCCTCGGTCAGCGCGGCGCTGTCACAAATCACGCGTGGTGCTTCAGCCATTGCCATAAGTCCTGCGGTCTATCCATACAGGCGAGCGGTTGCAACGCGACCAGTTGGTCGCGCGGATGCGCGCCATAACTGACGGCCACGCTTTCCACCCCTGCGTTGATCGCCATCTGCAGGTCATGCGTGGTGTCGCCTATCATCAGAGTTTGGGTGGGTGTTGCGCCCAGATCGCGCATCAGGTCCAGCAACATGTCCGGCTGCGGCTTGGTGGCCGACTCTTCGCCGCAGCGGGTGGCATGAAACAACGGGCCCAAGCCGGTTTTTTCGAGCACGCGATCGAGTCCGCGCCGGCTTTTGCCGGTGGCAATCGCGACCCTATGACCGGCGTCGTTGAGTTCGCGCAGGGTTTGCTCGGCGCCGGCAAACATTGGCGTTTGCGACTCGCGCAACCTGAAATGATGTCCGTATCGTTCGACGACCTGTGGATACACCGCAGGATCGACGCCGGGTAAAACGTGAGCCATCGCGTCGTAGAGCCCGAGCCCGATGATGTGCTGCGCACGCTCGTCGGACGGCACCGGTAGCCCGGCGTCGGCGCAGGCGGCCTGCAGCGACGCGACGATGACGGCGGTGGAATCCATTAACGTGCCATCCCAGTCGAATACCACCAGATCGAAGCGCTTTGCCACGGCTCTTAGCCCAATGAATCGATGAATTTTTGCAGCTCGGGAGGCAGCGGTGCTTCGACCACGACTTTGGCGCCGCCGGACGGATGCCTGAACGCGACGCGCGCGGCGTGCAAAAACATGCGCTTCAGGCCGCTGCGCGCAAGTTGCTTGTTCAGTTCGAAATCGCCGTACTTGTCGTCGCCGGCAATCGGAAAGCCGAGGTGCGCAAGGTGCACCCTGATCTGGTGCGTGCGGCCGGTCTTGAGTTCCGCCCGCAAGAGGCTGTAGTCCTGCCATGCGCGCTGCAATTCAAACACCGTGTGCGATTCCTGTCCTTCGTCCTTGACCGCGACGCGGCGTTCGCCCGAAGCGAGCAGATATTTATGCAGATTGAGGCGCACGACCTGCTTCTGGTTGCGCCATTTGCCTTTGACCAGCACGAGGTAATACTTTTTGACCTGCCCTTCGCGTAATTGCTCATGCAAACCAGTCAACGCACTGCGTTTCTTGGCGAGCAGCAGCACGCCCGACGTATCGCGGTCAAGCCTGTGCACGAGTTCCAGAAAACGCGCCTGCGGCCGCTGGCCGCGCAATTGCTCAATGACGCCGAAGCTGACCCCGCTGCCGCCATGTACCGCCAGGCCTGGCGGCTTGTTGAGCGCCAGCACGTGCTCGTCTTCGAGCAGGACAGCCCGTTCCAGCGCCGCGCTGACCGGCGGTGCCGCTTTGGCGGTCCGTTCGGCCACCCGTACCGGCGGTATGCGCAGCTCGTCGCCGGTCTGGATACGGTAGTCGGGCTTGGCCCGTCCCCCGTTGACCCTCACCTCGCCGCTGCGCAGGATGCGATAAACGTGGCTCTTGGGCACGCCTTTAAGCAGCTTGACCAGATAGTTGTCGATACGCTGCCCGCCGGCCTCTTCCCCGATTTGGTGCCGCGACACCGAATTTTTGCCCAAATCCTTCATTTTGCTTATACTATTCACCGGTTGGCAGACTTGGACATGTAGTCCGGAGCTCAAAGGCGGTGCACCGCGGCAGTTGCCGCAGGTAACGCCAGGCAGGTGGCCCAGCGCCACGCGGTCGCTACCCAGGCACGGCGGAACACAGCGCGGGAGAAATTCCCGATGGTGCGAACAGCCGGTTTTGCCAAAACCCACAATGGTTAATGTCGCTCACCACTAAAAGTAGCGATGGTAGTCGAAATACGCGCTCACAGCACACGAAAAACTTTGTTGCAGCAGCGACCGCGGCCACGGTGCGAAGCACCCCACGCCGGCGACACCCGCTGCGCACTGAAAAATTTAACGGCAAACAACGAAAGTCATTTTTAACTAGTCACCCAACTTTAATGATCAGTATTCGTGACTGAATGATTGAGTAGCGCATGGCTTGACCGCCGCGCGCGAGTTTGCCCATCCCGTGACACTGAGCGCGGGAGAAGAAAAAAATGAAACGCATGTTGTTTAACGCGACGCAGTCTGAAGAACTGCGCGTTGCAATCGTAGATGGTCAGAAACTGCTCGATCTGGACATTGAATCCGCAGGCAAAGAGCAGCGCAAAAGCAATATCTACAAGGGTGTCATCACCCGCGTCGAGCCCAGCCTCGAAGCCGCCTTTATCGATTATGGCGGCGAGCGGCACGGTTTCCTGCCATTCAAGGAAGTCGCCCACGCCTACTTCAAACCCGGTATAGACGTCGCCCGCGCCAGCATCAAGGACGCGCTGCGCGAAGGCCAGGAGTTGATCGTGCAGGTCGACAAGGATGAACGCGGCACCAAGGGTGCGGCGCTCACCACTTTCATCAGTCTGGCCGGCCGTTACCTGGTATTGATGCCGAACAACCCGCGCGGCGGCGGTGTTTCGCGCCGCGTTGAAGGCGAAGAACGCGCGGAACTGCGCGAAACTATCGATCAACTCGAAGTGCCCGCGGGCATGAGCGTGATCGCCCGCACCGCCGGCATCGGCCGCAATGCCGAAGAGCTCGGCTGGGACCTGAATTACCTGCTGCAACTCTGGCGCGAAATCGAAAACGCCTCTACCGGGCAGAACGGCGCCTTCCTGATTTACCAGGAATCCAGCCTGGTGATCCGCGCGATCCGCGATCATTTTTCGCAGGACATCGGCGAAATCCTGATCGACACCGAAGACATTTACGAGCAGGCGAAGGCGTTCATGGGCCACGTCATGCCCGACAACGTCAATCGCGTGAAGCTCTACAAAGACGACGTGCCGCTGTTTTCGCGTTTTCAGATCGAGCACCAGATCGAAACCGCGTTCTCGCGCCAGGTCTCGCTGCCATCAGGCGGCGCCATCGTCATCGATCACACCGAGGCGCTGGTATCCATCGACGTCAACTCCGCGCGCTCGACGCGCGGTGCCGACATCGAAGAGACCGCATTCCGCACCAATCTGGAAGCCGCCGATGAACTCGCCCGCCAGTTGCGACTGCGCGACCTGGGCGGCCTGATCGTCATCGATTTCATCGACATGGAAAGCGGCCGCAACCAGCGCGAAGTGGAAAACCGTTTGCGCGATGCTTTGCACGTCGACCGTGCGCGCGTGCAGACCGGCAAAATTTCGCGTTTCGGCCTGCTTGAATTGTCGCGCCAGCGCCTGCGTCCGGCATTGGCCGAGGGCAACCATATCCCCTGCCCGCGCTGCCATGGCACCGGCCATATCCGCGGCATCGAATCCACCGCGTTGCATATCCTGCGCATCCTGCAGGAAGAAGCGATGAAGGAAAACACCGGCGCCGTGCACGCGCAGGTGCCGGTCGATGTTGCTACCTATCTGCTGAACGAAAAGCGCGCCGAGTTCCATTCGATCGAGCAGCGCTTGAAGGTCAACGTCGTATTGATTCCGAACATCCACCTCGAGACGCCAAACTATACGGTGACGCGCCTGAAGCACGAGGAGCTGAACCAGGCCGACGTAGCGCCGCCGAGCTACGAAATGGTGGCCATGCCGGAGAAAACCAACGATTTGCCGTCCGCCCAAACCGAGCCGGCAGTAGCGCGCCCCGAAGCTGCGGTCAAAGGCATCACGCCGTCGCAACCTGCGCCTATTGTCGATCACACGCCGAAAGCGGTCGCTGCACCTGCTGCGGCGCCGGGCGAGCCTTCGATCATCAGCAAGATCTTCGGCTGGTTCAACAAACGCCCGGCAACTACGGCGGTCGAAACCAAACCTGCGATGACGCGCGACCGTCCGGAACGGACTGATCGTGGCGAGCGTCCGGGCCAGCGCCGCGGCCGTCAGAATGGACCGCGCCGCGACCACAAACGCGATGAGCCGCGTGGCGATCGTCCCGCACAGGAGCCGCGCAACGAAGGTAGCCCTGAAGGCGGCCGCGAAGGTGGCCGCAACCAGCAACGTGGCCGCAACGGCGAACCGCGTCCGCCCCGCGAGCCGCGTGAACCACGGCCGCCGCGTGATCCGCAGCAGGAACAGCAGCGCAGGGACAGGCAGCAACAACAGCGCCCGCCGCGTCCTGAAGGTAGCGATCAGCCGCAAGCTGAAGCCGGTGGAACTCCGGGCCAGCCTCGCGAACAGCAAGCACCGCGCGCCGAAGGTGAAGGCCGTGGCGAAGGCCGCAGCCGCCGCCGCCGTGGTGGACGTGGCGGACGTGATCGCGC
>CAMBSS010000233.1 GCA_945870465.1 Bordetella parapertussis | reverse complement strand
GCGCAATTGAAGGCGGCGCGCACGATTCCGCCGGAGGTGCCGGTGTACCTCAACAGTCCGATGGCGGTAAACGTGACGCGCATATTCAATCAGCACCACGCCGAACACCGCCGCGCATCTCGCGCGTCACGCGCTTGAAGAGACCAAAGTCCATGTCCCACTTCGGCTGCACTTCGCGTGAGCGCAGCGCGCAAAATCCGCACCGGTAATTGCAGCGCGGCGATATTTCGATCTTCACGCTGCGGGGCGCCGGCAACGCGGCTTTCATCCGTGAGGGCGGGACCTGCGTGATGCCATCGATGCGTTCGGTGATTGTGCTCATGTTTTTTGACGGGAATCCTATTGAATTTTTTCTCATGTTAGGCGCGTCCGGTCGCCTGCTATTGATCCAGATCAAAGGGTGATCGGCGACACGGGAGGAAACTGCGACTGTGAGAATTAACGGCGATATCGTCGGAAAGGGCTAAGACTATGTGGCGATTCAATATTCTTCCTGGTTGGGCGACGCCGTGCTTGCCGCAGGCTGCTTTTCACGAGCTTGCGACGGCATTGCGCCATGCCAGCGCGTGCAAAAATTGCCTGGTGCGCCGGCAGGGACGTTGTCCGGGGCTTGAGTTCTGCGCCGACTGCGCGTGGAAGGAAGGCACTTCGCGCGAGCAGGATTAGCTGCGGTCCGCCGCTGGATTGATCCGCGCCGTCGCGGCCAGTATCGTGGTCAAATCAGTTCGAAAGCGCGTCAAAACCCACGCGCCGCGCGCATACTGCGCTGGATCGAAAATGCGGCTTGCAAACCATGAACCTTGATTGGTTGAACGAACAGGGGCTGGACCGGTTGCCCGAGTTCCTGACCGCGCTCCTGATCGGACTGTTGATCGGGCTGGAGCGCGAGCGCAATCCCACGGCCAAGGCCGGATTGCGCACCTTTGCGCTCGTCGCGCTCACGGGGGCGGCCGCCGCCTTGCTGGCCGACGTGTTTGCTGCGCCGTCCATACTCGGGGTGGCGCTGGGGGCGGTTGCCATCATGGTGATCGCCGCCTATTACCATCGGCAGGAAGATTCCCCTGTTGACGACCCCGGTACTACGACCGTGGCTGTAGTCGTTATGTGTTACCTGCTGGGCGCCATGGTGATGGCCGGCTACGCGCGCCTCGCGGTGATGATTGCAATCGTCGTCACAGTGCTGCTGTATTTCAAAGCCGAACTTGGCGGTGCCGCGCGCAAGCTGGAGCGACGCGATCTCGTTTCCATATTGCAGTTCGCGGTGGTGACGTTCGTCGTATTGCCGCTGTTGCCCGATCTGGCGTTTGGCCCATACGGTGCGCTGAATCCACGCCACATCTGGTCGATGGTGGTGTTGATCAGCGGGGTGTCGCTTGCCGGTTACGTTGCGTTGCGGCTGGTCGGCGCTCAGCATGGCGCGATCCTGCTGGGACTGCTGGGAGGTCTGGTGTCCAGCACCGCTACTACGCTGGCGTATTCGCGCTACGCCAAAAGGGAGAGCAATTTAACCGGCCTTGCAGTGACAGTGATCTCGACGGCCAACCTCGTGCTGTTGGTGCGGCTTACGGTATTTGCGGCGGTGGTTGCCCCCGGCACGCTCCCTACCCTGGCGCCGGTGCTTGCAATGGCGCTCGTCGCCGGCATGGCCGCATATGCGTACGGGCGACGGCGCGACAACGCAGGTTTGGAATTGACCACGCCCGATATCAGCAACCCGGCGGAACTGCATATCGCGCTCAGCTTCGCGGCCATGTATGCGGCGGTTCTGCTGCTGAGCGCATGGCTCGCCGATCTTGTCGGCAGCATCGGGGTATATATGGTCGCCCTGGTTTCCGGCTTGACGGACGTGGATGCGATCACGCTCTCGAGTTTGCGGCTGTACGGGCTGGGAACGCTTTCGGGTTACCAATTGACATTGGCTGTCGTGCTGGCGCTTGCGGCCAACGCGGCCTTCAAGCTGGGAATCGTGCGCGTCGTCGGCGGCGCCGTACTTTTCAAGCGCTGTGTCCCGGTGTTGGCGGCCGTGGTCACCGGCGCGGCAATCGGGTTGGCCGTATTTGCCTGACTTTGTACTGATACCAATAGTTGACGCCCGCGCGGGCTTGCACCAATTCTCAACAGGACACTCATGAAAATCCAGTTTCTCGGCGCTACCGGCACCGTTACCGGCTCGAAATATCTGGTCAGTGCGGGCGCCAAAAAGATCCTGATCGATTGCGGCCTGTTTCAGGGCTTCAAACAATTGAGGCTGCGCAACTGGGCGCAACTGCCAGTGGACCCGCGGGCCATCGATGCGGTGATCCTGACCCACGCCCATATCGACCACAGCGGCTACCTGCCGTTACTGGTGAAGAACGGCTTCCGCGGCAAAATTTTTTGCAGCAGGGCCACCCGCGATCTCTGCGAGATCCTGCTGCCCGACTCCGGCCACCTGCAGGAGGAGGAGGCGAGATACGCGAATCAAAAAGGTTTTTCCAAGCATCACCCGGCGCTGCCGCTGTATACGCGCGGCGACGCCGAGCAGGCCGTGCGGTTCATCAAGCCTGTCGACTTCGGGCACCGTATCGATCTGGGCAGCGGAGTCTCGTTTGAGTTGTCGCCGTCGGGACATATTCTGGGTTCAGCTTTTATTTCGCTCAGAGCGAACGACCGCTTGATCGTATTTTCCGGCGACCTCGGCCGGCCCAATGATCCCATCATGCGCGACCCCACGGCCATCGAGCAGGCCGATTATCTGGTCATCGAATCCACCTATGGCAATCGATTGCATGCGCGCGACGATCCCGTGAAGATGCTCGGCGAAGTCCTCAACCGCACGTTTGCGCGCGGCGGCGTGGTCGTCATACCGGCATTCGCGGTGGATCGCACGCAGACGCTCATGTACTACATGGCGCAATTGAAGGCGGCGCGCACGATTCCGCCGGAGGTGCCGGTGTACCTCAACAGTCCGATGGCGGTAAACGTGACGCGCATATTCAATCAGCACCACGCCGAACACCGCCTGAGCGCGGAGCAATGCGCAGCGATGTTCGGCGCCTTGACCATCGTCAACAGCGTCGAGGAGTCCGAGGCGCTCAACCGCAAAACGGGCCCTATGGTCATTATTTCGGCGAGCGGCATGGCAACCAGCGGCAGGGTCGTGCACCATATCAAGGCCTTTGCGCCTGATTCGCGCAACACTATTTTATTCGCGGGCTTCCAGGCCGGCGGCACGCGCGGCGCAGTGATGGTGGGGGGGGCGGAGTCAGTCAAGATCCACGGCGCCTATGTGCCCGTCAAAGCCGAGATCGCGATGCTCGACAATATGTCGGCACACGCCGATTACGCCGAGACGCTGGATTGGCTGGCGTACTTTCGCACGCCGCCGCGGACCACCTTCATTACACACGGCGAACCCGCCGCCACCGATGCGCTGCGCATGCATGTTCAGGAACGCTACGGCTGGCGCTGTCACGTCCCCGACTATCTGGAGACGATAGGTCTCGCGGGATGACGCGCATGGCGCACGTATCCCTGACGGAACGTGCCGGCCTGACGCAGGGGGAAGCCACGGCGCGGCTCGCCGCCGAAGGCCATAACGAACTGCCGGCGGCGCGTCCGCGCGGATTGTCTGGCGTGGTACGCGAGGTCGTGCGCGAACCGATGTTCAAGCTGCTGGCCGCGGCGGGCGGCATTTATCTGCTGATCGGCGACGTGCGCGAAGCGCTGGTGCTGCTGGCCGCGGTCTTCGTGGTGATGGGCATCACCATTTATCAGGAACGCAAGAGCGAACGCGCGCTGGAGGCGTTGCGTGATTTGTCGAGTCCGCGCGCGCTCGTCATGCGCGACGGCGTCGCGACGCGCATCGCCGGCCGCGAGGTGGTGCGCGGCGATGTGCTGATCGTGAAGGAGGGCGACCGCGTGCCGGCGGATGCCGTCATGCTCAAGGCCAACGACCTGCGCGCCGACGAATCGCTCTTGACGGGCGAATCGGTGCCGGTGCGCAAGGTCGTCTGGAACGGCAGCGCGCAGCTCGGGCGCGCGGGCGGGGGGCGGAACCGTATGGCAGCTACTGACGCGCGCCCGCGCACTGGCCAAGCAGCGCGCGCAGGCGTTCGGGTTCCTTGATCTCGATGTTTTTGTTTTGCACCGCGACGATGCCTTCGCTCTGGAAGTGGGAGAAAGCGCGGCTGACGGTCTCCAGCTTGAGTCCCAGGTAACTGCCGATTTCCTCGCGCGTCATGCGCAGTATGAACTGCGTCGCGGAGTAGCCGCGCGCGGCGAAGCGCTGCGACAGGTTGAGCAGGAACGCGGCGAGTCTTTCCTCGGCGCGCATGCTGCCCAATAGGAGCATAACGCCGTAGTCGCGCGCGATTTCGCGGCTCATGATGCGGTGAAAGTGCTGCTGCAGGTTGGGGATGTCGCGGCTCAGGTTTTCGAGCTCGCCGAACGGGATTTCGCAGACCTCGCTGTTTTCGAGCGCGACCGCGTCGGACAGGTGCTTGCCGGAGCCGATCGCGTCCATGCCCAGCAGTTCGCCCATCATGTGGAAGCCCGCGACCTGCTCGCGGCCGTCGTCGTGCAGCACGCAGCTCTTGAGAAAGCCCGTGCGCACGGCATAGAGCGACTGCAGCGGGCTGCCGGCGCGATACAGGTAGTCGCCGCGTTTGAGCGCGCGTTTGCGGTTGACGATGGTGTCGAGGCGGTCGATTTCCTGCAGGTCGAGCCCGGCGGGCAGGCACAACTCGTTCAGGCTGCACGACGAGCAGGCGTGGCGCAGTTGAGCGACGTTGATGGGGATGGTTTTGGCTTGCATGGCCCGATACCAGGAACCGGACTTTGATTCTATATGGTTTTTGATGTGGATCAAAACCGCAAATCGGCGTTTCCTGAATAATTGGCGCTATCATGCCTGAATTGACAACCTTGAGCGTGCCGACGGCAGCGTCGCGGGTCGAGATCGACCTCGACCTGATCCGGCGCTTTGACCAGCACGGGCCGCGCTACACCTCGTACCCGACGGCCGACCGGTTTGTCGAATCGTTCGATGCGGCGGCCTACGAATCGTGGCTGGCGCGCCGCAATGTCGGCGCAATCGCCCGTCCGCTCGAACTGTACGTCCACCTGCCGTTCTGCGACACGCTGTGTTTTTATTGCGGATGCAACAAAATCGTCACGCGCGACCGCGGCAAGGGCGCCAGCTACCTCAATTACCTGAACGAGGAAATCGCGCTGCAGGCGAACGCGCTGGGCAGCGACACCAAAGTCGCGCACATGCACTGGGGCGGCGGCACGCCCAACTTCTTCAGCTTCAGCCAACTCGTCGATCTCACCAGGCAGTTGCGCGGCCATTTCCAGTTTGATCTGGCCGGCGATTATTCGATCGAGCTGGACCCGCGCACGGTGGACAGCGCGTATGTCGCCGGTTTGCGCGAACTCGGTTTCAACCGGGTGAGCATAGGCGTGCAGGATTTCGACGCGGACGTGCAGCGCGCGGTGCACCGCATACAAAGCGAGGCGCAGACGCGGGAAGTCATCGACGCGGCCCGCGCCAACGGCTTCCGTTCGGTCAATGTCGATCTGATCTATGGCCTGCCGAAGCAGTCGCTGCTGAGTTTCGAACGCACGCTGGAGCGCGTGGTGGCGGCGGATCCCGACCGCATCGCGGTGTATAACTACGCCCACCTGCCCAATCTCTTCAAGCCGCAGCGCCGCATACAGGCGTCCGACCTGCCCGCGCCCGAAACGCGGTTAAAGCTGCTGG
>CAMBSS010000232.1 GCA_945870465.1 Bordetella parapertussis | reverse complement strand
GACACCCTACGAGAAACTCAAATCCCTGCCGCTGGCAGAGCAATTCCTGAAGCCACGCATCACCTTCTTACAGCTCGATACGCTAGCCAACGCGATGAGCGATAATGATGCCGCACAGCGTTTGAATAACGCGCGAGCAGCACTGTTTAAAACCATTTTTAACCGATCGAAATCAGCCGCCTGAATCAGACTCAAAAACATCCCCGTTCAGGCTCATTCTTATATTGGAAACTACTGTGTTTGGCGATTGAAAGTGGTGGTAAATCGCAGATCGGTATAACCTGCCGAAACTGGTCAAATTTGAATCGGCGGTAACACGTAATGCACCCACAGGAGAACTCGCCGATGCGCTACAAGCGAAGCCCCCAAATCGCAGGCTTTCTCTGCACACTGTTGTTGTCGCAACTTGGCTCCGCCAACGCGTTCGCGCAAAGCGCATCGTCTGGGGCTACGGATTTCCCCCGCAAGTCGATCCGGTTCGTTGTCGGCTTCTCGGCGGGTGGTCCCACCGATTTGCTTGCACGCACGATCGGACAGAAGCTCACGGAGAGCCTCGCCCAGCAGGTGGTCATCGACAATCGTCCCGGCGCAAACGGCATTATCGGCGCCGAACTTGTCGCCAAAGCGGTGCCAGACGGACATACGATCTTCATGGCGACCGCCAGTCACGCAATCAACCCAAGTCTATACAAGCTCTCATTCGATCCGATCAACGATTTCGCTCCCGTGACGCCGGTGGCCACGGGCGCTTACGTGTTGGTCGTACATCCCTCGCTACCGGCGAAGTCCTTAAAGGAACTCATCGCGCTGGCCAAGTCGAGGCCCGGGCAATTGAACTTCGGCTCCGGGGGCACGGGGGGCGCCCCGCATCTTGCGGTGGAGATGCTGAAGTCGATGGCTGGCATCGACATGATCCACGTGCCATACAAGGGCGGTGGCCCGGCGATGCTAGATCTGCTCGCTGGCCAATTAGCAATGATTTTCAATGATCAACTGACGACACTGCCGTATGTTCGGAGTGGCAAGTTTCGCGCGCTCGCCGTTAGCAGCACGCAGCGGTCTTCGGCTCTACCCGAAATTCCGACCGTTGCGGAGTCCGGGCTTCCCGGTTACGAGGTCATCGGTTGGTACGGCGTGCTCGCGCCCGCCGGCACATCTGCGCAGATCATCAACCGGCTCCATGGGGAGGTGGTGCGGATCGTGCAACTGCCAGAGACGCGGGAGCGGCTTCACAGTCTGGGGATTGAACCGTTCACGACTACACCCGCGCAATTCTCCACATTCATCAAGGCTGATATCGTGAAATGGGCGCAGGTCGTCAAGGACGCCAACATCAAGGCCGACCAATGATTACGCGGATACTGCGGATTTTTACGGCATGGGTCGGCGGTGGGTCTGCCGAGTCTTATCCGAGCAGGCCAATACGCATGAACGTGACCGCCTCAACGGGCAAACGCGCGGATATCGTGGCCTAATTGGTCAGGCAGATGACGTGGCAGGGCCTGGTGTGTTCCCCCGACCCCAAACTGACCACCCGTACCGATTACGTATTGACCAGTGTTTGTCGAGTGCCGGTGGTGGTCAATCGCAGATCGGCACCACCTGCCGAAACGATCAAATTCGGAACGGCGGTAACAAAACAGGCCGCCTGAACCGTTCGCCAGACGAGCCATCGCTTGCGGGAACACGTTTCGGTCTACGCCGGACTGCGCTTCCTGCATGCGATAGAAAAAGTGGACAATTCATGTGTTACGAAACCGGACAAGTCTATTAACCCGTGAGATGCCACCTATCAAAGATTGACCACTTGGCTGGGCAGGGCTACATTGGGGTTCATCCGAAAAGTGCGGTTAAAATTCCTTTACATTCGGTTCTGCCGTCGCTCGTGCTCTGGTAAACGCCGGCGGCATCGACCGACGTTTTTCATTCTGGGCGCCGTATTACAAGTTTGTGTTTCCAAAGGAACATAGTAATGGTAAAAACTTCTGTCAAGTCGGCGCGCGCACTGAATCAGTTCTCCGCGACCGAAATTGTGGCGGCCATCTCCAAGGGCAAGGCGACCTGCGAGTCGGTTGTGCGTTCTTGTCTTGAACGCATTGAAGAGCGCGAACCCGAGGTGGGTGCGTGGCACTACATCAACCCGGAGCAGGTGATCGACTATGCGCGCCGGCTCGATGCAAGCGGGCGGCGTGGCCCGCTGATCGGCGTTCCGTTCGGCGTGAAGGACATCATCGACTCCTTCGACATGCCGACCGAATACGGCTCGCCGATTTTCCGGGGGCATATGCCAGCCAAGGATGCCACTTGCGTGGCGCTTGGCCGAAAGGCGGGCGGCATCTTGCTTGGCAAAACGGTGACCACCGAGTTTGCTAATCAGTACCCGGGCAAGACGCGCAATCCGCTGGACCCGCTGAGGACACCTGGCGGCTCGTCGAGCGGTTCCGCCGCTGCGGTCGCGGACAACATGGCGCCGCTATCGATAGGCACCCAGACGACGGGATCGACAATACGCCCGGCGAGTTTCTGTGGCGTGTTCGCCTACCGGCCGACCTATGGCGACATCCGCTGCGTCGGCGTGAAAGAGGCGGCCGGCTCTCTAGACACAGTCGGCCTGATCGCACGCTCGGTCGATGACATCGCGCTCTACCGGGATGTGCTGATCGACATCCCGCACGAGCCCATACCACGGAATATTTCCCCACCCAAGATCGGCTTTTGCCGCACGCATTTGTGGCCGATACTTGAGCCGTACACGCGCAAGCTGCTGGAAGATGCGGTAAAGAAACTCTCGCGTGCGGGTGCGAAGGTGGTCGACATCGAATTGCCAAAGGATTACGAGCGCATCGAGGACGCGCACCGCTGGGTGTCGAGCTTCGAGTTTTCGCGCAACTTCGCGTGGGAACTGGAGAATCACCTCGAGGGCATCAGCCGCCGTCTGCGCGGCGGCCGGCTCAAGGATGGGCTGTCCTGTTCGTTCGAAAAATACATCACGTCGCGCAATTTCGCGGAAGGCTGTCGTGCGCGGTTTAGCAGCCTATTCGGCGACTGCGACGTGCTGCTGGCAGCCTCGGCAACCGGCGAGGCGCCGATAGGCACCACCTTGACCGGAAACGTTTCGCCGTCGGCGATCTGGACAACGGTGCATGTGCCCGTGATGACCATACCCGCGTTCAGCGGCCCGAACGGACTGCCGGTCGGGGCGCAACTGATCGCAAAAAGAAACGACGACAGAAAACTGTTCGCGGTTGCGCGCTGGGTGTACGAAACCCTGACGTGATGGGCGGTGCCGTGATAGGTAGTGGTACGGAAAACAGGATGACGGCTGGCTGAATCGGTTCAACCAATGCGTGGAGGTGACATGCGTTCCAGGCTTTTTCTCGCGGCACTGCTTGCCGCTGCCGCACCACTTGCCGGTGCTCAGGAGTTTCCGTCCAAGGCGATCCGCTGGCTGGTCCCGTTTCCCCCGGGCGGTGCGAGCGATGCCTTTGCCCGCATCATAGGGCAGAAAATGGCGGAGACTTGGGGGCAGCAAGTCATCATCGACAACCGGCCCGGCGCCGGCGGCAACCTGGCTGCCGAACTCATCGTAAAGGCGCCCGCCGACGGCTACACCATCATCATGGTCGGTATGTCCCACGGCGTGAACATCAGCATCTACGACCGCATTAATTACAACCCTGAGCGGGACTTTAACGGCATCACGCATGTGGCCAATGTGGATACGTTCCTGATTGCGCATCCGTCGCTACCGGTGAAAACCGTGCGCGATGTCATCGCGCTTGCGAAATCGCGGCCCGGCGAGCTCCTATATGGAACCGGCGGCGGCGGGGCGCCGGGGCATCTGGCCATGGAGCTGCTCAAGATGAAGACCGGGACCAACATCGTGCACGTGCCTTACAAGGGCGCGTTGTCGATGGGCGGGCTCACGAAGGGCGATCACACCATACAGTTCGAGAACATTCCCACTGCCGGTGCGTACATCAAGGCCGGGAAAGTGAAAGTGATAGCCGCTGGCGGTGCTCGCCGCTCCGTGCTGATGCCTGACGTGCCCACGGTGGTGGAATCGGGGGTGCCGGGCTACAACATGGTGCAGTGGTTCGGATCCCTGGCACGTGCCGGCACGCCGAAGCCGATCATCATAAAGTTGCAAGGCGAAATGGTGCGGGTGCTAAAGCTACCTGACGTTCGCGAGAAAATGGCTGCGCTCGGCGCGGAGCCGATCGGCAATACACCGGAGCAGTACGATGCATTCATCAAGCAGGAAGTGGCGAAGTGGGCTGCCGTTGCCAAGGCGGGCAACATCCGGGTGGAATAAGAACACAGCGTAATGGCACTGCGGCATTGGTTAGGGTCCGGTGCACCCTCAACGCTGCACTAATTGGCCACGTTTTTGAAAGGAAGCGCACCGCACATGGAACTGATCAAACCGTATACTTTTGATCTCGATAGCCAGCATACGGTGCTGGTGGTCCTCGACATGCAGAACGCAACGTGTATTCGCCACGCCGGCTATGGCAAGGCGCTTGCTGACGCCGGTGAACCCGACGCGCAAAGCGCATTCTTCGAGCGCGTCGAGAAGATCGTGATCCCACGCCAGCAGCAGTTGCTCGACTATTTTCGCCACAACGGTCTGCGCGTGGTGTTCACCGCCAGCGGATGTCTCGCCGAGGATTGCATGGATGCGCCGCCGCACCGCGCAGTCCGTTACCGCTTTCGCCGGCAGTATGCGGGCTCGCCGGAGTACGAGATCATCGAGGACGTACGGCCGCTGCCGGGCGAAGTCGTCATCAACAAAGGCACCGTCAGCGCCTTCGTGTCCAGCGGGCTCGACTCGATGATGCGGTCATGGGGCGCGCGCGCCGCGCTTTTCACCGGCGTGCTGACCGATGTCTGCGTCGGTGGGACCGCGCGCCACGCGGCGGATCTCGGCTACGATAGTCTGATCGTCGAAGACTGCTGTGGAACGACCGACGCTGCGCTTCACGCGACCGAGTTGCGCACGTTTGGCCGCCTGTTCGGACGTGTCGAACCGACTGCCTCCGTTATTGCAGAGCTTGAGCGTTCGCGTGCGCGGCGCGCGAGGCCGCATGCGCCAAAGATCACTCGATCTTGATCCCGGCTTCCTTGATGACCTTCGACCATTTGTCGGTTTCGGTAACGATGAATTTGGCGAACGCCTCGGGTGTCGATCCGAGCGGCACAATTCCACCCGTGTTATGCAGCGTGATGATGTCGGGCATTTTCAGGATTGCGTTGATCTCGGTATTCAGCCGGTCGATGATTGTCCGCGGCGTCTTCGCCGGCACGAAGAACCCATACCAGTTGTTCACGCCGTAGCCGGGCACGGTCTCGGCGATCGCCGGCACGTTGGGCAGGACGGAAGAACGTTCGCGGCTGGTGACGGCGAGCACGCGCAGCCGGTTGGCCTGAACCATCGCCTGCGCCGTCAGCAGGCTGCTGAAGAACGCATTGACGTGCCCGGCCACGACGTCGATGATGGCGAGCCCGCCGCCCTTGTAGGGCACGTGCAGGAGGTTGATGCCCGCCTTCGTGTTCAGCAGTTCGATGGCGAGGTGCGGACCGCTGCCGTTGCCCGACGACGCGAAGGTGATCTTCCCCGGCTGCGCCTTGGCGCGCTCGATGAATTCCTGCAGCGTGGCGGCCGGGAAGGCGGGATTGACCACCAGCAGCAGGGGGTACTCGGCGATCAGGGTGATCGGGGCGAAGTCTTTGTTCGTATCGAAGGGCATGTCGCGG
>CAMBSS010000231.1 GCA_945870465.1 Bordetella parapertussis | reverse complement strand
ACCTTGGGCAGGCCCGGCATGGTCATGATATCGCCGCACACCATGACGACGAATTCCGCGCCGGCCGCCAGCCGCACTTCGCGCACGTTGATGGTGTGCCCGGACGGGGCGCCGCGCACCTTGGCATCGGTCGAAAACGACGACTGTGTCTTGGCAACGCATACCGGGTAGTGCCCATAACCGTCGTCCTGCAGCTTCTGAATCTGGCCGCGCACCTTGCTGTCGGCAGTCACTTCCTTCGCGCCGTAAATCTTGGTCGCGATCTTGGTGACCTTTTCCCACAGCGTGTCGGCGTCTTCATAGACGTATTTCATCGGCGTGGGCCTGGTCTCGATCAGTTCGACGACCTTGCGCGCTACATCCGCGGCGCCAGCGCCGCCTTCTGCCCAATGGCGGGCGACCAGTACCGTCGCACCGAGGGCTTCGACTTTTTTCTTCAGCAAGTCGACTTCGGCATCGGTGTCGAACGTAAAGTGGTTGATGGACACGACGCACGGCAGGCCGTAGTTCACCGTCACGTTGTGCACGTGGCGCTCCAGATTGGCGATGCCCTTCTCGAGTGCCGGCAGGTTTTCCTTGTTCAGTTCCTTGAGATCGGCGCCGCCGTGATACTTGAGCGCGCGCACCGTCGCCACCAGCACGACGGCCGACGGCCGCAAGCCCGATTTGCGGCATTTGATATCGATGAATTTCTCGGCGCCCAAGTCGGCGCCGAAGCCGGCCTCGGTCACCACGTAATCCGCGAGCTTCAATGCAGTCTTGGTAGCGATCACCGAATTGCAGCCGTGCGCGATGTTGGCGAACGGCCCGCCGTGCACGAACGCCGGGTTGTTTTCCAGCGTCTGCACGAGGTTCGGCTGCAACGCGTCCTTCAACAGCACGGTCATCGCGCCGTGCACGTTGAGGTCGCGCGCATGCACCGGCTTCAGGTCGCGCGTGTAGGCGACGACGATATTGCCCAGCCGCGTTTTCAGGTCCTTGAGCGAATTCGACAGGCAGAATATCGCCATCACTTCGGAGGCGACCACGATGTCAAAGCCGTCCTGGCGCGGGTAACCGTTGCCGGGGCCGCCGAGACCGACCGTGATGTCGCGCAAAGCGCGGTCGTTCATGTCCATCACGCGCCGCCACGCGATGCGCCGTATGTCGATGCCGAGCGCGTTGCCGTGGTGTATATGGTTGTCGAGCGCCGCCGCCAGCAGGTTATTGGCGAGCGCGATTGCATTGAAGTCACCGGTGAAATGCAGATTGATGTCTTCCATCGGCACGATCTGCGCGTAGCCACCGCCTGCTGCACCGCCTTTGACGCCGAACACCGGTCCGAGCGAAGGCTCGCGCAGACAGATGAGCGCCTTCTTGCCGATTTTGTTCAGCGCGTCGCCGAGGCCCACGGTGGTGGTGGTCTTGCCCTCGCCCGCGGGGGTCGGGCTGATGGCGGTCACCAGGATGAGCTTGCCGTCTTTCTTCTTGGCCAGGCTGTCGACGTATTCGAGCGACACCTTGGCCTTGTAATGACCATACGGCACGAGATGCTCTTCGGGGATGCCCAGCTTCTCGGCAACCTTGGTGATGCGCTGCATCTTCGCGGCTTGCGCGATTTCGATATCGGATAACGCCATGATGCTCCACCCCTGACAGAATTTATGAATCCGGAAATTCGTTTTATTTTGACCGCCGCTTTTTACGCCTGGCGCAGCGGAGACTGGGCAATATAGGCCGCACGTGCGCGGCAAGCCTTGACCGCAGTCAATATTTTGCACCGGTTATTCCGGTTTTACCTGCGCTTCCCTCACCACCTTGCCCCATTTTACGCGCTCGGTCGCCAGATAGCGCGCGAACTCGGCCGGCGTATCGGCAATCGGCTCGAACGCGTTCTGCAGCAACCTCTCGCGCATCTCCGGCGCATCGACGGCAGCCTTGATTTCGCGCCGCAATCGTTCGATCACCGCGCGCGGCGTGCCGGCCGGCGCCACCACGCCGTTCCAGTTGTTTGCTTCGTAGCCCGGCACCCCGGCCGCCGCCACGGTCGGCAGGTCAGGCACCACCAGCGAGCGTTGCGCGGTGCCGATGGCGAGCGCGCGCACCCGGCCTGTCTTGATATGGCCCTGCACGGTAGTGAGATTGGCGAACATCAGCGTGAGCCTGCCGCCGAGCAGATCGGTGACCGCCAGCGAGCCGCCCTTGTACGGGACATGCACGAGTTCGATGCCCGCCATGCTGCGGAAAAGCTCCACCGCGAGGTGGCTGGCGCCGCCGACGCCGCTCGAGCCGAAAGTGAACTTGCCCGGATTGGCTTTCGCCAGCGCGATGAGTTCTTTGACGCTCTGCGCCGGCACCGCCGGGTGCACGACCAGCACGTTGCTGGTCGCGGCGATGTTGGTGACCGCCGCGAAATCGCGCGCGGTATCGAACGGCAGTTTCTCGTACAACGCGGCGGCAATGGTCAGCGGCGGGGTCGCCATCAACAAGGTGTAACCATCGGGCGCCGCGCGCGCGACGATTTCGGTGGCGATGATGGTGCCGGCGCCGGTGCGATTGTCGATCACCACCGGCTGGCCCAGCACCGCGGTGAGTTTCTGGCCGACCATGCGCGCGAGCACGTCGGTCGAGCCGCCGGCGGCGTACGGCACGACGATGCGCAAAGGGCGCGTGGGGAAATTCTGCGCGTAAGACGCGATGGCGCCGCACATGCCAAGTGCGACGCAAAAAATCCGCCGCCGCTCAGACACCATCGTGTGCAGGCGCCGCCGCGTCAGCCGCGATAGAGCGGCGCGGGTTGGGTCAGGAATGACCGCAGGATGTGGTACGCGATCGCGTAGTTGACGGCCTTGGTGCTGTTATGGGCGATGCCCGGCATCACGGCGAACTGCTTGTCCGGATTCGGCAGCAGCTTGAAAAAATCGAGCAGGTCTTCCATCGAAGCAATGCCGTCGTACTGGCCGCGCATGATGAGCGTGGACGCCGTGATTTTGAGCGGGTCCACCAGCGGCAGCTTCGAGCACATGTCTACATAAGTGCCGGTCGGCACCGAATCGTCAAGCGCGAGGATTTGCGCGGCGTAGGCGTCGATGACGGCCTGGTCGGCGCCGCCGTCGTGGTCGCGCGTGAACATGGTCTGCACGAACGCGCGGTCGATCTTGCGGCGGTTGTTCGCCAGGTACTCAGGCAGTTTTTTGGTGCGCTCGGTGAGCGTCGGACTGCCTTTGCCGGTCCACACCATGGCGCTCAGCACCAGACGCTCGACGCGGTGCGGATGGCGTTGCGCGTAAAGCGCTGCGCGCAACGCGCCCGACGAACTGCCGTAGAAGTGGAATTTTTGCGTACCGCGCGTTTTGACGATGTAATCGACGGCCGCCTCGAGATCATCGGCGCCGTTGGCGACGTCGCAGTTGATGTCTCTATGCTTGGAAGAGCGCCCGTAGCCTTCCATGTCGATGCACCAGGTATCGAACCCGCGGCGCGCGAACCAGTCCATCATCGAAGCGTCAGGCTTGCCCGGCATCTGGAAATCGAAGCCCGGCGTCGAGGCCATCGAAGAACCGTGCACGAAAACGAGCGTGCCGAGGTTGGGCTGAGTGGGGGCACGTTTCTCCCACAGGAAGAGTTTGACTTCGCCTTTTGTCGTCCAGTGCTCCTGGCCGGTTATTGCCGTGCTGGTCTGATCCATATTACTGTGATTTCCTTCGCGTCCTTTGCGTCCTTTGCGTCCTTTGCGGTTCAGGATTTAGACGTTGGCAAGCGCTTTGATCGCCAGGCCGCCGCCGTAACTCGAACGCGGTGTCAGTTCACCGCCGCGCATGACCTTCACCGCACAGTACTTGAACTCTGGAATCTTGCCGAACGGATCGAGCACCGGATTGGTCAGCAGGTTGGCCGCCGCTTCGTAATAGCAGAACGGGATGAACACCGCGCCGCGCGGCGTGCCGTCGTCGGCGCGCGCATACAGCGAAATGATGCCGCGCCGCGATTCGACGGTGATCACGTCGCCGGGCTTGGCGCCGATCGCGTCGAGGTCGAGCGGATGCACCGATGCAACCGGTTCCGGCTCGATCGCATCGAGCACCGAAGCGCGGCGCGTCATTGCGCCAGTATGCCAATGCTCGAGCTGGCGACCCGTGATCAGCACAAACGGGAACTCGCGGTCGGGCTGTTCTGCGGCCGGAATGATGTCGGCGGGCACCAGCTTCGCGCGCCCGGTCGGCGTTGGAAATTTGTCGATGAACACCACCGATTGTCCGGGATCGCCTTCCTTTTCGCACGGGTAGGTGACCGAGCTTTCGGCTTCCAGGCGTTCCCAGGTAATGCCGGCAATCGAGTTCATCGCCTTGCGCATCTCGTTGAATACGTCGCGCGGTCCGGCGTAGTTCCAGTCGCACCCCATGCGGCGCGCGATTTCCTGAATGATCCACCAGTCGGGTTTGGCCTCGCCGGGCGCATCGAGGGCCTGGCGGCCCAGTTGCACCATGCGATCCGTGTTGGTGACTGTGCCGCTTTTTTCCGGCCACGCCGTAGCGGGCAGGATCACATCGGCGTAGTAGCAGGTTTCAGTCAGGAAAATTTCCTGCACGACCAGGTGATCGAGCTTCGCGAATGCCTCGCGCGCGTGGTGCGCATCGGGATCCGACATCGCGGGATTTTCGCCCATGATATACATGCCACGAATTTTGCCTTCGCGGCTCGCGTTCACGATTTCGACCACCGTCAGGCCCGCCTGCGGATCGAGCGCAGTGCCCCACAGTTTCTCGAAGCGCAAACGCGCATCGTCGTTGATGACGCGCTGATAGTCGGGATAGAACATCGGGATCAATCCCGAGTCCGACGCGCCCTGCACGTTGTTCTGGCCGCGCAGCGGATGCAACCCGGTACCGGGGCGCCCGATCTGACCGCTCATCATGCACAGCGCGATCAGGCAGCGCGCATTGTCGGTGCCGTGAATATGCTGCGAGATTCCCATGCCCCACAAAATCATCGAGCCTTTTGACGTGGCGTAGAGCCGCGCAACTTCTTTGATGGTTTCAGCCGGGATGCCGCACACCGGCGCCATCGACTCGGGGCTGTAATTGGCGACGTTTTTCTTCAGGTCTTCGTAGCCGATCGTGCGCGAACGGATGAAATCCTCGTCGACCAGCCCTTCATGCACGATGACGTGCATCATCGCGTTGAGCAGCGCCACGTCGGTGTCGGGTTTGAACTGCAGGAAATGCGCGGCGTGGCGCGACAGGTCGGAACGGCGCGGATCCGCGAGAATAAGTTTGGTGCCGTTTTTAATTGCGTTCTTGATCCAGGTCGCCGCCACCGGGTGGTTGGACGCGGGATTGGCGCCGATCAGCAATACGACCTCGGCTTTCATCACGTCGCTGACCTGGTTCGATACCGCGCCCGAACTGACACCTTCCATCAGCGCGGCAACGCTCGATGCGTGGCACAGGCGCGTGCAATGATCCACGTTGTTGCTGCCGAAGCCGGTGCGCACCAGCTTCTGAAACAGGTACGCTTCTTCGTTGCTGCCCTTGGCCGAACCAAAACCGGCCAATGCGCGCTTGCCGTGGTTGTCGCGGATTTCTTTCAGCTTGCCTGCCGTGAAATCGAGTGCTTCTTCCCATGTCGCTTCGCGGAAATATTCGAGCGGATTGGCTGGATCCATTGCAAAATCGGCGGACTTCGGCACATCCGCTTTGCGGATCAACGGCTTGGTCAGGCGCTGCTTGTGATTCACGTAATCGAAACCGTAGCGGCCTTTGACGCACAGGCGATTGTGGTTCGATGGCCCGTCGCGGCCATCGACGGA
>CAMBSS010000230.1 GCA_945870465.1 Bordetella parapertussis | reverse complement strand
GACAGCGGTGCAGCGCGCCGGCGTCAGTTCCATCGTCACGTAGCCGCGCTTGCCGTTGCCGTAGCGGATGTGCGGGTTTTCCTCGAGCGTTGCCGCGATCTGCTTGACGCTCGGGCCCTGCGAAGTAATCGAAGTGCCGCAGAATTCGCTGGCGATGACGGGCGATTTTGCATCATCGAAATCGGTCTTGAGATCGGCGACCCAGTTGCAATGCACATCGCCGCTGATGACCAGCGGGTTCGACGGCTTGATTTGCGCGACATCGCCGAGCAGCCGCGCGCGCGCGGCCGGATAGCCGTCCCAGCCGTCGGTCCAGAAGCTCTGGCCGGGGCCCGCTTTGCGGTCGTGCTGCGCCATCAGCGTTTGCTGCGCGATTACGTTCCATTTCGCGCGCGTGCGCGTGAGTCCGTCTTTCAGCCACGCTTCCTGTGCGGTGCCGAGCAGGCTGCGCCCGGTGTCCAGCCGTTCGGCGCAATCCGTGACGACATTGCTGCCGCCGCGGCCGGGCCTTGGGCAGGCCTGATGCGCGCGGTATTGGCGGTCGTCGAGCACGAAGAAAGTGGCAAGGCTGCCGAACGCAAAGCTGTCGTGCAGCAGCATCGCGGCCCCGCGCGGAACGGCACTCGGTGCGAGCGGCATGTGCTCGTAGTAAGCCTGGTAAGCGGCGGCGCGGCGGAGCAGAAAATCGGGATCGAGGTCATGGCTCTGGTCGTTCGCGTAATCATTGCTTACTTCGTGATCGTCCCACGTCACCAGCCACGGGGCGGCGGCATGCATGAGTTGGAGATCGGCATCGCCCTTGTAGAGCGCGTAACGGTTGCGGTATTCGTCCAGATTGCGCGGTTCGCCGGCATTGTGGTTGCGCACGTGGTTGCGGCCCCAGGACGATTCGTAAATGTAGTCGCCAAGAAACACTACGAGGTCGAGGTCTTCGCGCGCCATATGCCGGTAGGCGGCGTAATAACCTTGCTCGTACTGCTGGCACGAAGCGAATGCAAAGCGCAGGCGATCGTTAGCGGTGCCCGGTGCGGGAGCGGTGCGCGTGCGGCCTACGGCACTTACCGCATCGCCCGCCATGAAGCGGTACCAGTACCAGCGCGCTGGTTCCAGGCCCGTAACTTCCGCGCGCACGCTGTGGGCGAACTGGGGCGTCGCAGTCACGGTCCCGCGTTGCGTTATGTCGCGGAAACTCTGGTCGCGGGCGACTTCCCATTTCAGCGCAATGTTTGCCGTCGGCAGCCCGCCGCCGGCGAGCGGTTCGGGCGCGAGACGGGTCCACAAAACAACGCTGTCCGGCCGCGGCGAACCGGAAGCAATGCCTAGCGTGAACGGATCTGAACTGAAACGCGGCTGCGCGCGCACCGGCCGCACCAGCGGTGGCGCGAACAGCGCGCCGGCGGCCAGCGCGGTGGCCATGCGCAGAATCATGCGGCGGCGCTGCGACGGCGGCATGTCCGGCGGTGCCGTGCGGCGCAACCAGTCGGTTAATTGTTTTTTATTCATGCGCAGGGTGCGTGTTGCTACAAGATAGCACGTTGCGCAGAATGCTTCAGGGAGTGGCGGCGTTGCGTCCGGCAATACGTCCGGTGACTACGCATTCGGCGATATTGCCGCCGGACAGATAGAGGTGTCCGAAAGAGCTGCCGAGCTCGCCCGCGGAATAGAGGCGGGGGATGGGTTTGCCGTAGACGTCGATGATGCGCTGCTGGGCATCGTGCACGGGGCCGCCCTGCGTGTTGGAAAGCGTGGCGTATACCGGCGCACCGTAGAATGGCGCCGTTTTGATTGGCGTCATCGAGCCAGCCGGGCGTTTGAAATCGTCGTCGCTGCCGCGTTCGCACAGGGCATTCCAGCGTGCAACGCTTTGCTCAAACTCTGCGGCGTCGATGTTGAGCATGCGCGCGAGTTCGGCAAGCGAGTCGGCGCGTTTGATGATGCCGAGTCCGACTTCCTTCAGGTTGTCGTCGCTCCACTCGTAACGTATCCCTTCGTCGTTCGACGTGGCCTTGCCGAGCGGGTACATCTTGCGGCCTTCCTCGTCGCAGACCAGGAATGAGGGATTGCGCGGGAAGCGCTGGGTGACCGCATCGAAGTGCTGCAGTTGCCGCACGCCGGTGTCCTGGGTGTAGGGCTGGTACTCGGACATGAAACGCTTGCCGGCCTGGTCGACGAGTATCCACGCCATCTTGACGTTGACCTTGTCAGGTTCGCCGGGAAACCAGTCGGGCATGCGCTTGACGCGGATGCCATAGGGGTAATTTTCGTCGGTATGTTTGAAGCCGTAGGCGCCGTGGATATGCCACATGTGCCAAAGCGCGGCACCCAGGTGCTGGGCCATGCGGATGCCGTCGCCGTTGTTCATGCGCGCGGCGGCATTCAACACCGGTTTGCTCTCGAAGAACTGCGCTTTCATGTCGGCGTTGCCTTCAAAGCCCCCGCAGGCCAGCACGACGCCGCGGCGCGCTTCGATATTGCGTTCGACGCCGTTGGTGGAAACGCGGATGCCAAGCACTTTGCGCGTGTCCGGATCGGCAATCAGTCGTAGCGCGGGGGTGGCGAGGCGGATTTCCACACCTTGCTTCAACAAGTGTTCGTGCACGATACGGAACAGCTTGGGGCCGCCCGGTGCGCCGTTCGCCCATGGATAAATTTTGGGGGCGTCGAATCCCGGGATGTCGATCACGGTGGTGTGATAGAAGGTGTCGGTGCCGGGCAGCGGATAGTTGGCGCGAATCTGGCGGCGGTAGGGATCGCCACTTTTTTCGCGCAGCGCGTTTTCCTCGACGGAATTGGCGATCACGGCGTTGTTGATCCTGCCGAGTTCGCGCACATAGGTTTCAACCTCGCACATGCCGTTGGCCAGCACGCGCAGCACGTCGTCCGGGGTGCGTCCGTCGTTGGTTGTCTTCAGGTAAATGAATGCCTGCTCGGGGTCGCGCGCGCTGCGCACCGCGCCGTAGGAGCAAATCGACAAACCGCCGGGCACCGGCGATTTTTCGATCAAGAGGGTTTTTGCCCCGGCCTGCGACGCGTTCAAGGCAGCGATACCGCCGGCAAGGCCGAAGCCGGCGACGACTACGTCGAAGGATTCGTCAAAGTTATTTTTGTCAGATATCTTCATATTCGAAAAATCGTAAAAGCATTTAGCCGTGGATAAACGCAGATAAACGCGGATGAAACGCAAAAAAATACGTTATGGCAGGCTGCGTCGGACTGTAAGATTCTTATTTCTTGCTCTATCTGCGTTCAGCCGCGTTTATCTGTGGCTGGAAATGGTTGCAGGTTCTAACTGGCACGGAATTCGAGCCCGGCGCTTTGGGCGGGTTCGAACACAATGATGCCGCCGACGCTGGCGGGCGGCACCACGTAGAAGCGTTCGGCGTCGAGCGCGCCGTGCGCGAAATCGAGGCTGGTTATGTGTTTGCGCGTGACTTCCATATTGTCGCTGGCTAGTGCGTAGCCGACGATCCACGGCAATGTCGCGGGTTCGACGTTGAATACGCGCCGGATTACGGCGGGCGATTTGAACAGGAGGCGGCCGCGCTCAGTGTCGATATGCCAGCGGTCCCCTTCGCCGACTGCCCTGAGCCCTGTGAAGCGCGCGTAACGCGCGGCCGCGTCGCCGGGATTTTCCATGCACAGTATGACCGCGGTCAGCGCGGTGGCGCGGTTGGCGTGCTGCAGCCACTGCGGCTGCCAGACGAATTCGGGCGTATGGTGCTGGCAGTATTGGATACGGCCTTCTGCCATGCTGCCGGGCGGCACGCGCACAACCGTAAAGCGCGCCGTATCTTCGCCGTGCGGCGTGTTCAACTGGCGCTGCAATGCCACCGGTTCGAGCGGCGTGAAGCCTTCGCGTGCCAGCCGCGCGTGATCGAGGTCGGGGGCAGAAGTGCCGAACGCAATCAGGTGAACGCCCGTGTAGCGCTGGATCGCGGTGCGCAACTGATGGGCGACCGGGGTATCGCCGGTTGGCGTCAGGCATTCGATGTAGCCGCGTTTGAACATGACGCAGCGGTTGCCGGTGCCGGCGGGCAGCAGCGGGCCACCCGGCTCCAGGCGATGCGACTGGGCCGAAAATGGCGTCAGCGTGAAGCCGAGTTTTTCCAGCGCGGGTGCCGCGTTTTCCATATGCGGCACGAAATGCGCAAGGTGATCGAGATTGAGCTGGCCGGGTTTCGGCGGCTGGGCAGCGGCGATTTTGGCGATGGCGGAAGGCGTCACTTCAGGACCTGCGCGCTATGAAATCGATTTCGATGCGGGCGTCGCGCGCGAGGCCGCTCACGCCCACGCAAGTGCGGGCTGGGCGCCGGCCGGCAGCAAAATATTCAGCGTAGATCTTGTTCATCTTTTCGTAGTCTTCCTTGAAATGGGTGAGGAAGATGCGCGCGGACACAACGTGTTCCAGGCCGAGGCCGCAGCCGCCGAGCACGCGTTTGAGGTTAGCCATGACCTGCCGGGTTTGCGCTTCTATACCTTCCGGGTAGGGCGAGTCGTTGGCGATGCCGGTAAACGGCATCTGGCCGGTGACGAACACCCAGCCGTCCTGCTCGACGGCGTGGCTGAATGGCGCCACGGGGTCCGGCGCGCCGTCTATCATGTGAAAAATAGGCATGGTAAATCCGTGAGAGCATAAGTCGTGAGGGCGTCGTGAGTGCGTGAGGTCGGGGGGAACTCCCGACGCATGCATTTTACGCTCTCTCGCGCTCCCGCTCTCGCGATCTCACGGCTTGGTCAATATCCCAGCTTCCGATCGACCTGGTTGGTCAGCGGCTTGCCGGCGAGCTTGCGCGCGAAATTGGCGAACCATGCGTCGCACAGGAAATCCATGTAACGCGGGTCATCGCATGAAATGTGCGGTGTGATGATGAGATTGCGCGTGGTCCACAGCGGCGAATCGGCAGGCAGAGGCTCCGGGCTGTGCACATCGAGCACCGCGCCGGCGATTTCACCTTTGTCGAGCTTGTGGCGCAGCGCTTCGTAGTCGACGATGGGAGAACGCCCGAGGTTGATAAGTCCCGCGGTCGGTTTCAGCAGGTCGAGCCGGGACCGGTTTATCAGTCCCAAGGTGTCTGGTGTAAGTGGCGTAGTTACAATCACGAAGTCGGCCCTGGGCAGCACGCTGTCGATGCGTGATGTCTTATACGCGATGTCTGCGGGCTTGCCGGCTTTGCCGCTACGCGTCACGGCAATTACCTTTAGGCCGAGCTTGTGTGCGGCGCGTCCGGCGGCACTGCCGAGGTCGCCGAACCCGACTACCACTGCGGTCTTGCCCGCGATTGGCGCGGTGAAAATCTGCTCCCATTTCCTGGCATGCTGATTGGCGATGATGGCGGGCAGGCGACTTTGGAGTATCAGTAAATTCATCATGCAGGAATATTCCGTTTTGACGCCATGCGCCCCACTGTTGTTGGTGAGCGTGACATCGGGCGGCAGCCAGTCCATGGGCATCAGGCCGTCGACGCCGGCGCCGGTGGTCTGTATCCATTGCAGGCGCGGCGCGCGTTCGCGCAGGCGCTCGCGCGGCGGGCTGGAGTTGATCATGAAGTCCGCGGTCTTTATTGCTTCGTCGAGCATATCGCCGTCCCACCCGATGGTGACCTTGAGCCGCTTGGCGAGTGCACGATGACGTTTTGCCGCGGCTGCGTAGGTCGGTTCGGTCAACTGAAAAAGCGCCTGACGCTTGCGGCTGTTCTCGACGTGCAGGTGAAACGTGCGGGGTTTTATTGATTTTGGCATTGGGATCCTAAATAGGAATGACAACTAGAGTATCAAAGCGCGCCGAGTCG
>CAMBSS010000229.1 GCA_945870465.1 Bordetella parapertussis | reverse complement strand
CGCGATGCTGGTCGGCAATACGCCGCAGGAATATCTCGAGTATCTAAAAGCCGAACTGCAGAAGTGGACCAGGGTCGTGAAAGAGGTCGGCATCCGGCTCGATTGACGGACTCACAGACTCAAGCCGGCGCCACACGCCCCTTCACCGTGGTACGGTACATCAGTCGCCGCTGCGGCAGCACGTAGTCGTTGATGGCAAGGTGCTGGGTCGCGCAGTTGTCCCACATCAGGAAATCGCCGGCGCGCCACTGGTGGCGGTAGACGAAACGCGGCTGGGTGCAGTGCTCGATCAGATAATCGCGCAGCTTGAGACCTTCCGCTTCGTCCATGCCGAGCACCTGGATAACGAACGCGACGTTGACGTAGACGCATTTCCTGCCCGTGACCGGATGCGTGCGGATCACCGGATGCACGACATCGGGAACTTTCGCCTTGAGAGAGCCGGTCAGTTCTTCACGGACACCGCCCTGCGCCTTGATTTTCGCCAGTCGGCGCTCGTACTGCTGCGTGTAATTGTGAACGCCGGAAATGCCCTCGGCGCGCTTTTTCACGTCATCCGGCAATTCATCGTAGGCGACGGTCATGCTGGCAAAACAGGTGTCGCCCAGCGCATTGCCGCTGTCGTCGTGCGGCACTTCAAGCGCATATAGCAGCGAGCCGCGGCTCGGCACTTTCATATAGGAGGAATCCGTGTGCCAGACGCGGCCGGCGTCGGCGTTACCAACATTGCGCCCGTTTTCGACGATGTTGGACACGACATAGACTTCAGGGCAGTCAGCGAGCGAATACTGGCGGTTGGTCGGCACCTCGACTTCACCAAAGTGCCGGCTGAACCGCACGTGCTGTGCGGGCGTGAGTTTCTGATTGCGAAACCAGATGACGGAGCGCTCGTGAAACACTGCTTCGATTGCGCGGAACGTCGCGTCGTCGATGTCCTGCGCCAGATCGATGCCGGAGATTTCGGCGCCGAGCGGCGCATCGGGATAACAAACTTCGAATTTTGTCGCCAACACTGTGCGGGCTTTCTTCAGACAATTGGGATTTCAGTATAATTGCATTGCGTTTTGGCAGGCAATCTTCGAGCGCGCGATTTTCAATCCTGTTTTTCAGCCAACCGGATTTTCATGAACTCCCCCAGCAGAAAACGCATTGCCTTTATCGGCGCGGGCGCCATCGGCGGTTTTGTCGGCGGCCATCTCGCCAAGGCGGGCCTCGACGTCACGCTGATCGACCAGTGGGCGGAACACGTCGACGTGATGAAGCGCGACGGCCTGCATTTCAGCGGCACGGTGGGAGAATATTCCGTGCCGGTACACGCGCTGCATATCCACGAAGCGCAAACGCTCGCCGCCAATCCCGTCGACATCGGCATCATCTGCACCAAGCTCTACGACACCACCTGGGCGACGTCGCTGATCAAACCGTACCTCTCTCCCGGCGGTTACGTCGTCACCATGCAGAACTGCGTGGTCGAGGACATCGTCGCGGGCATCGTCGGCTGGGGCCGCACCGTCGGCTGCATCGCCAGCACCATGAGCGTCGAAGCGTACGCACCGGGACACATCCGCCGCACCCGCCAGGCCGGCGGCTCTGCCTACACCATATTCCGCGCCGGCGAGACGCACGGCCGCATCACGCCGCGCCTGACCGAATTGGTCGCAATGCTCAATCTCGTCGACAGCGCCAAGGCCACCGAAAACCTGTGGGGCGAGCGCTGGGGCAAATGCGTCGCCAACACGATGACGACCGGCGTGTCGGGCATCACCGGGTTTAACCTGATCACCGTGCTTAAGGACCGGAACGCGCGCAAGCTCGTCATCAAGCTCGCTGCCGAAGCCATCCACGTCGGCCGCGCGCAGGGTTTCCCTATCGAACCGGTGCGCAGACTCGAACCGGACGTCTGGCTCAAAGCGGCGGCCGGCAACAGTGCCGCGCTCGCCGCAGTCGACAAAGCAATCGGCGTCGAACTCGAACGCATGACCGATGCCGCCTACTCGGGCACGACGCAGGACCTGCGCAAAGGACGGCGCACCGAAATCGACTACATGAATGGCTTCGTCGCCGACAAGGGAGACGAATGCGGCGTTGCCGCGCCCACTCACCGTCGCATTACCGACCTCATCCACCGCATGGAACGCGGCGAGTTGAAACCAAACCCCGATCACCTGACCGCTCTGCTCTGAGGATCACGCATGAATAGAATGAACCATGGCCTGTTCGTATTTGCCATAGCGGCGCTGGCGGCCGCAAACGCGGCCCATGCCCAAAGCTATCCCGCCAAGCCGATCAAAATCGTTGTCGCCTATCCGCCCGGCGGCCCCAACGATCTTTCCGCGCGTGCCGTCGGACAACGCTTGTCGGAAGCTCTCGGCCAACCTGTCATCGTGGAAAACCGCGCCGGCGCCGCCGGCAACATCGGCTCACAGTACGTCGCGACCTCGCCGCCTGATGGCTACACGCTGCTGAACGGCGCGAGCGCGCTGACCATCGCGCCGGCGCTTTCCAAGGGCCTGCAGTACGACGTCGCAAAAGACTTCGCCCCTATCAGCATGACGGTCGCCAGCTCTTTCGTGCTCGCCGCGCATCCGTCCGTGCCGGTGAACTCGATCAAGTCGCTCATCGCGTTGGCGAAAACGCACCCGGGACAGCTCAATTACGCATCATCGGGTGTCGGCGCGCCGCCGCATCTGGCCGGCGAGCTGCTGAAGTCGATGGCGAAAATCGACATCCTGCACGTGCCGTACAAAGGCGTCGGCCAGTCGATCAGCGATCTCGTCGGCGGCCAGATCGACATGATGTTCACGAGCCCGCCGAACGCGGTGCCGCACGTGAAATCGGGCCGCCTGAAGGCGCTCGCCGTTTCGATGAAAAAACGCTCGCCGCTGCTGCCGGAAGTGCCCACCATCGATGAATCGGGACTCAAGGGATTCGAAATCGGCACGTGGTTCGGTCTGCTGGCGCCGGCGGGCACGCCTGCCGACATCGTCAACCGGCTGAATGGTGCACTCATCAAAATCGTCGGCACCGCGGACTTTCGCGAGCGCATGTCGGCCCAGGGCATGGATCCCATGAGCAGCACGCCGGCCGAGTTCTCAGCCTATATCAGGAGCGAACTCGCCAAGTTCCAGAAGATCGTCCAGACCGCGCACATCCAGCCGGAGTGACCCGGCGTACGGCCTCGCTTACGCTGCAGCAGCAGTCGCCGCGGGCTGACCGAGCAGCGAACGGCATGAAGCAAGAGTCTCGAGCCGCTGCAAATCGCGAAAGAGCCTGGCCGCATCCAACGCCGGGTTGCCGGTGGCTATGCAATCGAGGAATTTCCGGCGCAGGTCGTCGGCGCCTAGCGGCCGCTTCGCATTGCCAAGCGCGTGCCTGACCTGCGAACTTTCCAGCATGCGGCCGTCCTTCAAAAATACCCGCACCTGGTCGTAGAGCGAGAAGCCCGGCGCGTCGGGATCATAGTTTTCGTTTTGCGTCACTTTCACGCGCCGCATCAGCGTCTGCACGTCGGCGCGCCGCACGAACTCGTCGTTGACTTCCTGCAGCCCGACATTGCCCGCGAGCAGCGAGGCCACCGCCGCGAACTCCGCGCTGAACTTGGCAGCAAGCCCGGTAGCGGGATGGTGGTTCTTCAATATCGACGCGTGGATCTTTGAAATGGTGACTTCTATGCTTTCGATATCATCGATGGCAAGCGTTTGCCCGGAACCGACTTCGAGCGCGGCATCGATGATGCGGTGCCCGCAATAGCACACCGGATAGCGCTTGATGCTCAGGCCTTTTTCGACGATGTGCCAGCGCTTGCCGATCTGCGGCACCGTCTGCAGGTCAACGTCTCCCTTGGGTGAAACCGCGAACAGAAATCCCTGCTCGTGGTCGAGCACTTCGGGCAACGCGGTCATGCCGTTGGCGGCGAGGCGCGCGCTCATGATTCCGGTATGCGCGGCCTTGCCCACCTGCATGGATTTCGCCATCGTGCCGTAGCTCGCGGTGATGCCGCTTGCCTGTGCGGCGGCGAGACCAATGGCTGACGTTATGCCCTTGGCGTCCAGACGCCGCAATTTCGCGCAGGCCGCCGCCACCGCGATGGCGCCTATCAACGGCGTCGGGTGCCAGCCCTTCATCTGGTAGTTGCTGCGCTCGCGGATGACGACGTCCATCCAGACCTCGTAGCCGGCAACGTAAGCGGTGATCAGGTCGGCGCCGCTGGCATTCAGCACTTCACCTTCGGCAAGCAACGCAGGCACGATCACCACGCTCGGATGGCCGCGCGCGAAATCGTCGTAATCGAGCACGTGTCCGGCAGCCGCGTTCACCCACGCCGCATCGGGCCCTGACATGCGTTGCTCGCCAAAATAAAGTGTGGCTTCCGCCGGCCCGGTCTGCACGGCGAGGGTCTTTTGCAGAATCTCGATCGGCTCTTCGTGGCAGCCCGCGACCATGACGGCTATGCAATCAATGAACCCGGTCTTGGCCGTGCTCACCGCGACCGGCGGCAACTGGCCGAACTGCAATGCCGCCACGCCCTCACCCAATGCCTGTGCCAATGCTGTCATGTCGTTTCTCCTTTGCGCCATTATAAAACCGGATTGCTCATTTGCGTTCTTACTCCGGTTTGATACCAGCCGTTTTGACCACCCGCGCGGAGCGCGCGATTTCATCGCGGATAAAGCGCGCAAATTCTTCCGGCGTATTGGTTTCCGGGTCACTGCCCTGCGCGATCAATGTTTCCCTGACTTCCGGCGTGTTCACCACCTTGACGAACGCGGCATTGATGCGATTGACGATTGCGCGCGGTGTGCCGGCGGGAACAAGTATGCCTATCCACGACCGCGATTCATATTTCGGCACCGTTTCCGCCACGGTCGGCAGCTCCGGCGCCGAAGGATGGCGGCGCGGGCTGGTGACGCCGAGCGCGCGCAAACGTCCAGACTTGTAATATCCCATTGCGCTGGCCACCGTGGGGAATGACAGGTCGAGGTGCCCGCCGAGCAGATCAGCAAGCGCGGGACCGATGCCTTTGTACGGCACATGCGCCATTTCTATGCCGGTCATGCTCTTGAACAATTCGCCGGACAGATGGCCCGCGCTGCCTATGCCGCCCGAACCGAAATTGAATTTGTTCGGATTGGCTTTGGCGAGCGCGATGAGTTCCGCGACCGATTTCGCGGGCACCGCGGGATGAAGCATCAGGAAATACGACGTCTGCAAAACGAGGGTGACGGGCGCAAAATCCTTGACGATATCGTGCGGCAGCGCCTTCAGCACACTCGGGTTGACCGTATTCTGCCCGGTGCCGAACAGCCAGGTGTAGCCGTCGGCCGGCGCCTTCGCGACCAAATCGGTGCCTATCACCGCATTGGCTCCCGCGCGGTTGTCGACGACGATCTGCTGACCCAGCAGTTCGGTGAGCCGCGGCGTGAGCAAACGCGCGACGATGTCCGGGATGCCGGCCGGCGCCGTGGCCACGATGAAGCGGATCGGACGCTGCGGGTAATTCTGGCTCCAGCCATTGCCGGCGAACGACGCGCACAGGACCAGCAGGCCGCAGGCGAACGGGTTTCTCATTAACGCCTGCTTGCCGCTACGTCCGCTGCAAGCCAAACAGTTGCACTCACAGCAGATCTTTGAAAAATTCCGCCATGTCCGCCGTCTGCTCGATGTTCGCCACCCGCTGCATGATGAGGTCGGTCTGCTTGTCCGTGAACGGCCTGACGCCCAGCGCGAAGCATTCGCGGCACTTGTCGGCCACTTCGCGCTCGGACAAGGGCCACTCGTCGCTGCCCGGCACGTGCTCGAC
>CAMBSS010000228.1 GCA_945870465.1 Bordetella parapertussis | reverse complement strand
CGCCACGTCGAAATCCATGCCGTACACGGCGCGGTAGTAGTCGGGTTTGACTGCATTGCTCAGAGCGTTTGCGAGTTCTTCCGGCGTCGGCCACAGGTCTTTCAGGAAAACAGGCTTGCCGGATTTGTCGTTGCCGAGCGGCTCCTTCGTCATGTCGATGTCCACCCTGCCCGCCAGAGCAAACGCAACCACCAGCGGCGGACTCGCAAGGAATGCCGCGCGCACGGCCGCGTGGATGCGCGCTTCGAAATTACGATTGCCCGACAACACCGCGCACGCGACGACGTCGTTGTCGTTGATGGATTTTTCGAGCGTGTCGTCGATCGGGCCGGAAGCGCCGAAGCACGTCGTGCAGCTGTAGCCGGCAAGCATGAAGCCGAGCTCGTCGAGATAGCGCTGCAAACCGGCTGCTTTCAGATACTCGCTGACCACGCGCGAACCCGGCGCCAATGACATCTTCACCCACGGCTTGGCTTTGAGTCCGCGCTCGACCGCTTTTTTGGCGACCATGCCGGCGGCGAGCATCACTCCGGGATTCGATGTGTTGGTGCACGACGTGATTGCTGCGATGACGACGTCGCCGTCGCGCGCCTTGCGGAGAGCCGCTTCCTGCTGTGCACCGCTCGCTGCCACCTTTCCATACCCGCCATCTGCCGTCGGCTTCTTCAGCATCTCGGCGAACTCGCCTTTAAGATTGGCGAGCGCGATGCGGTCCTGCGGCCGCTTCGGACCGGCGACGTTGGGCGTGATCGTGGTTAGATCCAGCATCAACACATCCGTATACTTGATTTCATCGCTGCGGGCGGGACCAAACAGGCCCTGCTGCTTGTAGTATGCCTCCGCGGCGGCGATGGCTTCATCCGGCCGTCCGGTCTGACGCAGGTAATTCAGAGTCACCGCATCAAGCGGGAAAAATCCTATGGTGGCGCCATACTCGACCGCCATGTTGGAAATCGTCGCGCGGTCGGGCACGGTCAGATTGGCAATGCCCGCGCCGAAAAACTCCACAAACTTGCCGACGACTTTCGCCTTGCGCAGCATTTCCGTAACGTGCAGCACCATGTCGGTCGACGTCACGCCCGCATTCAGTTGTCCCGTCACGTTGATGCCGACGACGTCCGGCGTCAGCATGTACACCGGCTGTCCGAGCACCGCGGCCTGCGCTTCTATGCCGCCGACGCCCCAGCCCACGGTACCGAGACCCGCGATCATGCAGGTATGCGAATCGGTGCCGACCAGCGTGTCCGGGTAGTAGACGCCGTCTTTCGACAGCAGGCCCGGCGCGAAGAACTCGAGATTGATCTGGTGCAGGATGCCGAAGCCCGGCGGGATCAGGCGGATGCCGTCGTAGGCCTGCGTCGCCCATTTGACGAAGCTGAAGCGCTCGAAGTTGCGCTCGATTTCGAGCTGCATGTTCTGGCGCAGCGCATCCGGCGTGCCGTGGTGATCTACGGTAAGCGTGTGATCGAGCGTCATGTCGACCGGCACCTTGGGCTGCACCAGCCCCGGCGCGCGTCCGGCGCGCCCCATCGCGTCCCGCAACGCCGTGAGATCGCCCAGCAGCGGAATGCCAGCCGCACAATTGAGCACGACGCGCCCGACGATAAAAGGAATTTCATTTTCACGCTTGCCGTTGGGCTGCCATTTTGCCAGCTCGCGAATGTGCTCTTCCGTCACGATGCGGCCGTCGCAGTTGCGCAGCAGCGATTCAAGCACGATGCGGATCGAAATCGGCAGATGTGAGAGTTTTTGCTTGCCCTGTTCTTCAAGAGCCGGCAATGAGAATACCTGACCGTTTTTTCCATTGCCCAGATCGATTTCGCGTTTGCACGCTTTACTCAAGGATGTCTGCATAACTTTCCAGGGTCCATCTTAAAAATGCAAAAAAGACATATAGCCGCAGATAAACGCAGATAGATTCAATAACAATAAAAGAAATCGCTACCTGACTTCTGTCAGGTCTTGTCGCTTTGATTTATCTGTGTGTATCTGCGTTTATCTGCGGCTCCAAACTACAGTTGTTCGTGCTACTCGGCGCGCATGCCCGCCTGCTTGATGATCTTCGACCACTTGGCGAAATCGTTGCGCAACATCGCGGCGAATACGTCCGGCGTGGTCGTCGCAATTTCCGCCGCCTGCGCTTTCATGCGCTCCTTCATGTCTGTCGAATTGGCGACCGTGGTGATGTCGGCGTTCAATTTCGCGATCACCGCATCGGGCACGCCCGCCGGCGCGAGCACGCCGTTCCACGTGATCACGATGAGGTCCGGCACGCCGGCTTCCTTCGCGCTCGGCACTTCCGGCAGAGCCGGCCAATGCTTGTTGTCGGTGAGCACCAGCGCTTTCAGCTTGCCGCTTTTCACGAACGGCACGACGGACGGCATGGTCGCGAACATGGAATCGACGTGGCCGCCCATCAGGTCGGTGACCGCCGGACCGCCGCCTTTATACGGCACGTAATTGACTTTGACCTTCTGGATGTCCTGGAACACGACGCCGGTCAGATGATTGGTGCTGCCTATGCCCGAGGTCGCGAAACTCAATTGCCCCGGCTTCGCGCGCGCAAGCGCCACGAGTTCCGCCACCGTGCGCGCCGGCAAATGCGGATTCACGACCAGGATGTTAGGAAAGTTGATCACGTTGGACAGCGGCGCAAAATCCTTCACCGGATCGTACGGCAGCTTGTCGAAGAGTCCGGGGCTCATCGCGAGCTCGTTGCTGGTGCCCAGCAGCAGTGTGTAACCGTCGGGCGGCGACTTGGCGACGAGGCCTGCGCCTATGGTGCCGGTCGCGCCGGCGCGATTGTCGACGACCACATTCTGGCCGATGACTTCGGTGAGTTTTTGCGCCAGCACGCGCGCCACGCTGTCAGCCGGGCCGCCGGGCGGAAACGGCACCACCAGACGTATCGGTTTGACGGGATAGGATTGCGCGAATACCGCGCCGGCGGCGAGCACCGCAACCGCTGCAAAAACCGCTTTAGGAATATTCATTCGCCCCTCCTGCACTTCAAATATTTTTAAAAACCAGTATTAGCCGCAGATACACGCGGATGAACGCGGATAGACCGTATTACCTGACAGATTTGCTTTTGATCTCATCCGCGTTTATCTGCGTTCATCTGCGGCTTAAACCGCTTTAATTGCGCAGCAAAGCCGAAAGCTCGCGCGCCGATTTCAGCGTTTCGACTGCGCGCACTTTGCGGATGATTTCTTCCGTCGTGTTGGCGGCCAGCACGGGCGCGGCGAGCCGCTTGAATTTTGCAATGCGCTCCGGCTCGGTGACCGGGTCGGCTGGCATGCCGTGCGGGTCCATCACGAAGCTTTGCAATGACTTGCCGTTGGCCAGTTGCACTTCGACGCGCGAACCGTAATGCTTGGGATATGCCGCTTCCATCTCGGCATCGACGTAAAGCTCAACGCGGCGCGCGAGCTCGCGGCGCGCGGAATTGTTGATCTCTTTTTCCGTGTACATCGCAGGGTCGGCGGGATCCGCGGTGGCCGCAAGCGCCGCGCAATACGGAAAACTATACTGGGCGCCCATGATGTCGGGCGGCGCGACCGCGCCGTTGTTCTTCGTCGCGTAAGAACTGACGCCAATGCGGATTTTTGCAATGTCGCCAGGCGCGAGCGGCTTGTCGCCGCGCAACGCAACCAGCTGCTGCACCGCCGCTTGTATCCAGCTGCAGCAGGAATAGACCTTTACGTAGACGTTTTCGGTCGCCCAGCTCTTGCCGAGGTTCTTCGTCAGCTCTTCCGGCTTGATGTCCTTGCCGCCGAAGCATTCCAGCAGGCCGAAGCGCCCGTCGATGGCGGAAGGCGGCGCGCTGAAATCGCGCGCGGCGAGCTGCGCCATGCGCACGCCGGACTCCGCCGCGCGGCCGGCATGCATGCGCTTCATCATGCCGCCGCCGGTGCCCGCGGCGTAGCTTTTAACACCCGAGGCGGTCGAGCAGCCGAGCGCTGCTGCCGTGAGCAACTGCGCCGGCGAAAGATTCATCACCACGCCTGCCGCGATTGCGGCGCCCACTGGGCCGACGAGGGTAGTCTTGTGAAAGCCGCGATGCGCGGGCTCCAGCCCCATCGCAAGGCCGATGCGGTTCATCGATTCGTAACCGGCGATCACGCCGAGCAGCAGGCGCGCGCCGGAGGCATTGACGCTTTCGGCGGTCGCCAGCACCGCGGGAATGATGATGGCGCCGGGATGCACGATGGGCTCGTCGAGCAGGTCATCGAGTTCGAAGCCATGCGCCGCAGTACCGTTGCACAGCGCGGCTGCCGGCGCCGGCAGCGGCTTGTCGCGGCCGATCACGGTACTGACACCCTGCCCGCCTTCGGCCGACATTTCTTCAAGCATGATGCGCGCCCACTCCTGCTTCGAGCCAAACAACGCGCAGCCCAGAGAATCCAGCAAACACCATTTGGCGATGTCCGCGACCGGCGCCGGCACTTTCTCTATCTGCAATCCCTGCAGAAAATCGATCAGCTCTTTCGCGAGCAGCGGCGATGGCAAAGTTTCGGCTTTCATGGCTTTCCCCTAATCGAATGCCGCGTTGCCGAGCAGGGCTTCGCGGAAACGGTTCTTGATGTGGGCGCCATCGCGCAGGCGGATAGCCATCGGGTAGCGCGTGTGGTTGACCTTGATGGCGACGAACGCGGAACCTGCGGGCGCGTATAGTTTCGGCACCCACGACTTCATCTGCGCCGCAGTGTTAATGGTGGCGGTACGCGGAAATTTCGCGGCCTTGGCCATGCCTGCGAGATCGACGCCGCGGCTGGTGTGCGTTGGCTGCATGCCGGTTTCGCTGTAAAGCTCGTTGTCGATGACGACAATTGCGAGATTGCGCGGGCCCTGCGTGCCTATGGTCGCGAGTGCGCCGAGGCCCATCAGCATTTCACCGTCGCCGGTGATGACGATGACCTGCCGCTTGGGCTGCGCGAGTGCGAGTCCCAGGCCCATCATCGCTGCCGCGCCCATGCCGCCCCACAGGTAAAAAGTATTGGGATGATCGCCGGCAGCACCGACGTCGTAGCACGAGGAACCCAGTCCCGTGACGATCAGCGCGTCGCCGCGCTTTGCCAGTATCTGGTTGATGCAGGCGCGCCGGTCGAGTGTTGCCTTGATTTTTTTGTCCATGGTTATTTGCTCCAGTCCTTGAAGCCGATGACGCGTTGCGAAATGAGCAGTGCGACCGGACGCGAGGTGTTGAATGTCAGTTGCGCGGCGGCGAACACGTGCTCGGCGATTTCTTCCGCGCGGTCGGCGCGCTGCACGATCACGCCGGCGTTCTGCAGCACCGGCGGCGTGCCCTGCCCCATCGCGATCTGCCATGGATTGAACTCTCCCCACTCGCCGCGCATGGTGACTATCATCAGCAGCGGAAAGCGGCACTCCTGCATGATGGAGAGCAGGTTGATGCAATTGCCCACACCCGACGATTGCAGCAGCAGCGCGCCGCGGTCGCCGCCGAGCCAGCTGCCCGCGAGCATGGCCACGCCTTCTTCCTCAGTGGTGAGCGAAATCACTTTCATGCTCTTGTCGGCGTGGCAGCGGTTGATCAGCCGGGTATGCCCGGCGTCCGGCACATACGCGACCTGCCGAATATTCACCTGCTTGAATACGTCGTAGATTTCATCCGGCCACGTGGGCGGTTTTTTCTGCGCTTTCAAAGCAACTCTCCTTTCAGCTTTTGCTTATTACCATTACAACCTGCCCCCACCCCAACCCCTGATGTTACCCCGGCTTTTCATGTTCGTAATCCGAGCCGTTCATTGAGCGCCCGGATTGCGACATCGGTCAATGTTAGTGACT
>CAMBSS010000227.1 GCA_945870465.1 Bordetella parapertussis | reverse complement strand
CGGCGCGGGCGGCAATATCGGCGCCGACCTGGTGGCGAAATCAGCGCCCGACGGCTATACAGTGTTGTTCGCATCGAGCTCGTTCGCAATCGCGCCGGCCTATTACCGAAAACTGCCATACGATGCGTTGCGCGATTTCGAACCCGTCACCCAGCTCTCGTCGCGCAACAACGCGGTGAGCGTAAGCCCGTCATCGCCGGTCAATTCGATTAAAGACCTGATCGCGCTCGCCAAGGCGAAGCCCGGAATATTGACGTTCGGCTCGGGCGGCGGCAGCGGCAGTTCGGACCAGATGGCGGGCGAGCTTTTCAAACTGCTCGCCGGCGTCGATATCGTGCACGTGCCGTACAAGAGCGGGCCGCAGGCGCTGAATGACCTGATCGGCGGCCAGATGTCGGTCTACTTCGGCGGCATCCCGGTGCAACTGCCGATGATCAAGGCCGGCAAGGTCAAGGCGCTGGCCACCAGCGGACTCAAGCGCTCGACGCAAATGCCCGACGTGCCGACGGTCATCGAAGCCGGGCTGCCGGGTTACGAAGTCGACGTGTGGTACGGATTGTTCGCGCCGCGCGGCACACCCAAGCCGGTGCTCGCAAAAATCGCCGCCGACGCCATCCGCATCATGCAGGCGCCCGACATGCGCGAACGCTGGAATGCGGTCGGCGTGGAACCCGCGGGTACTCCGCCCGCCGAATTCAAGGCGCGCTATAACGAAGAACTCGCGAAGTGGGCGAAGGTAGTCACCAGCGCAAAACTTGCGGCTGACTAGCGCGCAGTCAGATCCGCTCGCTGCGCCCGGTTCATCCAGTCAGCAGGCGATTTAAACCGAAGAGCAAGAGACCGACCAGTTCGCCTACCAGCGCGCCGTTGATCCGGATGTACTGCAGGTCTTTGCCGATATTGAGTTCGATCTGCTCCACCATGTGGCGGTCGTCCCATGCGCTTCCCTGGTCCGCAATGAACTTTCCGGCCTTCTCCCGGTTTCGTTCGACTGGCGCATGTCGCCATGCGCTCGGCGGTTTCGTTGAGCCACTGCATGATCTGCGGATCGGCGTTCAGTTTCCTTGCCGACATCCAGCACCGCGGAGTTGACCTGGGCCTTGATACTTGAGTCCGCGCTGGCGAGATCGCTCTTGAGCCAGTCCCGCAGTTGCGCCCACATTTCCTGCAGATATTCGCCAACTGCCGGGCTCGCGAGCAGCTGATCGCGGACCTGCCCGCCCTTCAACCGGTACAGCGGGTCGGTTTTGAGCTTGACGATGAGGTTGCGCACGAAGTCGTCGAACGAACGGCGGAACCGGGCAACCACCGCAAACCAGTCCGCCAGTGCGCCTATCAGCGCCGCCTCGGCGAACGCACGGCGGAGTTACAAGCGGCGGAGCGAGTGCGCTAATTCACGCGCGCTATGCCGTTCGAGGTCGAGCACGATATCGCGGATCTCCCGCGCGCGCGCTGGGGAGGTGACGAGCTCGGCGTTTTCCAGGAACTTGGCGCCGATCTCGTCGCCGCTCAGCGCACGCTCGCCGGCGCCGCGGTTGATCTTGTCCACGTGCCTGAACGTCTTGCCGTCTTTCAGCGTGATGACGGCGCCGCCGGAGAAATATTCGGGATAGAGCGATGCGGGGTCGGCGTCGTAAGTCACCCGCGCCGCGAGCGCGAGGATGGCGGGATCGGTGAGCGCTTCGTGTTCCAGTTCGGCGAAGCCGCAGCGCCCGCGCACGAGTGCCGCCGCCAGCGTGTAATAAACGCTGAACTTCGCGATGTAATCGCTCGCCGGGTTGCGCCGCAGCTCCGGGTTTTCGCACACGCTGTGAAAGACCGCGGGATGCAGCAGTGCGCGGATTTCGGCGATGTCGTCGACCCTGAAATCATGCTGCCGCTTGAGCGCGAGCACCGAATCGATGCACGCGTGCAGCATGTGACACACCGGATACGGCTTGACCGCGACTTCTTCCGTGCGCCACGTCGTGCCGAGCCCGTCTACCAAAGCGTCGGGCTGCACCAGCGCAAGGTAAGTGCCTGCATGGCTGCGGAACAGCCCGTCCTGGCCTTCGTATATTTTTTGCGTGCCGATGAACCCGCTGCGCGCGAGACTCGCGGCGGTGATCGCGCCAGCGCCGGCCCAGCCGGGATGGAACCGCTTGTTCCAGGCGCCATCAGCGCGATGTTCGGCCAGCGCGGACGCGGTGCTGCCGGCGAGCCCTTGCGCGTATACGAGCTGCTCCGCGTTGAGCCGCATTAAATGACCCGCGCCGACCGCGCACCCCATGTGCCCGGCCACCCCGGTGGTGTGATAGCCCGCCTTCAGCAGGGCGCCATTGGTCGCGATGCCGACGCGAGTGGAGATTTCCACCGCGAGCAGATAGGCCGTGAGCAAATCGCTGCCGCTGCGATCGAGAAATTCGGCGACGCCGAGCACGCACGGAAAAGCCGAGGAACTCGGATGCACGGGGCCGCCCGGATGCGTGTCGTCGTAGTCGAGACCGTGCGCGAGTATGCCGTTCATGATCACGGCGTCTTTCAGCGGCAGGGTGACGCCCATGCCCAGCACCGTCACCGATCCACCTTCGGCCATGGCGGCAAGTCCGTTCAAAGCGCGCTGGGCGAATTCGAACTTGGTGGCTGCCAGCGCAGTGCCGACGACGTCGAGAATGTGAAAGCGGGCGAAATCGCGCAGCCGCTGCGGCAGCGCTGCGTAATCGACGTCCTGCGCAAATTCTGCGATCGTGCGCGAAAATGATTTCGCGGTTTGTGCCTTGGCGGGTTCGTTGTTGACGGCGAGTTCGAGTGTCATGGGGGGCCGCGCCTCGTTGGCGCGTCTGGAGAACTAAAGCGCAGACTTTACACCAATCGCCTCCTCTTTCCGCTGTCGGCACAAAGGGCGCGCGACCGAGTCAATCGTTTGATCTGCATCAAGTCCGTAGCCGTCGGCCGCACCTACCATGCTTGCCAATATCCATAATTCCGAACGGGCAAGCCGGTGGCCACGATATCTGAAGCAAAAGGGCTTGGTGCGCAGTGTTATCACTGCGGCCTGCCGGTGCCGCGCGGACTGCAGCTTGCGGTTGCGATCGACGGCGCCGCGCGCGCGATGTGCTGCGCCGGTTGCCAGGCGGTCGCGCAGACCATAGCCGACAACGGCCTGACTTCCTATTACCGGCACCGCAGTGCGTTGCCGCTGCGCGAGGACAGCTTGCCGCAGGAAGTGCGCGACCTGGTTGCTTACGATATTCCCGAAGTAGAAGGCGCAGCGGCGCGCGACCTCGGCGATCATGCGCGCGAAGCGTCGCTGATGCTGGAAGGCATCACGTGTGCTGCGTGTGTCTGGCTGATCGAGCAGCGCATTGCGGGGCTGCCGGGCGTGTCGGGCATCGAAATCAACTATGCAACCCACCGTGCGCTGGTGCGCTGGGACGCGCGCATCACGCGGCTGGGAGCCGTTCTCGAAGCGGTGGCGGCGCTCGGTTACCGCGCGTATCCGTACGACCGGAAGCGCGCCGAACAGGGGCGGCGCGGGGAGCGCGACCGCGCGCTGTGGCGGCTGTTCGTCGCCGGCTTCGGCATGATGCAGGTCATGATGTACCTGGTGCCCGTGTACGTGACGAACGGCGAAATGACGCCGGACATCGGGCAGCTGATGCGCGTCGCCAGCCTGATACTTACGTTGCCAGTGGTGTTGTATGCCGCGGCGCCGTTTTTCAGCGGCGCCTGGCGCGACCTGCGCGCGGGACGTGCCGGCATGGACGTGCCGGTTGCGCTGGGCATAGGCGCGGCTTTCGCCGCAAGCGTCGTTGCCACGTTAACCGGCAGCGGCGATGTCTATTTCGATTCGGTCACCATGTTTGTGTTCCTGCTGCTGGCTGCGCGCTTCTTTGAGATGACGGCGCGCATGAAGGCGGCGACGACGCAGGAAGAACTCGCGCGCCAGGTGCCGGCGGTTGCCAGTCGCCTGGTGGACTGGCCTCTGTCTGAGCAGACGGAAATGGTTGCCGCCGGCGGTTTGCGCAGTGGCGACCACGTGAAAGTGCGTCCCGGTGCGGCGGTGCCCGCCGACGGCGTGGTCGTCACGGGTGAGAGCGAACTCGACGAGCGCCTGCTGACCGGCGAATCACGCCCGCGGCCCAAACGCGGCGGGGATCAACTGATCGGCGGTTCCTTCAATCTCGGCAGTCCGCTCGTGATGCGCATTACGCGTGTCGGCGCCGACACCGTGGTCGCCGGCATCCTGCGCCTGCTCGACCGCGCCGCCGCAGAGCGGCCGCGCATCGCGCGCAGCGCGGACCGCGTGGCGCGCTATTTCGTGCTGGCGCTGTGCGCTATCGCCGCGGTGGTGGCGGTGGCGTGGTTCCAGATCGACCCGGCGCGCGCGCTGTGGGTGACGGTGGCAGTGCTGGTGGTGAGCTGCCCGTGCGCGCTGTCGCTTGCCACGCCGGCTGCACTGGCCGCCGCGACCGGCGCATTGCACGCACACGGCGTGCTGGTTACGCGCGGCGACGCCATCGAAAACCTGGCGCGCGTCACGCATTTCGTTTTCGATAAAACCGGCATGCTGACCACCGGCGATATGCGGCTGGTGGGCGTGATCCCGCTCGCGCCTGGCCGCAATCGGCGCACGCGCGACGAGTGCCTGGCGCTGGCTGCCGCGCTCGAAACCGGTTTCACCCACCCGATTGCGCGTGCCCTCGCCGCCGCCGCGCCTGTTTTCGCTCAGCACGGTTGCGCGGAATGCAAGTCAGTCCCCGGCGCCGGTGTCGAGGCGACGCTGAACGGCATGCGCATGCGGCTTGGCAGTCCGCAGTTCGTCGCGGAACTCGGCGCTTACGAGCTGCCGCCGGATCTCGCATTCGTCGCCGATGATGTGACGGTAGTGGCACTCGGCAATGAAGACGGCTGGATAGCGCTGTTCACTTTTGTCGATCCGCTGCGCGCGCAGGCACGTGCGGTAGTCGGCGCGCTGGCCGGCATGGGCAGGCAGGTGCATATGCTGTCGGGCGACCGCCCTGCAATCGTCGCCCACGTCGCGCGCGAACTCGGCATTGCCACTTATCTCGGCGGTGCCGCGCCTGACGAGAAGCTCGCTTACGTACAGCGTCTGCAACAGGACGGCGCGGTGGTGGCGATGATAGGCGATGGCGTCAACGATGCAGCCGGGCTGGCTGCCGCGCACGTCTCGATCGCCATGGGCGGCGGCGCTGCCATTGCGTGCGGCAACAGCGACGTGGTCCTGCTGTCCGGCCGGCTGGATGCTGTGCTGGCTGCGGTGCGCGTGTCGGATGCCACCTTCCGCGTCGTGCGCCAGAATCTCACGTGGGCATTTGCCTACAACCTGGCAGCGGTCCCGCTTGCTGCATGCGGCTACGTATCGCCCCTGCTGGCGGGCGTCGGCATGGCCTCCAGTTCTATTCTCGTAGTCGCGAATGCGCTGCGATTGCTGCGCCACGCGCCGCGGCCGGCGGCGGCGCGGCTCCCGCTGCTGGCGCCTGCGAGCTAGCCGCGCATGGATATCGTTTACCTGCTGGTGCCGTTGAGCCTGGTGCTGGCGTTCCTGATCGGCGCCGTGTTCTGGTGGGCGTTGCGCGGTGGGCAGTTCGACGATCTCGAAGGGCCCGCGCAGCGCATTCTGATGGACGAAGACGGCGCTGCCGACAAATGAGGGCCATGCCATGATTACCGCTGATACGAAACCAACGACGCCGCAGGATTCGGCGATCGCGATCATCAAGCAGGAGCACCGCTCACTGGGCTACGTGGTGCACACTTTGCAGCGCCTGGTGCGCGACGTTGCCGCGTGCAAGGCCAACGCTGATTTCGAAGTGATCGCAGTGATGCTTTACTACATCGACACGTTTC
>CAMBSS010000226.1 GCA_945870465.1 Bordetella parapertussis | reverse complement strand
ATTCTTCCTGCTCGGTGACGAGCGGGCTCGTCATGTCGGGCAGGCCGAAGCCGGTGCGTATGCGCTGCCACAGGCTGGTCGGCGCGGTGGTCAGGTCCATCACGATGGGTGGCCGCAGGGGGGGCGGTACCGTTGCAGTGGGCGGCGCTTGAAGGGCGGGCGCTGCGCGTTCGCTTTCGTCGCTTGTGGCGGATGCGGTTGGGGCGGCATCCAGGGTCGCGCTGCGCAGCGTGAGCGGTTCCGCCGGAACATCAGCAGCAGTTGTACGCGGCCCGCCGGAAGGAGCGTCGGCAGAGGTCGTACGTTGTCCGCCGGAAGAAGCCTCGGCAGAAAGCGACAACGGGGAATAAGTGAGAATTAGGAATCCGGCTGCGATCAGCGCGGCTCTGACTTGTGGCTGCATCAGGTGCCAGTCCGGTCTTATTTTTAACGCAGCCATGGTAACCAATCTGCGTTCGCCCAGTCAAGGCAAATTCCTGAAAAAAATCAATGCTAAACGTCTGATTCCGGACTAGAAATTATTCTTCCATTCGCGGATCGCGCCGAGCACGCTAACGGGGTCTTTTAACGGCTTTCCGGCGTGCTTGCTGGCTGCCGCGATGACTTCCGGCTGGTCGCAGCGCAGGAAGGGGTTGGCGAGTTTTTCCTGCGCCAGGGTGGAGGGCAGGGTCGGTTCGTCTTTGGCGCGCTGGGCGCCGGCCGCCTGTTCCCATTTAGCGAGTTCGGCATTGCCCGCTTCGACGACTTTGCCGAACTTGATATTGGCCATGGTGTATTCGTGGCCGCAGTAAACGCGTGTTGCCGCGGGAAGCTGCGCGAGCTTGGCGAGCGAGTCGTACATCTGCGCCGGCGTGCCTTCGAACAGGCGGCCGCAGCCGCAGGCGAACAGCGTGTCTCCGCAGTACAGCATGCCGCCGCCGTAAAACGCGATATGGCTTTTGGTGTGCCCCGGGATTTCGAACACCTCGAATTCGACGCCGAATTCCTGCAGCGTGAAGCGGTCGCCTTCGCGCACGCGGTGGCTGACGGTCGGAATGCGCTCATCATAGGGGCCGTATACCGGCACCGGGAAGTGTTCGAGCAGTTCCGCGTTGCCGCCGACGTGATCGGCATGGTGATGGGTATTGAGAATGGCGGTGAGCTTTAGTTTCTGCGCCTTGAGGTAAGCCAGCACCGGCTTGGCATCGCCGGGATCGACTACCGCGGCATTGCTGCCCTGTCTCAGGGTCCAGACATAATTGTCCTGGAACGCACGCACGGGATAGACGTCGATGTGATTCGCGCTGATGTCATTCATGTCGGGATGCCTGCAGAGATTGATGCACAGCCCGTATCTTTGTTTTAAACTGCCCGCATGTCAACGTTGACGGATGTCCAATCGCCTGCCGCGTGGCTGGCCACGCCGCTGGGGCGCTATCTGCTCGATTGCGAGCTTAAATATGTCGATGAAGCGGTCGCCGACGTGTTCGGCTACAACGCGCTGCAACTGGGCCTGCCGGAGCACGATTTCCTGCGCGCCAGTCGTATCCCACTCAAGTGTCGCGTCGCGCGGGACGGTCCGGCGGGGCTGCACGCGCGTTTTCGCGATCTGCCGATTGCCAGCAACAGCATCGATTTGCTGGTACTGCCGCATGTGCTCGAATTCAGCGTCAACCCGCACCAGATACTGCGCGAAGTCCAGCGTGTGCTGATGCCGGAAGGGCAGGCGGTGATTGCGTGCTTCAATCCGTGGAGCCTGTGGGGTGTGCGCCGCATGTTCAACCGCACGCCCGACGCTTATCCGTGGGATGCGCAATTCATTACGCTGCCGCGCCTGAAAGACTGGCTGGCGCTGCTCGAACTCGAGATCACCGCCGGCCGCATGGGTTGTTACGTGCCGCCTTTCGCGCAGGACAAGTGGATCCAGCGTTTTCATTTCATGGAGGCCGCCGGCGACCGTTGGTGGCCGATCGCGGGCGGGGTTTATTTCCTGCACGTTGTGAAGCACGTGCGCGGTATGCGCGTCATCATGCCCAAATGGCGCGAAGAGGCTGTGCGCCGGCCCAACCTGTCGGTAGTGCCCAAGACACAGGACAACGACCGGCCGGCCGCCGCGCGCAACACTGTTGAAATGCAATGACCGGCGGCGAGGTCGAGGTCTATACGGACGGCGCATGCAAAGGCAATCCGGGCGTCGGCGGCTGGGGTGTGCTGCTGCGCTATGGCGACCGCACGCGTGAACTGTGCGGGGGAGAACCGCATACCACCAACAACCGCATGGAACTCACGGCGGTGATCCGCGCACTCGAGGCGCTGAACCGCAAATGCCATATCAGGCTGCACACCGATTCGAAATACGTGCAGCAGGGCATCACCGAGTGGATACATGCGTGGAAAAAGCGCGGCTGGAAAACCTCGGACAAGAAGCCGGTGAAAAACGAAGACCTGTGGCGGCAGCTCGATGATCTCGCGCGCGAGCACGATATCGAATGGCTGTGGGTCAAGGGCCACGCCGGACACGACGGCAACGAACGCGCCGATGAACTGGCCAACCGAGGCTGCGCCTCGGTTGGTCGAGAGGAGAGAGGAGAGGGGAGAGAGGCGTAAAGCGGGAGCGGCTGGAGAACTTTCCACCTTTCGCCTCTCCCCTCTCGCCTCTCCGTAGAGTATGCGCCAAATCATTCTTGACACTGAAACCACCGGCCTCGACCCCAAGCTCGGCCACCGCGTGATCGAAATCGCGGCGGTCGAAATCGTCGACCGGCGGCTGACCGGCAACCATTTTCATCGCTACGTTAATCCGGGGCGCGCCAGCGAAGAGGGCGCTTTGCAGGTGCACGGTCTCACCGAAGAATTTTTGCGCGACAAGCCGAAGTTCGGCGACATCGCGAAAGAGCTGCTCGAATTCGTCAGCGGTACCGAACTCATCATCCACAACGCGGCGTTCGACTGCGCGTTTCTCGACGCCGAGTTCGGGTTGCTCGATCTCAAGCCGATCGCCGAATATTGCCCGCAGGTGGTGGACACGCTGCGCATGGCGCGCGAACTGTACCCAGGCAAGAAAAACAATCTCAACGCGCTGTGCGAGCGCTACCAGATAGACAATTCGACGCGCACCCTGCACGGCGCGTTGCTCGACGCCAATCTGCTCGCTGAAGTGTATCTGGCGCTGACGCGCGGCCAGGACAGCCTGATGATAGACGCTGCGCCCACGCCGCAGGCGCAGGCTGAAACGCGTCGTGCCGCCGGCAAGCTTGAGTTGGTGGTGCTGGCGGCCAGTGCGGAAGAAATCGCCGAGCACGAGAAACAGCTCGCCGAAATCGATACGGCAAGCCGCGGCGCCTGCGTGTGGAAGAAACTGGAAACCGCTTAATAAGCAGTCTCAAAAACTACCTGGAGCCGCAGATAAACGCAGATTAAAATCCAAGGCCACCCTCTGGCCGACGTTAAAGCCTTTGAACTTATCTGCGTTTATCCGCGTTTATCTGCGGCTGTTTGTCGTTTTAGCATTTTTGAGATGGCTCTAAGATGCTTTGGAGGCGGAGCGGTCAGACTTCCTCGCCGCGCGCAAGCCTCGCGCACACCGTTGTAATCAGGCGCCGTGAAATGCTGATGCTGGGCGGCAGTTGCGGCAATTGCTCCGCATCAAAAAAACGCGCTTCTTCTATCTCCACGCCGTCCGGCGTGATTTTGCCGCCGGCGTAATCCGCGGTGAACGCCACCATCAGCGAATGCGGGAAAGGCCATGGCTGGCTGCCGAAGTAGCGGATGTTTTCCACTTCGACGCCGACTTCCTCGCGCGTCTCGCGCCGCACCGTGTCTTCGAGCATTTCGCCGGGCTCGACAAAGCCGGCGAGCGCGCTGTAGCGTCCCGGCGCCCACCCCTTTTTGCGCCCGAGCAGCACTTCGCGGCCGCGCATGATCAAGATCATGATAGCCGGCGAGACCGGCGGATAAACGGTGAACCGGCACTTGGGGCAGGCGCGCGCGCGTTCTTCGCTGCGCGCGACGGTCGGCGTGCCGCAGCGGCTGCAGAACTGGTGATTGCGGTCCCATTCCATGATCTGGAACGCGCGGCCGGCGAGTACGGCCAGCGGTTCTTCGACGATACCGAATACCGAACGCAGTCCCTGCATCGCATGGCCGTCCGGCAACTCGTCCGCGTGCTCGAGCTCGGAGACATAGCAATGCTCGCCGCCGTAGGTGCCCAGATACAGGCTGCGCACGGTGCTGACGCCGAGTTCGGAAATGTCGCGGCAGCGCGGCAGTCGCGCTTCGTCGTCGATCCGCGCGAGCAGCAATTCGCCGCGATGGAATGCGAACCACAGGGCCGGTTCGTTGCGCTCCGCTGGCGCGGCCACCAGCGGCTGGTATTCGTGCGGCATATGCAGGTCTTTTAAGGGTTGGTCGTGCGCACGCGGGCGAGGGTGGCGACGCAGCCTTTGGCGCCGGCCGTGCGGACGAGGAATTGATAGACTTCGCCCGCCGCCATGGTCAGCGTATGGGGATTGGTCGAACCGTCGCACGCGAGCGTCACCGTGTGCCGGCCGGGGGCGAGTTCGAGTGGGCCATAAGGTTCCGCCACCGGCTTGCCATCCACTTCCGAGATGCTGACGCGCGGGCCGAATCCGGGCGAGCCGTACGACACGACGTCGCCTGACATGATCAGGGCGGTGGTGCGCGGGCTGCGGTTGCCCGAGTGCGGCGATGCGCAGCCTGCGACCAGTATTGCCGCGAGGGCCGCGCACGCGATGCGGTAGATGTCTGCTCTCATGAATCTCCCCCCTGATGAAATCGAGCCTGTTGTACCAGGAATTCGCCGCAAGCCATGCGTCGTCGGCAATTTGTGCGCGTTCAAACGGGAATATTACTATGAGTCAGTCCTTTCTGTATCGCGCGAACTGCAAACGCGCATAAATTGGCGCTATGCTTGCAACATCGGGAAACGGCGCGTGCGTTGCCGTTGCGATGAGTCGTCCATCCATTGAAAGGTTACCGTGGCCAGCGAAAATGACAGCAGCACCCGCGAGGTAAATTTCGAGGCCGCCGCCCGCCTGATTGCCGCGCTCGAGCAGGACCTGAAAAAACTCTCCGGCGATTCGCGCGATATTCAGCGCCTCAGGGACGAGGTCGAAACCCTGAAGAACGTGCTCAACTCGCCGGTGCGCCGCGACCATTGGGTGACGGAGGGGTTGCACGGCGTGCGCGACGTGTTCGAGCGCGTCAAGGACGAGGTTGTCGCCGATGGCGTGAAGGGCGGTCAGTACATCGCTGAAATCGGACGTATCCTGGGTTTGTAAAAATCGGGCTGGTCGCGCTGTCGTAAGCGCCGGGAAAGTCGTGCCGGACTAGCTTTTAGCGCGCAGTTGCCAGCCCAGCAGGGCCTGGTGGCCCGCGTCCGTAATGACGTAGTGGTCGAAACCGTCCGCGGCATTGGCGATCCAGCCGTGGATGGCGAATTTTCCAGCGGTGGAAAACGTCAAAGGCGGACACGGCCGCATGTTGGCGGTGGCGTCTGCTATCGCCTGCAACAGTAGTGCCTCGGTCGTGTCGTTGAGCTTGCCCATGATGCTGCCCCGTGCAAAGTGGCGTTTGCCTGTCCGCCAGCTGATGAGTGCCATCTTAAAAAGGCCGCGCGCGTATTGCCATGATCGACGGATGGACGGTCGCCTGAATTGAACGAACGGCGCGGAATGTGCGGAATTGACGCGCCCGCAGGAGGGGGGATAGCGGCTGATGTTACCCCGGCTTTTTCAATTGAAATGCTGTGAAAATCAAGACGTTGAATGTAGGATGATAAGAAACGGCGTGTGCACGAACGGTTTTTTCTCTGTGTTGGGACCAACCAACGAGGAGATCTGTCATGCACACGCACGCGACAA
>CAMBSS010000225.1 GCA_945870465.1 Bordetella parapertussis | reverse complement strand
GTTCGTCATCGTGGGCGCCAATAACGATGCAATCTTCAAACGCATGATGACGGCGATAGGGCGTGCCGATCTCGCCGACGATGCGACGCTGGCCACCAACGCCGGGCGCGTGCCGCGCACCGCGGAACTCGATGGCGCAATCGCCGACTGGACGCGCCGGCACGATCTCGATCACGTACTCGCGGCACTCGAAAAAGCACAGGTGCCGTCCGGCAAGGTGTTCGACGTTGCCGATATCGTCAAAGACGCCCATTACATTGCGCGCGGCATGCTGGAGCAGCACAAACTGCCGGACGGCAAGCCGGTCAAGTTGCCCGGCATCGTGCCCAAATTGTCGGCGACGCCGGGAGCAACTGAGTGGATAGGTCCCAAGCTGGGTGAGCACAATGCTGAAGTGCTGGCAGCGCTCGGGTACGACGATGTGGCCCGGCAGGCCTTGAAGGCGCGTGGAGTTATCTAGATTGCCGTGAGGCGAGAGGCGTGGGTCTGGAAGAGAAGTGTGTCCCGATTGAATGATGCTTTACTTCAAGCGCGGGTTAAGGCGCGACTTCCATGAGCCTCGGCGCTAGACCACGGCTTGATCTTCCCAAGCATTGCACCCATGGCGCGTTCCGCGACTTCGGTGTCGTGGGCCGCTTGGGCGCGCAGCCAGTAGCCGTTGGTAAGGCCGAAAAACCGGCACAGGCGCAAGTCGGTGTCGGCAGTAATGGCCCGTTTGCCGGCCACAATATCTCCGATACGCTGCGCAGGCACGCCGATCTCCTTTGCCAACCGGTACTGGCTGATCCCCATCGGCTTTAGAAACTCTTCCAGCAAGAGTTCGCCGGGCGTTACAGGCTTGAGCTTACGCATCAGTATTCTCCGTCAGTGATAATCCACGATCTCGACATCTTCGGCGCCTGTGCCCGTCCAGCGGAAGCACAAACGGAACTGATCATTTACCCGGATGCTGTGCTGCCCAGCGCGATCGCCTTTCAGGGCTTCAAGTCGATTGCCAGGCGGCACCCGCAGGTCGTCCAATTGGCCCGCGATCTCCAGTTGTCGCAGCTTGCGTCGCGCCACAGACGCAATGTTCGCAAACCGCTTGACCCGCTCGCCCCTCGAAAGAGCTTGCGTGTCAACGCATTTGAAGGTCTTGACCACGAAAAATAGTAACGCGACACGTGATTAACGTCAAGCGTGACTATCGAGTAAATGGAGTAAGCCCAATCGGGCCTGACCTTTAACCCTTTGCGGTGAAGCTGTAATGAAGCCATTAGCTTGACACCCCCCCGCCTGCTATGTGAGCATCGCTCGCAAATCGTAGGTTCAGTCGGAGGAGATCATGCGTATTACCAGAACGTTATTTCTGCTTGCACTCGCCACCCTCGGCATGGTGTCGGGCGGCGCGCTGGCGCAGGCGCTCGAGAAACCGAAAATCACCATCGCGGTCGGCGGCAAGCCGCTGCTGTATTACCTGCCGCTGACGATTGCCGAGCGGCGCGGCTTCTTCAAAGACGAAGGGCTCACCGTGGAGATCGTCGATTTCCCGGGTGGCGCGCGCGCATTGCAGGCGATGGTCGGCGGCAGCGCCGATATCGTGTCCGGCGCTTACGAGCATACGATCAACATGCAGGCGAAAGGCATCAACATCGTCGGCATAGCGCTCGAAGGCCGCTACTCGGGCATCGTGCTCGGCGTGCATAAAAGCAAGATCACGCAGTACAAATCGCCGAAAGACATGAAGGGCTGGAAAATCGGCGTCACGGCGCCGGGCTCCAGCACCAACATGATGGTCAGCAGTCTGCTGGCGAAAGACGGCCTGAAACCCGACGCAGTGTCCTTTGTCGGCGTCGGCGCGACGGCTGGAGCGGTTGCCGTCATGCGCAAAGGCGAGCTCGACGGCATTTCCAACCTCGACCCGGTGATTGCGCGGCTCGAAGCTTCGGGCGACATCATCCCGGTCATCGACACGCGTACCGCCAAGGGCATGAAAGAAGTCTACGGCGGTGCTTATCACGCGGGCTGCATCTACGCGCCGGCGGACTGGGTCAAGAAAAACCCCAACACCGCACAGGCCGTCGTCAACGCGATGGTACGCGCCAATCTCTGGCTGCAGAAAGCGCGGCCCGAGGAGATAGTCGCAACCGTGCCGTCCGAGTACTACGGTGACGACCCGACAATGTACAAGGTTGCTCTGCTGAAAAACATGGAAGGCTATTCACCCGACGGCTTGTTTTCGTTGGATGGAGCGAAGAACGTGTTCAATGTGCTCAATTCGTTCGAGCCCACGGTGCAGGCGGCGAAAATCGACCTCGCGAAAACTTTCGACAACAGTTTCGCGCAGAAGGCGCTGAAGAAATACCGCAAGTAGCGGACGGGTCCGCCGCACTTGCTCAGCGAATAGGAACGGACAGCGTAAAGCTGCCGTTCAATTCGCAGGCCTGTTGAAACAGGTGGCCGGACGCTGGAGTCTCGCCCCCGCTATAATTCCCACCGATGGCACAGTCTCCCGCACTCGCGTTATCCAATATCACCGTTACGTTCGTCGCCGGCGACGCGGGCGGTAAAACCTATACGGCGGTGCGCGACACCACGCTGACGGTAGGCGCTGGCGAATTCGTATCCGTAGTGGGGCCGACCGGCTGTGGCAAATCGACACTTCTAAATATAGCGGCGGGACTGCTGGAAACTTCCGCCGGTGAGGTGAGCGTGCTGGGCGGAGCGCTGGCGGGCATCAATCGCCATGCCGGTTACATGTTTCAGTCGGACGCGCTGCTGCCGTGGCTGACGGCGTACGACAATGTCGCGCTTGGCCTGCGTTATCGAGACGTTGCAGAGGATGTCGTGCGTGAAAAGGTTGAAGCCTGGCTTGCGCGCGTGGGTTTGAGCGCGCATGGCAGCCGCTTTCCGCACCAGTTGTCCGGCGGTATGAAAAAACGCGTGGCACTCGCGCAGATGCTCATCCTCGACCCTAAAATCCTGCTGATGGACGAACCGTTTTCGGCGCTCGACATCCAGACGCGGCAGTTGATGGAAAACGAGCTGCTCGAACTGTGGTCGGCCGACCGCAAGTCGGTGGTGTTCATCACGCACGATCTGGACGAGGCAATCGCGTTGTCCGACCGGGTGGTGGTGCTGTCGGCGGGGCCGGCGACGCGCCCGATCGGTGAATTCGTGATCGACCTGCCGCGGCCGCGCGACGTGGCCGAAATCCGCATGACGCCGCGCTTCGTGCAGCTGCACACCGAAATCTGGCGCGTCATGAAGAGCGAAGTGCTGAAAGGTTATGAGCAAAGCCAGCGGCACTGACGCGCGTTCCCGGCTCGCGCTGTATCACGCGCTGCTGCTGGGCGGCGTGTTCACGTTCTGGTATCTGATGACCGAGCCGCTGTTGTGGTCGGAAGAGGCCGCGCGCAATACGGCGTTCTTTTTCGGCAAACCGCTGATCGTCCTGCAGAAGACCTGGGAGTGGTTCGCGAGCGGCAAGATCTACGAGCACCTGCTGGTCACGCTGATCGAAACGCTGCTGGCATTCGGCATTGGTACCGCAGGCGGGCTCGGGGTTGGACTATGGCTCGCCTTGTCGCCGACCGCGTCCGCGCTGGCCGATCCGTACATCAAGGCCATGAACGCGATGCCGCGCGTGATACTCGCGCCGATTTTTGCCGTGTGGTTCGGGCTCGGCATCATGTCCAAAGTCGCGCTCGGCATCACGCTGGTCTTTTTCATCGTGTTCTTCAATGTTTACCAGGGCGTGAAGGAAGTCAGCCCGGTGGTGCTCAACAACGCGCGCATGCTGGGCGCGAGTTCGCGCCAGTTGCTGCGCACCGTCTACGTGCCGTCGGCGATGTCGTGGGTATTTTCGAGCTTGCATACCTCGGTCGGCATGGCGTTCGTCGGCGCGGTCGTCGGCGAGTATCTTGGTTCTGCGCGCGGCGTCGGCTATCTGATTCTGCAGGCTGAGGGCGCCTTCGATATCAATACTGTATTCGCCGGCATCCTGGTGCTTACCGCGTTCGCACTCGCGCTCGACGCAGTGGTGTCGGTTGCCGAAAGGCGTCTGCTGGTATGGCGGCCAGCGCAAGGCGAGACGGAAAGGTTGTGAGCAAGGTGTGAGGCGTGAGGGGTGAGGAAATAGGCAAAAACAGCGGCGCTGCCGCGGGGCAGCTTTTCCGCCTCACCCCTCACTCTTCACTCTTCCCCCCCTGACCTTGCTATCATGGCCGACTACGCACAGTTGCGAGGAGCTTGCCATGCTGATCCGCGATATCCTGAATATGAAAGGCGGCACCATATTCAGCCTGGCGCCCGACGGGAAAGTCACGGACGCGGTCAGCCTGATGGTGAAAAACGATATCGGCTCGCTGGTGGTGATGGAGGGCGGGCGCATGACGGGCATGGTGACGTTTCGCGAAGTGCTCAAAGCGCTCGCCGCGCAAAGCGGCAACCTGGCCGACCTGCGCATACGCGACGTCATGGTCGCCGACCCGATCAGCGGCAGCCCCGATGACACGCTAGACCACTTGCGCGAAGTCATGACGAAGAACCATATCCGCTATCTGCCGGTGAAAGACAGCGACAAGCTGCTGGGAGTTATTTCGTTTCACGACGTCGCCAAGTCGGTGATCAAGGAAACGAGCTTCGAGAACCGGCTGCTCAAGCGCTACATCAAGAACTGGCCGGAAGGCGAAGAGGCGTCGAAGTAGCCGGCGTGGCGGCCGCTCGGCAGCAGGGCGCGTCCGGCAAATGTGAGGAAAGTCCTGTAACAGTGGCGCCTGCCGCGGCTATATTCAAGAGTTTGCGCGGTAAATTTCACTAACCGTTTAGCATAAACAACAAAGGGCGGTGGTATGGCATTGTTCGGGGGCGGCAAGCCCGATCATCCGATGGCGGATCCCAAGCAGGCTCGCGAGCTTATTTCCGAGTTTCCTGCGAACGATGCCACCAAGGGCCTCGAAGAGGTCACGTTCTGGCTCGACTCGGTCAGCCGCACCGAGGGCTTCAAGCTCGACTATCGGTACGAGTTGTATGATTTACTCGACCAGGCCGCGAAAAACCATCAGCGCAAACTGTCCCAGGATTACCTCGCCACCGACCGCCAGGAGAAATTCCGCGAGAGCAAGCTGTGGAATTCGATATTCGAATTCTGGAAGACGCTCGGCAGCTGTTACAACCAGTGCATCGAGCAGTTCCAGGCCGGCGCCAGCGGCGCGGGCGCGATAAAAAAGGATTTGCCGGCGATCGTCGCCCGCGCCCTGCGCACGCTTACGTTGCAGCTGAAATGGAGTTCGCTTCGCTATGGTCCGGTCGATGATCGGGTGTGGGGCGAACTCGGGCGTCTTTACCTGTTTGCCGAGTCCAAGCGCTTTGCGACCACTGCTATCGATATTTACCCGGGGGCGCACGGGCAGGGCACGGTAGAGCAGGAATTCTTGAAGGCGCTGATGCTGGGCGTATCGTCGACCGACGGACTGACGCCGCTCAAGCAGGAGATCGCCGAGCGCACTGTTGCGCATTTCGGCAAGCAGTATCTGATTCAGGCCAAGCCCGGCCCAGAGTGCAATTATTACTTTGACCTTTCAATGCGCAAGGCGGCGGCGCGCGCCATGAAAAGCATCGAACCCAACCCGATGATCCGCTATTTCGGCGCGGGCAAGGCGTTGCCGGCCTTGCACCAGCTGATCGACGACATCAAGGCCAAGGAAGGCGTGCCGTCGGACGTCAATCTGGGCGGCACTTACGACAACGATCTGTTGCTGTCGGTGATGGGCCACCTGGCAATGTATTGGTCGGACAAGCCGCCGGCGCGCGGCTCCGAGCGGCGCAAAATTGCGACGCGTCTGACGGTCGTGCACGGCATGGGCCGGATACTGCATTGCATCAGGCCGCCCGAGGAAGACGTGTCGCTCGATTTC
>CAMBSS010000224.1 GCA_945870465.1 Bordetella parapertussis | reverse complement strand
ACGAAACGCGCCAGGTGATCCTTGGGCAGCCAATCCTCCACCGAGGGCGGCAGCAGATAGGGCGTAGCGCGGTCTATCGGACGGAAATTAACCATGGCAACACTCTCGGCAGCGTTAAACAGGATAATCTTATGACATTAGCATTGATCAATAGTTCCGGGCAGCTAAGCCCGACAGGCTGCTAGGAGAGAGAATATGTTGATGCGATGGTGCCTCGCGGCAGGGTTGGCACTTTCCTGCGCTGTTTCGGCGCAAACTTTTCCGCTCAAACCGGTGCGCATCCTGGTCGGGTTCTCGGCAGGCGGCGGCACCGACGTCACGGCGCGCATGCTGGCGCAGAAACTGTCCGAATACCTCGGCGGGTCGGTGATAGTCGAAAACCGGCCGGGTTCCGGCGGCATGATCGCGACCGAGGCCGTCGCCAAATCGCCAGCGGACGGCTACACGTTGTTGATGGTGGCGGCGGCCGATGTCGTGCAGCCGGCGTTGCGCGCGAAACTTGCGTACGACCTCGAGCGCGATTTCGCGCCGATCTCCAACGTCGTCATCGTGCCGTTCGCGCTGGTGTCGCATCCGTCCGTGCCAGCAAAAAACGTCAAAGAGCTGATCGCGCTGGCGCGGGCCAAACCGGGGAGTCTCAATTACGCGTCGTCGGGCATCGGCAGTTCGGCGCATCTGTCGAACGAGCTGTTCAATTCGATGGCCAAGGTCAGCATCACGCACGTGCCGTACAAAGGCGTGGCGGAAGGCGTCACTGCTCTCGCCAGCGGCCAGATCGAAATGATCTTCGGCAGCTTCCCCGCCACTTTGCCGCTGTATGAGGCGCGCAAGATCAGGATGCTGGCGGTCAGCACGCTGAAGCGCACCTCGGTGATGCCGTCGCTGCCGACGGTGGATGAATCGGGCGTGCCGGGCTACGAGCGCTACGGCTGGTACGGCGTCATCGCTCCCGCCGGCGTAAACAAGGACGTCATCGGCAAGCTCAACGCCGGCATCGTCAAGGTCGTCGGCATGCCCGACATGCGCGACCTGTTCGTGCGCCAGGGGCTCGATCCGCAAACCAACACGCCGGAGCAGTTTGCGGCGTTTATTCACAGCGAACTCGTGCAGACCGCTAAACTCATTAAAGCGTCGGGCGCTCAGGCGAACTAGAGGCAATTTCAAAAGCAGTTTGGAGCCGCAGATAAACGCGGATGAGCGCAGATAAGTTCGAAGAACAAAAGTGCAATCTTAACGTCGTCTAGAGGACGGCCCTGGGGTTCTCATCCGCGTGTATCTGCGGCTGATTGTCGTTTTTGCATTTTGGAGATGGGTGCCAGGGAAATAGGCAGGGATTAGAGGAAATTTTCAGGAGCAATTGCAATGATCATCGACGCAGATACGCATTTTTTGCCACCCGACACCTATGACTACATGGGCAAGGAATGGGACGCGCTGCGCCCGCGCTTTCAGTGGGACGACAAGGGCTTTGTCACCGACGTGGTGTTTCCGGGCGAGCCGCCGCTGGTGCCGGGCGCAACACCGCTGCCGCCGCCGGGCACGGGTTCGAACTATCGCGGCATGTACTATATGGACGAGCGGCTGCGCGACTATGAAAAGCTCGGCATCGAGCAGCAGTTCCTGTTTCCGCAGCTCACCGCGACCGTGTTCACGTACATGATAGAGCCGCGGCTTGCCACCGCAATGGCGCATTCATGGAACATGTCGATCCTGAAGCTGATGCGCGAGCACAAGAGCGCGCTGATCGGCGGCGCGTTGGTGGCGCTGCAGGACGTCGACGGCGCGATCCGCGAAATGGAATGGGCGCAGCAAAACGGTTTTCGCGCGGTGATACTCGACAAGGTGTTCCCGGTGCGCGACCACTGCTATTCCGAGCCTTTCGGCAGCCGCCGCGAACTGTGGCCGTTCTTCAAACGCGCCGAAGAGATCGGCATGCCGCTGTTCCTGCACAACATCCAGCACGGCCACCGCATCACCAACCTGATGAACTACCAGTTCAACGGACTCGACGTGCTGGCGCCGCAGGAAGGGCAGATGAGCCTGGTGTCGCTGATCACGAGCGGACTACTCGATGATTTCCCGAAGCTCAAGTTCGTGTTCACCGAGGCCGGCGTGGCTTTCATCAAGCCGCTGGTCTCGCACCTCAACGCATGGTTCGACAATTCGGTGGTCGATTACGAGTCGGAAGACGCGGCACCCCGCTTCAATTACCGCAAGCTGGCCGGCGGCAAGCGCATTGTGTCGGAAGCGGATTACAAGGCGAAGAACAAGAAATCGCCCGACCATTATTTCAAGAACAATTTTTATTTCACCATCGAAACCGAAGAGCGCGAGCTGCCGGAAGCGATGGAGCTTTTCGGCGCATCGCAGTTCCTGTTCGCCACCGACTATCCGCACGACGATCCGGGCGGGCGCATGAAATACAAGGACGTCGAACTCCTCGACAAGAACCGCGACATCAGCGAGGCGGACAAAGACCTGCTGCGCTACAAGAATGCCGAGCGGCTGCTCGGCATGACGGCGGGCGCTGCCCAAGCCGCATGAACCGGGCAGAGCGCGTTGTAACGGTTTCCGGGCGTCTCGCCGGGCATGTGATCTCAACGCGCCGGGAAGATATCCCGGACGCGGCGGTGCAGTCCTCGAAGCGTCTCGCGCTGGATACTCTGGCGGTCGCATGGGCGGGTTCCGCCGCACCGGGTGTAGGCGAAGCGCGCGCGCTGCTGGTCGATGAAGGCGGCAAACCCGAAAGCACGGTGTGGGCATACGGCGGCAAATTGCCGGCGCGCGCCGCGGCATTCATCAACAGCACGTCGGCGGCAGCGCTCGATTACGATGGTATGCGCGCGACCGAGCGCGGCAGCGTGCATTCGGACAGCGTGGTGCTGCCGGCTGCACTCGCGATGGCGGAGCGCGAGCATGCCAGCGGACGCGATTTTCTGGCCGCGCTGGTGCTCGGTAACGATGTGGTCACGCGACTGGGCGCGGCATCGCAATTGCCGCACAAGGGCTGGTATCACACGTCGATCTTCGGTATTTATGGAGCGGTGGCGGCGGCGGCGCGCTTGCTGCGCCTCGATCAGGAGAAAACCCAGCATGCTTTCGGCATCGCGTTGAGCCAGACCGCCGCGACGCAGTTGCCAAGCATTTCGTACAGCCTGACCAAGCGGTTTTCCTCGTCGTTCGCGGCGCACGCCGGCGTTTTCTCGGCGCTGCTCGCGGCGCGCGGCATCACCGCGCCGCGCGAGGCGTTCGAAGGCAAGTTCGGTTTCTACGATCTCTACCAGGCGGGCGATCCCGCTGCCCTGTTTGCCGACCTCGGGCGCAGCTATCCGCATGTCGAGACCGCGATCAAGAAATATCCGAGCTGTGCGTGCAATCACACGGCGATCGAGGCCGCCCTGCACATCGTGCGTGACAACGATCTCGCGCCCGCCGATGCGACAGCGGTGGAAGTGACCATCTCCCCGTACGTGGATCGCCTGGTCGGCGCACCTTTCGCGCCCGGGGCCGATCCGCAGGTGACAGCGCAGTTCAGTGTGCAGTATTCGGTTGCCTGCGCGATATTGCGGCGCCGGCTGACCGTCGCCGACATCCAGGACGAAGCGGTGCTGGGCGAAGAAATCGGCAAGCTTGCGCGCAGCGTGAAAGTGGTCGTCGACGAGGCGCGCGGCAACAGCCGGGGTGCTACCGTGCGCATCAGGAGCCGCAAGCACGGGCTGCTCGAACGCCACGTCGAACATATACCCGGCAGTCCCGCGTCGCCGCTGACGGCGGCGGACCTGCAGAATAAATTCCGTGAGTGCTCAGCTGCGGGAGTGTCCGCGCTCGGCAAGGAACGCGGTGATCTGCTTTACGCGCGCATCAACGACATCGAAAACGTCGCCGATATGGCGCATTGTTTCGACGGCATCGCAGCTGCCTAGCTGGCAGCTGACCTGTAGTTCAGCCGTGGCGCGCGGGCGCGCGATAACCGAGCTGGACTGAAACGCGCTGCGCCACGTCGCTGACCTGCGTAATCAGCTGTTTCATTTTCGCGCGGTTGACTGTTTCCTTGAGCGCCGTGATGCCGATTGCCGCGATGCCCTGGCGGCGGCCGTCGTGGACGGGTGCCGACACGCCGCACACGCCTTCGACCCACTCCTCGTCGTTGATCGAGTAGCCGGCGCGCCGGATAGCCTCCAGCTTCTGCTGTACTTCGGACAGCCTGGTGACCGTGCGCGGCGTGAATTTTTCGAGCGGCTTGACGAGATACTGTTCGGCGATCAGCGGGTTGTAGGCGAGCAGCAGCTTGCCGCTCGCGCTGCAATGCGAAGGCGCCGAGCCGCCGATGGCGGCATTGATGCGTATCGGGTAACGGCTTTCGAGGACGTCGAGGTAAACCACGTCGGTGCCGTTGAGGGTGGCGAGGTAAACCGATTCGCCGGTGGAAACATTGAGTTCCTTCAGATACGGCTTGGCGATCTGCACGAAATCGAGTCGGCCCATCACCAGCGTGCCGAGTTCCCATGCTTTCAGCGTGGGGCAATACTGGCCGTTGTCGGTCTGCTGCACATAGCCCAGCCCCGTCAGCGTGCGCAATATGCGGTGCGCGTTGCTCTTGGTGAGATGCATGCGTGCGGCGAGCGCGCTGACGCCGAGCGGCGTTTCGGCGCGACACAGGTGCTCGAACAAGCGGAGTAATTTGACGGCTGTTTTGTCCATGGTGCGGGTGGCGCGGCAAGACCGCGCGAACGGCAGGCGCAGACTTTACACGAGCGTGCAAAGGGCAGCAAACCGGGCCGCAGTGCTAAACTTCGTCGCGCTGCATAAGATGCATGCGCTAACCGTGGGAGGGAGTCAACATGAAATCTTGCTGGATCGTGGTCAAAGACCACAAAGCAGTACTTGAATGGCGCGACGTGCCTGTGCCGCAGCCCAAGTCCAACGAGATCATCGTCAAGGTGCGCGCGAGCGCTTTGAACCGCGGCGAACTGGTGGTCGGTGGCGCTGTGCACGGCGGGCCGGAGAAAATCGGCGGCACTGAGTGCGCGGGCGAGGTGCATGCAGTGGGCGCGGGTGTGACGAGCGTGAAAACCGGCGATCGAGTGTGCGGCCGCGCGCGCGGCGGTTTTGCCGAGTATGTCGCGATGGAGCAGGAGCAGATCATCCCGCTGCCCGCGCGTATGAGTTTCGAACAGGGCGCGGCCACGCCGATTTCCTACATCACTGCTTACGAAATGATTTATCCGCCGTACGGCAAGCTGATAGCCGGCGAATGGTTGCTGGCCACTGGCGCGTCTTCTGGCGCGGGTGTCGCAAGCATACAAATAGCGAAAATGCTGGGCGCGCATACGATAGGCACTTCAGGCTCGGCGGAGAAACTCGCGAAGCTGAAGGCGCTGGGGCTCGATGTCGGCATCGCCACGCGCGGCGCGGATTTCGCGGACAAGGCCATGGCGGCGACCGGCGGCAACGGCGCCGATCTCATTTGCAACCTCGTGGGCGGCAGTCAGTTCGCCGAATGCCTGCGCTGCCTCGCGCGCCACGGCCGCCTCGCGGTGGTGGGTTATGTGGACGGCTCGGTCAAGGCGGAGATCGATTTGTCAGCGGTGCACGTCAACCGTCACGAAATCTTCGGCATCTCGAACGCGAAGCTCACACGCGAAGAGCGCGCGGCGGCGACGCGCGGCTTCGTGCGCGACGTGGTTCCCGCGCTTGCCGATGGACGCATCGTGCCGGTGATAGACCGGGTGTTTGCTTTCGATGAATTGCCGGCCGCCAAGGCGCACATGGAAGCCAGCGCGATGGTGGGCAAGATCGTGGTGCGCATGGCCTGAACTCAGAGTCCATAACACCATGAAACACGTGTGCGTTGCAGCCAGAATTGGTGAGGGCAAGGCGCCCGGTGAAGCCAATACTTACTGTATTGGCAAGACGAGCAACGCGGCCATCGCCGATTCTGGCTGCAACCCTTCGGGCTGGCACGAGTTTTGGCCTGTAGCTCCCGGATCTCGGCGAAAGGGTCC
>CAMBSS010000223.1 GCA_945870465.1 Bordetella parapertussis | reverse complement strand
TCCGGTCGCGGCGCTACGACAGGTGGCAATCCTGATGCATGGGCTGATGCGAAGATGCGGGTTGCTGCGTTTTTCGCGCAGCATCTGAAACGGCAGCCGTAGTCTCTTACCTCAACCCGGCCCCTCACCCCACTGACGCGGGGCGAGGGCGCGGTTCAAGACTTCATCGCCTGTTTGACGAAGTTCGCCATCGCTGCGGCCTCGGCGGTGACGATTTCGCCCAATCCCTTGACCACGCCGTCGCGGTTCTCCGCGGGCTGGTTCTGGCTCACTTTCCATTTGCCGGTGAGCTTGGTAACCGGGATTTCGATGCCGACGATGGCGCCGAGCATTTTCTCGATATAGTCGTCGGGCGCATCCGTAACTTTCCACGGCTGTGCGCTCCCGGCTTCATGCCGGTCTGTGAGCCGCCCCACCAATTTCCGCAACCACGCGCGGTCGTCGATGATCCGCAACGGCCCGTATGCATGCACGACGATATAGTTAAAGGTCGGGACGACTTTGCCGTGTTCTTTCTTGGCCGGATACCACGACGGCGAGATGTAATGATGCTCGCCCTGGAAAACCAGCAGGGCTTCGACATCTTTTGAGAACTGTTGCCACACCGGGTTGGCGCGCGCCACGTGGCCGCGCAATGTTCCAAACGGTGCCGGCACGGGGTCGAGCTCGAAGGGAATGTGGTTCGCGTTCAACTCGTTCGCGCTGAACGTCACCATTGCCGCGAGCGGATGCTCGTGTATCAACTGGTGCAGCACTTCGGTGCGTGATTCTGCGAAATGCGCCGGTAAGTACATGGCAGATGCTCCGTGCGACAGGGTTGATGGCGTCAGCCGCGCTTCAGCGGACTTCCGACGCGCTTAAATTCGGGTAATCGATGATGCCGAAACGATTGCCAAAGGGGTCTTGGAGGGCCGCGACGCTGATTCCTTCGCCTAAGCCCTGGGCCGGTAAGAGCTCGGTGGCGCCCAGTGCCAGCAACCGCTCAAGCTCGGTCTCGACATCCGGAGCTCCCAACAGGATTTGCGGGCCCGTCGTGCCGGCCGTTTCGTCGGGCAGCAGGCCGAGTTCAAAACCCCCGACAGAAAACCCGACGTAGAACGGCTGATCGAAGTAGTGCTGGACGCCGAGCACTTGCGCGCACCATGACTTGGCGCTAGCGAGGTCGGTGACGGGATAGCTTGCGGTGCGTAGACCGAGGATCATGCTGTGCTGCGGATTCGACTGCCGTGATGATGGGTTTTCAGCGGGCCGTCAATCGCCGGCCAGTTCCTGCATGACCCAGTGGGCGGTCGAGCAGAGATTGCCATCATGGTGGTCGATGCCGAGCAGTTGCAGGCCGAACGGTAATCCCTCCGATTGCATGATGGGCAACGAAAACGCCGGGAAGCCCAACCAGGAACCGGGCACGATGAAGGTGCGGCTGCCGCTGAATTCAAAGCCGGTGATGGCGGGGCCGGATGATGCGAGCGTCACATAGGCATCGGCGCCGATCTCGGCCGCAAGCTTGCGGCAGTGCGCGCGTATCGCAGTGCGCTTTTCCATCCGCGAGACGTAATCGGCGGGCGTCATCTGGTTGGCGCGCTCGATCAGGCCGTGGATGCGTTTACCGATGAGTTTGCCGTAGCGCGCGATGTAATCCTGGAATGGCCACTTCATTTCGTAGGCGACGATGTCGAGCGCGGTGTCGATGTCGCGCTCCATGGCGTCTTCGAAAGCGGCGACGCGCGGATCGTCGTTCTTGCTGACGATTTCGACGCCGGCCTTGGTCATTGCCGCAATGACTTCATCAAAAGCTTCTTCGGTACTGGAATCGATCTCGGTCCAGCCGCGCGTGTAAAGGCGGATCAGTTTCTGTGGTTGCACCGCGAGCGGCAGCGTTGCGCCCGCGCCATTCATGAATCCGTAGCCGGGGCTGCCGATGCCGAGCGAGATTTGCGACGCCACGCGCCAGACGTCTTCCAGCGTCGCGCCTATGATGCCGAGGTGATCGTTGGTTGAAGACAGCGGATGGATGCCGGCGGTGTTGAGGGAGTGTATCGTCGGCTTGAAACCGACCGCGCCGCAATACGAAGCGGGGCGCAGCGTCGAACCCTGCGTTTGCGTGCCCAGGCCCACCGGCATCATGCCTGCACCTACACCAGCCGCCGTGCCGCTCGAAGAGCCGCCGGGTGTGCGCTTCGGGTCGAACGGGTTGGTGGTGGGGCCGGAATAGCCGACGGCAAATTCGGTGGTGACGGTTTTGCCGAAAATAATCGCGCCGCCCTGGCGCAGCGCCTGCACGCAAGCTGCGTCCTGTCCCGACTGCCAGCCGCTGAAAGCGGGCGAGTTCATCTGCGTGGGCATGTCCTTGGTCGCCATGATGTCCTTGATGCCGACCGGGCAGCCGTCAACCATCGACAGCGGTTTGCCTGCTTTATAACGTTTGGTCGACTCATCGGCGGCCTTGCGAACGGCTTTGCGGTCGAGCGTTACGAATGCTTTCACGCGCGATTCGAACTGGTCGACATTGGCGAGGCAGCTTTCGAGGAAATCGCGCGGCGTTTGCTTGCCGCTTTTGAAGCCCGCCACTGCCTGCGCGAAAGAAACGATATAGGGATTGCGCCATGCTTTCATGTCTGGATTTCCAAGTGTGGAACAGCGTGATGATCGATTGCTATAATGGCCCAGGATTCGGGATTCAGCGAAAGCCGCTTTAAACCTGACTCCTGCTTTTAAGAATTCTACCCGAACACCAGAGGAAGCCGCATGACACTTAACCGCAATCTGGCGGCCGTCGCCGTTCTCGCAAGCCTGTGCGCCACGGCGTTCGCCCAGAATTATCCGGCGCGGCCGATCCGCATGATCCTCGGCTTCGCGCCGGGCGGCAGCACCGATCTGGTGGCGCGCGTGGTGGCGCAGAAGATGTCCGAGTCGTGGGGCCAGCAGGTGGTGGTGGATAACCGCCCCGGCGCCAATGGCATTATAGGCGCGGACCTCGTCGCCAAGGCGAACGCCGACGGCTACAGCCTGCTGCTCTCCAGCATCGGTCCGATGGCGATCAACGCGAGCCTCTACAAGATGCCGTACGACATCGTTGCCGATTTCGCGCCGGTCACCTACACCGGCAACGTCACCAACCTGCTGGTGGTGCATCCGAGTGTTGCGGCGACGAACGTGAAAGAACTCATCGCGCTCGCCAAGGCGCAGCCCGGCAAGCTCACGTTCGGCTCCAGCGGTACCGGCGGCGCGCCGCACATGGCGGTCGAATTGTTCCGCATACTGGCCAAAGTGAGTGTCACGCATGTGCCTTACAAAGGCGGTGGCCCGGCGATGGCCGATCTCGTCGGCGGACAGATTTCGGGCAGCTTTGCGAGCATGCCGTCTTCGATACCGTTCGTGCGCGCCGGCAAATTGCGCGCGCTGGCGGTCACCGCGCCCAAACGTTCGCCGGTCGAGCCGACCGTGCCGACGATATCCGAAGCCGGCATCCCCGGGTTTTCCGTGCTCGACTGGCAGGGCCTGTTCACCACCGGCAAAACACCGCCGGCGGTAGTCAACAAGCTGAACGCGGAAGTCGTGCGTATACTGGCGCTCCCCGACGTGGTCGAGAAGCTCGCCGTCGCCGGCGTCGAGATACAAACCAGTACGCCAAAGGAGTGGGGCGAATTCGTGCAGTCCGAAATCGCCAAGTGGAGCAAGGTCGTCAAGGAAGCCGGTGTCAAGGTCGAATAAATAATAAAAGCGTTTGCGAGGAGCGAGCATGAACAAAAAGCTGTGTATCGCTGGCGGCTGCGGACTGGCCGCTTTGATGGTGTCGTGCGCGTGGGGCGCGGCGCCGTTGAATTATCCGAACAAGCCGGTGCGCTTCATCGCCGCCAACTCCGCGGGCGGCGGGCTGGACATCGTGGCGCGCTCGCTGGCACCGAAACTGGCGGCCGTGTTCGGTTACCAGGTCGTGGTCGACAATCGCGCCGGCGCCGCGGGCAGTATCGCGTCCGAAATCACCGCGCACGCACCGAAGGACGGCCATACCATCATGACCGGCTCGCTGGGCGGACTGGCGGTGAATACCAATCTCTACAAGGGGCTCAACTATCATCCGTTGCGCGACCTGGCAGCAATTACTTTTGCGACCTCGTCGAGCAATGTGCTGGTCGTCAATCCTTCCGTCCCGGCGAAAACGGTGCAGGAGCTGATTGCACTGGCGCGCGCGGAGCCCGGCAAACTGACTTACGGTTCGTCGGGCGCGGGCAACGCGGGACATCTGGCCGGCGAGTTGTTCAAGTCCATGACCAAAACGGAAATGGTGCACGTGCCGTACAAGGGCGGCGCGCCGGCGATGATCGACCTCATCGCGGGACAGGTGCAGCTCGTGTTTTCGTCGGCGCCCACCGCGGTGCCGCAAGTGCGGGCAGGGAAGATACGCGCGCTGGCGGTAACGACGCTCAAGCGCTCCACCGTGTTGCCCGATTTGCCGACGATCGCTGAATCCGGGTTGCCCGGCTATGAGGCCGACAACTGGTACGGCGTCGTGACGACGGCCGGCACGCCGCGCGCCATCATCGATTACCTGAATACGGAAATCGTGCGCGCCCTGCAGTCTCCTGAAGTGAAGCAATTGTTGTTCAACCAGGGGCTGGAGGTGCGCACCAGCACGCCGGCGGAATTCGGCGCTTATATGAAATCCGAATTCGACAAATGGGCCAGGGTCATCAAAGACGCCGGCATCACGGCGAACTAGGCGGCAGGAGACTGCATGAAAATCCGCACGATAACGATAGCCGTTTGCCTGCTCGCATTCGCGCCTGCTGCAATAGCGGCGGCGACGGCAGCTGACACACCTGCAAAAGCGGTCAAAGCACCCGTGGCAAAGACCGCGAAGGAGGTCAGGGCCCCCGCGCTTGAAAAGCTGACCTGCCGCACCGGCCCCAACGACGAGCAGGTGAGGCTCATCGTCGAAGCGGTGAAGGGGCGCGCGATGGAATTCGCGTTTTACAGCCGGCTCGGCACCCGCGTGTGCTCGATACACGGCCGGCGCGGCGACGCGCATACCGAATGGGAAGACGCGGAAGGCGCGAGCGGCAAAGCCGTCATCAGGCTGTTTACCGGCAATGCCGTGCTGCAATATGAACCGGGGCATGTGACGCTGCAGTTCAGCGGCGTCGACCGCATGCATTACTGCGGCATGTACGGCGGCCTTAACGGGTCGATCGAGGCCGTGCTGAAAAAGCCGGAGTGCATCATGCAGGGCTTGTTCGAAGGTTCTGGTGATCAGGAAAAAACGAGTCCTGCCGCGCCCGGGGGCTGATGTTTTTTGTCATTCCCGCGCAGGCGGGAATTCAGAAGACATTGATTCGGTAGCTGCAGATTCCCTGGACTCCCGCCTGCGCGGGAGTGACGATTCCCTTTGAACTGGTGCGCTAAGCTTTCTTGCGGTATTTGTCGTAAATCACGCCCTGCGCGTGCATCGCTTCGATTTCCGCTTCCTTGTAACCGAGCGTTTTCAGGACTGAGTCCGAATGCTGGCCCAGCCACGGCGCTGCCGTGCGCGGTTTGGTCAGCGGGACGCTGGTTTTCACCGGCGAACCCATGTTCTTCATGCGCCCGATTTGGGGATGGTCGATTTCGGTCACCATGTTGCGCGCGACGACGTGCGGATCGGCCAACGTCTGTTCATAGGTATAGACCGGGCCGCCGGGCACTGCGGCGGCGTCCAGCTTGGTTACCCAGTGCGCCGTCGGCGCGGTCTTGAACACCTTTTCGATTTCGTCCTGCAGCGCGTCGATATTTTCCATGCGTGCCTGCCGCGGATTGAAGCGCGGGTCTTTCAGCAGTTCCGGCTTGTCCATCACCTGCGTGCAGAAATTGTTCCACAGCTTGTCGTTGTTGCCGCCGACGGTGACGTAACCGTCCTGCGTTTTGTAAGCCTGGTAGGGCGTCGAGCGGCGGTGGCGCGTGCCGCTGGGCAGCGGTAATTCGCCGCCGCCGTAGTACGCGCCGAATTCCCAGAACGTCCACGCCAGCCCGGCT
>CAMBSS010000222.1 GCA_945870465.1 Bordetella parapertussis | reverse complement strand
CCTGCCGTATTCGTTGTCGCGATAAAGCGGATTTAGTTCGCCAATGCCGTTGCAAAAATTACGTATCGTGTCGATCGTAACATCCTGCAAGTAAGGCCCTTCTGGACGCAGCCGGAGCCCGACCATCGCCTTTGCAGCGGCAATGGCTTCGTCCGTTATTTTTCCTTGCGTCGGTGCGTCGCGCATTGTTGCTTCGTCAGTCGATCCCACAATTTCACCTCCGTCCTGATATTAAAAACCCCAATCGGAATTTCCATTTGCACGCTGCCCTTGTGTGCACAAGCCTGCTTGGCAACCTAACAAATATAATGCATTATGTTCATAGGAGGCAACATCAATGTTATTGACTGAGCATGCCGGGAAGTGTCTGCTCAAGGCATTCGGGGTGGCCATTCCCTCTGGCACCCTCGTTCGAAGTAGCGCAGCCGCGCGCAAATGGAAAGGTGCTTACCCGATTGCACTCAAAGTGCAGATCGCATCCGGCGGTCGCGGGAAAATCGGCGGTGTTGTGCGTGTCGATGATGTAACGCAGGCGGAAGCGGTGGCAGAACGGCTATTCAATCAGGATTTCGACGGGACGCGACCTGAATCACTACTCATCGAGCCTTGGATCGATCACTCGCGCGAGCTTTATCTCGCCGTCACCATAGATGGGCAAAGCGGTGGATATGTCGTCTTGTATGCTGCTGCAGGCGGCATCGACGTAGAGCACAAAGTGCCGCATAAGTATGCATTTGGTTCCCCTCGGAACTTTAGAGCCCATGAGTTCCGCGCGCTGCTTGCCGACATTGAACCGGATAGCGCGTTGCGCGAGCGCATCATCGCGCTCGCCCGTCGGTTGCTGTTCCTTTCCACCGCAATCGATGCGGTGACCGTAGAGATTAATCCCGTCGGCGTGCTCGCGAATGGGAAAGTCCTGGCGCTCGATGCGAAAATCGTGCGAGACGAGTCTGCGGCATTCAGGCAAGCCGATATCGCAGATGAGATGGAACGCGCCCGCAAGCGCGAGCCTAAAATGGTCGCCAAAGCGCTCGCTGGCAATCTCATGATGGTTGGGCTCGACGGCGAAGTCGGCCTCATGTCCGGGGGCGCCGGCATGACGATGGCGGCGATGGACATGATCGCGGATGCCGGGTTGAAACCCGCGTGCTTCCTCGACTGCAGTTCGAACCCCACGCCCGCGGGTTACCAACTGGCGTTTGACGTCCTCGATGCAGAGCCGAAAGTGAAGGCGATACTGGTGAGCATTTTCGGCGGCGGCACGCACGTCGATCGCGTCGCCAAGGTCATGAACGAAATCATGCGGAAGCGGCGGTCGCGCAAACCCGTTGTCTTTCGAATGAACGGCACCGGCCGCGACAAAGCGGACGCCGTGATGCGGGAAGCCGGCCTGCACAATCACCCGACCCTCGAGTCAGCGGTCGATGCAGTCGTTGCCGCGGCGTGGGCGCGATGAGCGTACTGGTGGATGCCGGATCGCGCGTGCTCATCTACGGCATCGCCGGAAATTTCGGTCGTTTTTCCGCGCAGGACTTGCTGGCAACCGGAACGAAAGTAGTCGCCGGCGTTGCGCCGGGAAAAGACGTGCGTGAAGTGGCAGGCGTGCCGGTGTTCCGCGACGCGCGCGCTGCATGCACCGCGACCGGCGCGGATGCAGCGCTCGTCTATGTGCCCGCGCCTGCTGCTATTGACGCCGTGCTTGAAGTGCTCGATGCGGGCTGCAAGGTCATTGTGTATCCAGGCGACGGGCTGCCGGTGCAGGATGCGATCGAAATCCGAGCCAGCGCCCGCAGCAAAGGCGCGGTCCTGATTGGACCGAATACACCGGGCATCATTTCTCCCGGCAAGGCCAAGCTCGGCTTCATGCCGTCGCTGTGCTACACCCCGGGCCCGCTCGGTGTCATCTCCAGAAGCGGCTCCCTGTCTTACGAAGCCAGCTGGCGTCTCACCACCGCTGGCATCGGTCAGACAACCGTCATTGGAATTGGGGGCGATCCGGTGAAAGGCCTCAGTGCCGGGGAAGCGATCGAGTTGCTGCATGCGGATCCCGCAACCCGCGCCATCCTGTATCTGGGCGAAATCGGCGGCAGCGACGAATACGCGGTCGCGCGCTATGCGGAGCGTCCCGATGCCAAGCCCACCGCGGCGCTGATTGTCGGCGCCGCCGCGCCACCCGGCAAAAAAATGGGCCACGCCGCGGCGCTGGTGGGTACCGTGGCCGACGGTCAGGCCGCCAAGGTCGAGGCGCTGCGTGCCGCAGGCGTGCGCGTCGCCGCCAACCTGCGCAGCTTGGTCGAGACCGCGCAACACGCGTTGCGCGAGAGCGATGCAATAATCCGTTAACGCAAACAGTGACGAGGGATGATGTCAAAAGCAACTGATTTGAGGACTAGGCTGGCGTGCGCTTTGGGCATGCTTGCCCTGAACCCGGCTGCATCATTCGCGCAGGCATATCCGGTAAAACCGATCCGGCTGATAGTGCCGCTGGCGCCCGGTGGGGGCGGCGATCTCGTCGGGCGGCTGCTGGCGCAGAAGATATCCGAACCGCTGGGACAAACCGTCATCGTCGAGAACCGGCCGGGCGGCTCCACCATCATCGGCACCGAACTCGTCGCACGCGCGCAGCCCGATGGTTACACACTCGTCATGGCGACGAGCAGTCACGTCATCAATCCGAGCCTGTACAAGCTGCCCTTCGATCCGGTCAAGGACTTCGCCGCCATATCGTTTTTCGCGACATCCCCGATGATGCTGACGATACATCCCAGCGTGCCGGCGAAAACGGTGCGCGAGTTGATCGCGGTCGCCAGGCAAAGTCCGGGCAAGCTCAACTATGGGTCGAGCGGTACGGCGAGCATCGTGCACCTCGCGAGTGAGCTTTTCAATCTGAGCGCCGGCGTCAAAACCGTGCACATCCCCTACAAGGGAACCGGCCCCGCCTTGATCGACCTGCTCGGGGGTCAGATCGCCATGATGTTCGCCAGTCCGATCCCGACCCTGCCGCACGTAAAAAGCGGACGCTTGCGGCCAATCGCCATGGCAAGCCTGCAACGTTCCCCGGCGATGCCGGAACTCGCGACCGTCGCGGAATCCGGTTTCCCGGGATTCGAAGCCGCTTCATTTTACGTGGTGTTGGGCCCGGCCAATACGCCGGTCAGTATCGTCAGCAGACTGAGCGCCGAAATGACCAGGGTATCGCAGCTTCCGGATGTCCGGGACCGCCTTTCGGCCGAAGGCGCAGTCATGGTCGGCGGCACGCCGCAGCAGGCGATCGCGCATATCGAGTCGGAAATCGCGCGCTGGGCGCGGGTCGTAAAAGCCGCCGGCATCAAGGCCGATTGACAAGATCGGCAGGCCGCCGGTATCTGCACTCCGGATTACGGAGTTTTGACCACGACCGTGACGGCGCGCGAGCTGCCGTTCCAGTTGGGGACGAAAGTCTGCTTCACGCCGACACCGCCCGCTACCACAATAAGAATGTCCTCCGCTTTCAAAGCAACGCGCAGCGGTGTGCGCAGCGGCTCCAGCCGCGCCCGCCGCCCGCGCACGAGTTCCTGGACGTAGCGGGATGGCAGGCGATCGAGCGCGCATGTCGCCCGCTCATACAGACGCCGTTTGATGTCATGCTTGTGCAGATTCTCCGCCATGAACAGCTGGCCCCATTCCGGCGAGATCAGGAGCAGCGGTTGCCCGCCGCCCACCATGCCCTCGTCGCCCAGCCACAGCGCGCTTGGCGCCGCCATCGTTTCCGCCATAACGCCCAGTATTTCAGCCGCGGAACCGGCGTGCACGTCGACCACCTCAACGGTGCCCGACACGCCGATCAGCGTTACGGTGCTGGTACCCGCTGCGAAGCCGCGTTCGACATGCAGGGGTTCCCACGGACTCTGTTCTTCGTTTTCCGCAAAGCAAAAGGTATATTTTCCCGGCTGGCCCATGGTCGACATGTCGGTCACACCCGGGATTGCGCCACCGATAAAGCGTGTAATCAGTGAGAGCGCGCGACCGACCGTCGCATTGCTGCGCACCCCCGGTCCCAGACAGTTCCCGCCCGCGTTGAAGCCCAGGGTGCGCCGCAGCGGCCCGTTAATGATAACGGCAAACGCGGCAGATCCGGTGGTGGTGAGCACGCCACGGGCGTTAAGCGCCGGATCGGCCAATGCGCGCACGCACGCATGCAGAACAGGGATATGCGCCTGCATACAGCCAGCGAGGATTGCGCAAAGCGCGACGGCCTCCGCGCTCGCGTCCTGATCGAGTACAGTGCCGACCCGACCCTCGCCGTGCGTTGCACCCGCGGCCAGAAACGCCGCGAGCGCTGCTTGCGTGGGCCGAACCACGGGCAGACCGTCGCAGAGATGTGCCGCCTCAAGCGCCGCGTGGAATTCAGCGTCGGTGGCAGTTTCCCAACCTGCGATCAGGTCAGAAACCGCCGCCTGATGATCCGCCACGCTAAGAGTACGTCTCTATGGTTCCGGTCACGAAATGCGAGCAGCCGAAACCCGGAATGACGCAACTATGCTTGCCGGCGCCGCCAGCGACGAGAACGATGATGTCCGCCGCATCACGCACGCAGGGGAACGTTGCATCGTCGTCGCCCTTCATCCAGTCGGGCGAGTCGCGCATATGCCACATGCCCCCGCGCCGCAGGTCGCGGATCGGCCGCACTGCATTTTCAAACAAGAATTGCTGCACATCCTGCCGCGCCCAGCCCCTGAGAAGATCGACATGCTCGGGCGAAATGACCACCGCGAAATCGTTCTTGCCCTCATAAGTCATGTACCAGGTGTTGTGCCCCAGCGCCCGCATGGTGTCGGCCACAATCTCGAGAAACGCCTCTCCCGATTCGTTCTCGTGATCGTTGACGTTGTGCGGCGCCTCTGCCGCCATGACGGTAACCACGCTCTCGCCCGCATCGAAGCCCAGCGATGTATGGAACTCCGGCCACGGGCTCGCCGCGACATTCTCCGCCATGCAGTAAGAAAATTTGGCGGGACTGCCATGCGTTGAACGATCGCGATCGCCCGGGTAGGCGCAACCGACGTTCATCATTGCCAACCGCACCGCGCGCCCGATCGTCGCATTCGCGACGAAGCCCGGGCCGAGGACGCCCGCTTCGCCGTTGATGTCGAGCTTGCGGCTGAGAGGTCCGCTGACGATGAGCAGCGGCGCGCACGGATGCGTGGTCGTCTGCACGTTCAGAAGATTGAAAACCGGCGTAAACATCGCGCGCATCGCGGCCACCACCACCGGGAAGTGCTCCGGATAACAGCCTGCCATCACGGCATTGATGGCGATCTTTTCAAGAGTCGCGTCGGTATCTCCGGGCACCAGAGTCCCGAGCGAGGTGCCGCGCTGGGCGTCAAGGCCACCCAGCATGGCACTCACGCGCTCTGCGGTCGGCGGAATGATCGGCAGGCCGTCCGTCAGTCCGCGATCGTGGAACCAGCGTTGTACCGCATCGAGGTCCCCGCTGATCGAAAACTGCTCAGGCAGTGGCGTGTTGGGCATGCAGCCATTCCTCCAGTTGCGGCCATGCGGTATCCGCCCGCAGCCTGACCTCGGCTTCCGAAGTTCCGCCGAGCGGATGTGCGACCTCGGCAATCTTGTACTCGGCACTTGCGCCGAGCGTCTTCGCCTGCGCGCGCGCGAGAGTCAGGAAAGGCGTCGTGCAGATTGTGAAGGCGCGGGTGCCGCGCTGCTCAAGCTGGACTGAGTCGTGGATACACCACGACGTGCAGCCCCCTCAATCAGCCGAGGCGACGACGGCCCACCCGCATTCCGCGCTGACCTGATCCAGCAGCGCCGCGCCGGCCGGCGTCGCGGAATTGCGTTTCTGATAAAAACGCGTCTCGAAGCCGCGGCCTTCGAGCCTGGCGACGAGATTTTGCAGCAGCGGCGTCGCATTCGGCTTGCGGTTCGAGAGCAAACCAATCCGCCGGTTGCTGCGGACCATTGCGGGGCGGCTGGTCACCGCAGGCGCCTTGTGCACGCCGACAGGACTCAGAAGATGCCAGACAGTTTCCATATCCTCCCTCCATTTT
>CAMBSS010000221.1 GCA_945870465.1 Bordetella parapertussis | reverse complement strand
CCAAGGCCAATCCTGACGGCTATACGATCCACCTCATACCCAGCAGCTTCGCCACCAATCCCAGCCTGTATTCGAACGCCGGCTACGATCCGGTCGCGGACTTCGCCGCCGTTACCATCGTCGCGACGACACCGTACGTGATCGAGGTCAACAATACGCTGCCCGCGAAAACTGTGAAGGACTTCATCGCGTACGCAAAAAGCCGGCCCGGGCAGCTCAACTACGCCTCCGGCGGCACCGGCACCCCGTCACACCTAGCGATGGAACTCTTCAAAACCATGGCCGGCATCGACCTGGTGCACGTGCCCTACAAGGGCGGCGGACTCGCGCTGACGGACCTGATCGCAGGACATGTGTCGATTTATGTCGATCCGATCATCACGGCCATGCAGTTCGTGCAAAGCGGAAAAACGCGCGCGCTCGCAGTCACTACGCCGCGGCGCGCGAGTGTACTGCCCGACGTTCCGACTGCCGCCGAAGCGGGGCTGCCGGGTTACGACGTTACCGGCTGGTACGGAATCGTTGTGCCCAAAGCAACGCCCAAGCCCATTCTCGACAGGATCCAGGCCGCCACCAGACAGGTGCTGGATACGCCTGAAGTCAAAGAGCGCTTTAAAACGTTCGGCCTCGATCCTGTTGCGTCCTCCCCCGACGAGTTCACCCGCTTCATGCGCGCCGAAATCGTCAAGTGGTCCAAGGTCATCAAGGATTCCGGCGCGAAAGTCGATTGACGGCAACCGGCCTGCCACGCGATGAACACCGTTGCCTCCTTGTCTTATGCAATAGTCGGCATACCGCTTGAAAACCCCATCGCTTTCGCGACGCAAAGCGTCAGCGTCCGCCACTTCGGCCTGCTGAAAATCAGGACCCGCGACGGAGCTGAAGGAATAGGCTACTCATATCTGGGCGCGATTCCCACGCGGCTGGTCGGCATTGCCATCGAAGAGTGGCTGGCGCCGCTGGTGTTGGGCGCCGATGTCGGGCAATGCGCGACGCTTTGGGACGCCATGTATTCAGGCACTACGTTGCATGGCCGCACCGGCGCGGTGATGCGCGCCATCAGCCTCGTCGACAACACGTTGTGGGATCTGCGTGCGCGGGCAGCGGGCCAGCCTCTGTACCAATTCCTCGGCGGCGCAAAGCGGGACAGCGTCAAGTGCTATGCGGCCGGCGGCTACTACTCTCCAGGCAAGACCGCCGCGAAACTGGCCGTCGAGATGGCGCAACTCGTCGCGGCCGGCTTCACGGCGGTGAAAATGAAAACCGGCAAGGGCGCGCCGCACGAAGAGGCGGAGCGCGTAAAAGCGGTCCGCGCTGCAATTGGTGACGGCCCGCTGCTCATGCTGGATGCAAACAACGCGTGGAAAGACGTTGCTACCGCGATGGGCTATCTGGATTTGTTTGCCGCGCAGCGTCCGTACTGGATAGAAGAGCCGTTTTCGACGGACGACATAGAATCCCACGCGGCTTTGAACAGGAAGACCGACATCACGATCGCGCTCGGCGAAAACGAAGCGGGACGCTGGCGGTTCGGCGAACTTCTGGATCGCGTGGGTGAATGCATCATACAACCCGATGCGACTGCCTGCGGCGGCATCAGTGAATGGCTGCATATCGCCGCGCTGGCCGAGCGCGCAAAGGTCACCGTCTGCCCCCACGCCTACCATGACCTGCACAGCCACCTTGCAGCGGCGATTCCAAACGCGGGCATGGTCGAATACATGCTGGGAGACGACGTCATGCCGTTCGGAAAAATCATCGACCGGCGCATGGCTCATGCCGGCGGCGAAATCGTGCTGCCGCAAACCCCGGGGCTCGGTTTTCAATTCGTCGAGCAGGAGGTTGCGCGCTACGCCGTGCGGCCTTCCGGCCAAACAAAGACCTGGCTCACGATTTAGGGCTGAACAATCCGAAAGAACGCTGCGGGAGCTGTGTGCAATCGGACCGTGTGGCCCACAACGGCCGTGACGAAGTTAAGCGGTGGCGTTCAAGTAGACAAAAACGTTAGCGTCGACGAAGACTGGCGCGATCATACAGTTCGTCCCGGGTTGGCAAGCGCCCACCAGGCTTCTCGAATTCGTAAGGCTTTCTGGATAGGTACCGCCGCATCGCTTCGTCGTATTCGCGCGACTCATGCATAAGTTTCTGCAGCATCTCGCCGACCAGCCGTGACACGCTTTTGCCCTGCTTCGCGGCTTGCACAATTTTCATCGCGACAGGGGGCCCGCAGCCGTCGGCAAAAAAAATCCGCTGCGTTGTGCGCAACGGATTTGACTGAAACACGGGCGGGCTTAAGATCGCATAGTCCCCGGAAAATCATTCCACCTTCACGTTCGCGGTCTGTATTACCTTGCGCCACTTGTCGAGCTCGGCGCGGATGAAACCGGCAAACAGCTCCGGCGTGTTCTTTCCGAACTCGCTGCCGTCACCCGCGAGCCGCTCTTTCACATCCGGCAGCGGCAAGATGCGGATGATTTCCGCATTGAGCCTGTCGATGATCGGGCGCGGTGTGCCGGCGGGCGCCAGCAGGCCGGACCAGCCCGTCGCTTCATAGCCTGGCAGCCCGGCTTCGGCGATCGTCGGCACGTCCGGCGCAAATGGCGAGCGGCGAGCGCTGCTGACGCCGAGCGCCCGCAGGCGGCCGGACGCAAGGTGCTGACGCGCCGCGATGAGGTCGGAAAAGAATGCTGTTACCTGCGCGCCGAGCAGATCGGCCAGCGCCGGGCCCGCTCCTTTATACGGCACGTGGATCACCTTGAATCCCCCCATCATCTGCATGAGCTCGAACGCAAGGTGCGGCGGCCCGCCGATGCCGGACGAGGCATAAGTGAGCTTGCCGGGCTGCGCTTTCGCCAGCGCGATGAATTCCTTCACCGACTTGGCCGGCACACTGGGCGGAACGACGAGCGCATACACCGTGGAAGCGGCCAGCGCGATCGGCGCGAAATCCTTGACCGGATCGAACGGCAGCGCGGGATACAGCCCCGGATTCATCGCCACCGGTCCGGCGCTGCTCATGATCAGCGTATAGCCGTCGGGCGCGCCGCGCGCGGCGGTTTCCATCGCGATATTGCCCGACGCGCCGCCGCGGTTGTCGACGATGATCTGCTGGCCCAGCGCCTCGCTGATTTTTAGTCCGACGGTGCGCGCCGCGATGTCGACGCCGCCCCCCGGCGGGTAAGGCACGAGCATGCGGATTGGCTTGGCAGGGTACGCTTGTGCGAACACAACACCGTTCGCCAGCAAATAGAGGGCGCACAACAAATTACGCATTACCGTCATCGTTGACCTTTCGTATGAATGTCACGCGAGTGTAAACCGTCCGCCGCGAACATCACAGCGGCGCACACCACGCGGGCTGGCCGCGGGCCATAACAGTGCGCTGGTATGATTGATGCCGGCTCCACCCACTAACAGGCAAACAGGCTGTTTCATGAACAACGCTCCACCCGGCGTTATCGACGCACTCACGCGCATGCACAGCAGCACGCTGACCAGCGCCGAACTCACGCGCGACTGCCTCAGCCGCATCGAAACGCTCGACGGCCCGATACAGGCTTGGGCACATCTCGACGCCGCGCGGGCACTCGATTGCGCCGCGCAACGCGACCGCGAACGCAGCACCGGCGCAAACCTGCCGCTGCTCGGCCTGCCCCTTGGCGTCAAAGATGTCTTCGAGACTGCCGGGGTGCCGGCCCGCATGGGATCTGCCGTCTATGAAAACCACGTCCCGCAGCGCTCGGCAACTGCCGTGACGCGCCTGGAAGCTGCCGGCGCCTTCGTCTTCGGCAAAACCGTTACGACCGAATTTGCCACCCAGCATGCCGGCAAAACGCGCAATCCCTGGAATTCGGCGCATACGCCGGGCGGCTCATCGAGCGGGTCTGCCGCCGCGGTGGCCGCCGGCTTCGTGCCGGCCGCTATCGGCACGCAGACGCGAGGTTCGGTCATACGGCCAGCGGCATACTGCGGCGTGGTGGGCTTCAAGCCGAGCTACGGCCTGATTCCTGTTGACGGCGTGTTTCCGCTCAGCCACACGCTGGACCACATCGGTGTCATCGCGCGCTCGGTTGCCGACGCTGCGCACGTCGCAGCTTGCATGATCACGCCGGAAGCTCTGCCTGGCGGCACTGCTGCGATGTCGCTTCTCACAGTGCCCGCCAAGCCGCCGCGGCTTGCTGCGGTGCGCACCCCGCTCTGGCCGCTGGCCGACGCGAATCAGCGTGGCAACTTCGCCGACAGCGTGCGGCGGCTGCGCGACGCCGGCGCCGAAGTCGTGGAAATCGAACTGCCGCCGGATTTCGATCACGCCATGCAGGCAGTCAAAGCGATCCAACTGCGTGAAATCGCCGACCGTTATGCCGACAAGCTTGCGGGCTGGGGCGGGCTGGTCAGCGAAGAGTTCATCGACTATGTCGAGGGCGGCGTACGGGTAAGCAGGGAGGAATACGCCGCGGCGCTCGTTCTGCGCACCGGGCTCATCCGTCAATATGGCGAATTCATCGGCGACTACGACGCGATCATCACCCCACCGGCCACTGGCGAAGCCCCGGCGGGACTCAAGTTCACCGGCGATGCATCGTTCTGCGCGATCTGGACTTTGTGCGGCGCCCCTGCGCTGACGATACCCTCAGGCAAAGGTCCGCACGGCTTGCCGCTCGGGCTGCAGGTTGTCGGCGCGGTAAACCGCGACACCCACATGCTCGGCGCCGCCGCGTGGTGCGCGACGGGTTTGGATAAAGCCGGGCGCGGGTGAGGTCGTGAGGTCGTAAAAAACCATTTCACGTCCTCACGAGCTCACGGATTTTTACTTCGACTTGCCCGGCAGCAGCTCGCCGGCCATCCAGCTCTTGATGGTCTTCAGCGAGTTCACGTAGAACGCCTGCATGTTGTCGTCGACGACGTAGCCGATGTGCGGCGTCAGCACGGCGTTGTCGAGCTTGCGCAGCACGTGGTCTTTCGCCAGCGGCTCGCTCCAGAATACGTCGAGCCCCGCGCCGGCGATTTTTTTCGCCTGCAATGCGCTGACGAGCGCCTGCTCGTTAATCAAGGGACCGCGTGAGGTGTTGACGAGATAAGCCGTGGGTTTCATCAGGGCGATGTCGGCGGCCGCGACGATGTCCTTGGTCTTGGCGTTGAGCACCATGTGCACCGATATCACATCGGATTCCTTGAACAACGCTTCCTTCGAGACGCGGCGCACGCCCACCGCGGCGGTGCGCTCGTCGGTGAGGTTCGGGCTCCATGCGATGACGTCCATGCCGAATGCGAGGCCGTATTTGGCGACGAAGGTGCCGAGACGGCCGAGGCCCAACACGCCCAGCGTCTTGCCCATCAGCGATTGGGTCATCACCGACTCCTGCCAGGCGCCCGAACGCATTGCCTTCTCGGATTGCGGCATGCGCTTGAACAGCCCGAGTATCAGCGCCCACGCGACTTCGGACGTCGAAGCGGTGCTGGTCGCAACTCCAGGCGCGAACGCGAACGGGATCTTGCGGCGCTCCAGGGCTTCGGAATCTATGCTGGCGTTGCGCCCGCCGGTGCTCACCATCAGCTTCAGATTAGGCAGCTTGTCGATGACCTCCGCCGGAAAGCGCGTCCGCTCGCGCATGGCGATGATCACTTCGTACGGCTGCAGCCGGTTGATTACCTCGTCCTGCGTCGGGATGTAATCAGCGAACGATTTGACCTCGGTTCCTGCGGGCAGGGATTTCCAGTCTGCCGCTTGCATGGCGATTTGCTGGTAGTCGTCGAGAATGGCGATTTTCATTTTTCCTCCGTTGGATGTCGTCATTTTACCCGTGCTCCGTCCGGGAGTTGGTTCTACTTCTTTTTTAAATCTCCGGGGTCGGCCCCGGTGCCGGTCACTTTTCTTGGACGGGCAAGAAAAGTAACCAAAAGAGACCCGCCCCTGGTGAGCCGCGCCTGCGCTTTCCCTGTGTTACTCGACGAGTTCGGGGTCTGTGGAACTCGCTCGAAGAATGAGAAAAAACATAAGGGTTGCGAGCTCAGACAGGTCCTCGACCACACCTCCGAACTCGCCTGTGTTACTCGGCGGCTCACAAGGGGTCCCCAAAAGCGGCAGTGTGGTTATGCGGGGAATGGCGTGGC
>CAMBSS010000220.1 GCA_945870465.1 Bordetella parapertussis | reverse complement strand
GCTGACCGGCGAAAAAATCGCGGTGTGGGTCGGCAACTATGTATTGATGGGTTATGGCGACGGCGCGGTGATGGGCGTGCCCGGCCATGACGAACGCGACTTTGCGTTCGCAAAAAAATACCGCCTCGACATCAAGTCCGTCATCGACGTCAACAGCCAGACGTATTCGACCGACGCTTGGCAGCCGTGGTACGCCGAGCACGGCGTCTGCGTCAACTCCGGCAAGTACGACGGGCTCGACTATGCCGCCGCGGTAAATTCGATTGCCGCCGACCTGACCGCCAAAGGGCTCGGCAAAAAACAGATCATGTGGCGGCTGCGGGACTGGGGCATCTCGCGCCAGCGCTACTGGGGCACGCCGATCCCGCTGATTCATTGCGCGGCTTGCGGCGACGTGCCGGTGCCCGACGATCAGTTGCCCGTCGTGCTCCCGGAAGACTGCGTGCCCGACGGCAGCGGCAATCCGCTCAACAAGCGCGCCGATTTCGTGAATTGCACCTGCCCGAAATGCGGCAAATCGGCAAAGCGCGAAACCGACACCATGGACACTTTCGTGGACTCGTCTTGGTACTACACGCGTTTTGCCTGCGCCGACCAGAAAAACGCCATGGTCGATGCGCGCGTCAATTACTGGCTGCCGGTCGATCAGTACATAGGCGGTATCGAGCACGCGATCCTGCACCTGCTCTACTCGCGCTTCTGGACCAAGGTGATGCGCGACCTCGGTCTCGCCAAACTCGACGAGCCGTTTGCCAGGCTGCTGACGCAGGGCATGGTGCTGAACGAGATTTTCCTGCGCAAGCCCGACGCCGGCCGCGCCACCTATTACAACCCGGCCGAAGTCGAGATCACGGTCGATGCCAGCGGCAAGCGCATAGGCGCAACACTGAAAGCCGACGGCCAGCCGGTCGAGTCGGATGGCATCGGCACCATGTCGAAATCCAAGAACAACGGCGTCGACCCGCAGTCGCTGATCGACGAATACGGCGCGGACACCGCACGGCTGTTCATGATGTTCGCCAGCGCGCCGGAAGATACCTTGCTGTGGAAGGACGACGGCGTCGAAGGCGCATCGCGGTTTCTGAAGCGCCTGTGGAGTTACGGCGTACGGTTCAGCGAAGGCGGTGGTCCTGCAGTTTTGCCAGAGTTGCAAAAAGCTACACGCTTTGAGATCCATTCGGTGCTGAAACAGGCCAACCACGACTTTGCCCGGCATCAGTTCAATACGGTGGCGTCGGCGGCCATGAAAATATTGAACGCGCTCGACCGGCTGCCCGGCGTGAGCGATCCCGTCGCCAAAGAAGGCATCTCGATCCTGCTGCGCCTGCTCTACCCGATCACACCGCACATCGCGCACCAGTTGTGGCGCGACCTCGGCTTCGGCACCGACATACTTGAGGCGAAGTGGCCGGAAGTCGCGGCGGACGCGCTGATCGAGGACGAAATCGAGCTCGTGCTGCAGGTCAACGGCAAGCTGCGCGGCAATATGCGCGTCGCCAAGGACGCCGACCGCGCGCTGATCGAAAAACTAGCGATGCAGAACGCCAACGTGCAGAAACACATCAACGGACAGCCCGTGAAAAAGGTGGTGGTGGTTCCCGGCCGGCTGGTGAACGTGGTAGTGTAAAGACGGAAAATTGCAGTGTAAGGAGCATGAAGTGACAAGCACAACATCCAGAGCGTGGCACGCGATAGCGGCGGGTTTCCCCCTCACGCCGCTCTCCTTGCGCCTCACGGTCAGCCTCGCGCTGTGCGCAATGCTGACCTCCTGCGGTTTCCATCTGCGCGGCCAGGCTTCGCTGCCGTTCGAATCGATGTACATCAGCGGCTCGCCCTCGTTCGCCAACCAGCTGGCGCGCGCCGTGCGCGCCGGCAGCAAAACGCGCGTCATCAACAACCCCAAGGAAGCGGAAGTCACGCTGGAAGTGCTGGCCGAAGCGCGCGAGCGCTCGATACTTTCGCTGTCGTCATCAGGGCGCGTGCGCGAGCTGCAGATACGCTACCGCGTCTCGTTTCGCCTCAACGACAAGGCCGGCAAGGAATTCATGGCCGCCAACGAGATCCTGCTCAAACGCGACCTGATTTACAACGACAGCGACGTGCTCGGCAAAGAGCAGGAAGAATCGCTGCTCTATCGCGACATGCAAAACGACGCGGTCAATCAAGTGGTGCGCCGCCTGCAGGTCGCGCAACTGGGCGCGGATACGCGTTAAGCCGGCGTTGCGCGATCCGCGCAGCCGCGCAGCCCTGTGCGCATAACCACCGAACAACTCACCCAGCAGCTCAAGCGCACGCTTGCGCCGCTTTACATCGTGTACGGCGACGAGCCGCTACTGGCGCTCGAAGCCGCCGACCGCATCCGCGCGCGCGCGCGCGAAGAAGGCCATGTCGAACGCGAGGTACTGACCGCGGAACAGCACTTCGACTGGTCGCAACTGCGGATCAGCAGCCAGTCGCAATCGCTGTTCGCCTCGCGCCGCATGCTTGAAATCCGCATCCCCAGCGGCAAGCCCGGCAATGACGGCAGCCAGGCGTTGCAGGAATACGCGGCGCAATTACCGCCGGACACGATTACGCTCGTTGCGCTGCCGGAAATCGACTGGCGCGCGCAAAAAGGCGCGTGGTTCGGCGCGCTCGATGCGGCCGGCGTGATGGTGGAGGCAGTCGCGGTCAAACGCGACAAATTGCCGGAATGGCTCAAGGGCAGGCTCTCGACCCAGGCGCAAACCGCCGACGCCGACACGCTTGATTTCATCGCCGACAAAGTCGAAGGTAATTTGCTCGCCGCCTACCAGGAAGTGCAGAAACTGGCGCTGCTGTTCCCGCCCGGCGCGCTGTCGTTCGATCAGATCAAGGAGTCGGTGCTGGATGTTGCGCGCTTCGACGTGTTCGACCTCGGCGACATCGTGCTGTCGGGCGACGCGGCACATCTCGCGCGCGTGCTCGACGGCCTGCAGGGGGAAGGCGCGGCGGCGCCGCTCGTACTATGGTCGATCGCCGAGGAGATCCGCGCCGTCGGCCGCGTGCTGGCGGGGCTTTCCGGCGGCCGGCCGCTGCAACAGGCCATGCGCGACGCGCGCATCTGGGGGCCGCGCCAAAAACTGATCGAGCGCAACGTCGGGCGATTCACGCCGTCGCAGATCGAAACCGCGCTGGTCCATGCGGCGCGCGTCGATCGCATGATCAAGGGGCTTGCGCGCGGCGACGTGTGGGACGAATTGCTGCAACTGGGGCTGCGTTTTTCCCGCCGGCCCGCCAAGGCCGCGTAGAAACACGGTATTATTTGCCCCTAGGATTGAGGATCGAGGATTGAGCAAAACCTCTCGTAGGGCAATTCCTCAATCCTCAATCCTAAATCCTCGATCCTGATTCACCCATGGACATCCAAAGCTACATGACCGGGGTCGGCAGGCAAGCGCGGGCCGCGTCACGCCTCGTCGCCAAAGCCAACACCGCCACCAAGAATCGCGCGTTGACGCTCACCGCGGATGCGATCGAGCGCGACGCCGAACGCCTGCTCGCGGCAAACGCGCGCGACCTCGCTGCCGCGCACGAGAAGAAACTCGACCCACCGCTGATCGACCGCCTGACGCTCTCCAAAAAAAGCCTCGCCGAAGTGGCAGACGGGCTGCGCCAGATTGCACAACTGCCTGACCCGATCGGCGAAATCAGCGAACTGAAGCAGCAGCCGTCCGGCATCAAGGTCGGCCGCATGCGCGTGCCGCTGGGCGTGATCGCCATCATTTACGAATCGCGCCCCGATGTCACGGCGGACGCAGCCGGACTTTGCATCAAAGCCGGCAACGCATGCATCCTGCGCGGCGGCTCGGAAGCGATACATTCCAATCAGGCCATTGCGGCGTGCGTGCATGAAGGGCTCAAAGCCGCCGGCCTGCCCGAGACCGCGGTGCAGGTGATCGAAACCACCGATCGCGCCGCGGTCGGCGAGTTGCTGCGCATGAACGAATACGTCGATATCGTGGTGCCGCGCGGCGGCAAAGGACTGATCGAACGCGTGATGCGCGAATCGCGCATCCCGATGATCAAGCACCTCGACGGCGTGTGCCACGTCTACATCGACGACAAGGCGGATCTCGACAAGGCGGTTCGCGTCGCCGACAACGCCAAGACCCAGCGCCTCGGCACCTGCAACACCATGGAGACGCTGCTCGTCGCGCGCGGCATTGCCGACCGCGTGCTGCCGAAGCTGGCAAAAATCTATCAGGACAAAGGCATCGAACTGCGCGGCGACGACGCAACGCGCAAGCTGGTGCCCGGCATCAAGGCCGCCACCGAGGAAGACTGGCACACGGAATATCTCGCCGCGATACTCGCGGTGCGCGTGGTCGACGGGCTCGACCAGGCAATCGAGCATATCGCGCGCTACGGCTCGCAGCACACCGACGCCATCGTGACCGAGGACAAGGCGCGCGCGGACCGCTTTTTGCGCGAAGTCGATTCCAGCTCGGTCATCGTCAACGCGTCGACGCGCTTCGCCGACGGCTACGAATACGGCCTCGGCGCCGAAATCGGCATTTCGACCGACAAGCTGCACGCGCGCGGTCCGGTCGGCCTGGAAGGCCTGACGTCGCTGAAGTGGGTCGTGTTCGGCGATGGGGAAATCCGGCAATAAGATCCGTCCGCCGCAAATACGCCAAGGCGCAAAGAAAACCGAATAAAATTGGGCGGCCGGTCAGCACGAAGCAGCTTTCCAACAGCCGTTCGCCTGGGGCAAGTGTAGGTGACTCAACACTGATTTCAAGATTGCATTTCCTTCGCGTCTTTGCGCCTTTGCGGCAAAGCATTTTTGGGCATACCGAATGAGTAACGTAATCGAAGTAAAAGTCCCGGATATCGGCGACTTCAAAAACATCCCGGTCATCGAAATCCTGGTCAAACCCGGCGATCATGTGAAGCCGGAAGATCCGCTGATCGCGCTTGAATCCGACAAGGCGACGCTGGAAGTGCCGTCGCCCGCGGCGGGCGTGGTCAAGGACATAAACATCAAAGTCGGCGACAAGGTTTCGCAGGGCACGCTCGTGCTGACGCTCGAAGGCGAAGCCGCCGCAGCAACGACAACCGCAGCACCCGCACCTGCCGCGCCGCCTGCAGCACCGAAACCAGCCGCGACCGCGCTGCCTGCCGGCTCTTATTCCGGCAACGTGGATATCGAATGTGACATGCTCGTATTGGGCGCGGGGCCCGGCGGCTATTCAGCGGCGTTCCGCTCAGCCGACCTCGGCATGAAGACCGTGCTGGTCGAACGCTATGCCACGCTCGGCGGCGTATGTCTCAACGTTGGCTGCATTCCTTCAAAAGCGCTGCTGCACGTGGCTGCGGTGATGGACGAGGCCGCGCATTTCGCCGATGTCGGCGTGAGTTTCGGCAAACCGGCGGTCGATCTCGCCAAATTGCGCGCGCACAAAAACAAGGTCGTGGGCAAACTTACCGGCGGTCTCGCCGCCATGGCCAAAGGCCGCAAAGTCACGGTAGCGCGCGGCTACGGCAACTTCCTCGACCCGCATCACGTCGAAGTCACGGTGACCACCGGCGACGGGCAGAAGCAGACGAGCGAAAAGAAAATCGTCCGCTTTCAGCATGCCATCGTCGCCGCCGGTTCGATGCCGGTGAAGCTGCCGTTCGTGCCCGCCGATCCGCGCATCGTCGATTCGACCGGCGCGCTGACCCTGCCGGCGATTCCCAAGCGCATGCTCGTCATCGGCGGCGGCATCATCGGGCTTGAAATGGCTACCGTGTATTCCGCGCTCGGCAGCAGCATTGAAGTCGTCGAAATGCTCGACGGCCTGATGCAGGGCGCCGACCGCGACCTCGTCAATGTATGGCGTAAATTCAACGCCGCGCGCTTCGACAAGGTCATGCTCAAAACCAAAACCGTGGCCGTCGAGGTGACGCCCGCGGGTATCAAAGTCAAATTCGAAGGCGAACAGGCGCCGGCCGAGCCGCAGGTTTATGACCTGGTACTCGTCGGCGTCGGCCGCAGCCCCAACGGCAACAAGATCGGCGCGGACAGGGCGGGCGTCGCGGTCGACCAGCGCGGCTACATTGCCGTCGACAAGCAGATGCGCACCAACGTGCCGCACATCTACGCGATCGGCGACATCGTCGGCCAGCCCATGCTCGCGCACAAAGCCGTGCACGAAGGGC
>CAMBSS010000219.1 GCA_945870465.1 Bordetella parapertussis | reverse complement strand
TCGGCGTATTCGGCGGCAGCCGCGGCGTAGGCGTCGGGGTTGGCACCGGCATCTCCATGGGACAAACCAGCGGCGAACTCACGCGCTGCGAGCGCACGCTGTTCTTTCGCAACGGCCAGGTCGTCGAGCAATCGTGGCAGGGGCACCCTGGCTATTGCAGTTCTTTCCGCCTGAACTGAGCCGCCGCGCCGAGAGGCGAGAGGCGCGAGCTTCGCCGAGAGACGAAGAAGCAGGATAGACGATAGACGGGTTCTAAATGCTTTTACGTCTCTCGTCTCTCGCCTGGCGTCTCTCGCCGAATTTCAGTCCTGCGGCGGAATTTTCTCGTCGTGGACGACTTTGGTCCAGCGCGCGACTTCGGATGCCAGGAAATCCTGCGCGGCACGCGGCGAGGTGGGACGCGTTTCGGCGCCCAGCACGAGAAATTTTTCGACGATCTCCGGGCGCTTCAATATCGTGAGGACAGTGGCGTTCAGCTTGTTGAGGAGAGGTACCGGCATGTTCTTCGGCGCTGCTACTGCGTACCACGCCAGCACGTCGAAGCCGGGCAGCACGGTTTCGGCGATGGTCGGTACCTGCGGCCATAAAACAAAACGCTTCTGTGTGGTGACTGCCAGCGCGCGCAGGCGCCCGCTGTCGACATAGGCGGCGGCGCCGCCCGCGGTCGTCCACAGCAGGGGAATTTCGTTGGCCAGCAGCGCGAGCGGACCCGCGTTGCCGCCTTTGTACGGTACATGGTTGAATTTCGCGCCCGCGCGCGCCTGGAATAATACGGCCGCCAGATGCATGCCGCTGCCGACGCCGCCCGATCCATAGTTGATCTGGCCGGGGGCCGCTTTCGCGCGCTGTACCAGTTCCTGCATGGTCTTGACCGGAAATGCCGGATTCGTCAGCACCACCATCGGGTTGCTCGCGACCATCGACACCATCGTGAAATCCCTGACCGGGTCATACGGCAGCGCGCGATAAAGACCCGGTGAAGTCGCGTGGCCGGACGCCATCAGGAACAGCGTGTAGCCGTCGGGGTCGCTCTTCGCCACGATGGACGCGCCGGTGGTGCCGCCGGCGCCGGGGCGGCCGTCAACGATGACCTGTTGGCCCAGCATGTCGGTCATCTGCGCCGCGAGCAGCCGCGCGGTGATGTCCACGCTGCCGCCGGAAATGAAGCCGTGCAGCATGCGCACCGGACGCGCCGGCCATTTGTCCGCGCTTTGCGCGTTGGCGTCCGCGCCCAGGGCAAGTAATGCTGCGCAAAAAGCCGATGCTCGTAGCAATCGTTGCCCTAACACGCCGGCATTCCCGCGAAGGCAGGAATCCAGGAAGAACCGCGATTTTCTGGATGCCGGCCTGCGCCGGCATGACGAGAAAAATAATGTCCCCACTCCCTGTCTCACGCGAACCGTTCCGGCTGCGGGCCGTGCTCGACCCTTTTGTACGAGTAGCCGGCCTCATGCATGAGGCGCTCGCGCGAAGCGAGCACTTCGTCGCGCAGTTTCGCGAGCTTGTCCGCGGGAAATACAAGTTTGCCGTCGCGCTTCGCGAAACGGCCTGCGATCATCACATGGTCGATGTCGGCGGCTTCGGCGTACAGCACGATCGCATGCGCGGGGTCGCCGCCGGGCATCGAGGAAAAGAGATTCATGCCGCCGGTATTGAAGAATGTGAGATCGGCCTGCTTGCCGGGCGTGATCGAGCCGATCTTGTGATCGAGCTTCAGCGCTGTTGCGCCGCCCATGGTCGCCCAGTACAGCGCGTCGTGTGTCTGCGTCGAATGCTGGGTCGCGGCCGGCCACTTGCCCAGCGCGTAAAGGCTGCGATTGTCGAGTTCGCGCTGGTGCTGGAATGCGTGCCGCATGACCCACAGCATCGAGCTGTTGAAATACGGGTCGCAGTCGGAGCCGATCGAAGGCATGGCGCCGAATTTCGCCATGCGGCCTATCATCGCGGGCTGCTCGTAATTAAGCATTTCGGTCAGGCACGTTGCGGTGATCGTGCAGCCGGCATCGAGCACGATTTTCAGTTCGTCTTCGTCGAAGCAGTTGCCGTGCGCGATATTGTGGTCGGGGCCGAGCAGCCCGTCCTTCGCCAGCCGCGGGTAGCCGTCCTCGACCACGCGCTTGCCTTTGCGTCCGTACGAGTGCGCGGAGTTGATGAGGCCGAGTTCGCGCGCGAGCCGGATATCGTGCACCGCAACGTCGTATTCGCCCCAGTCCGGGCCGAGTATCGCCATCGCCAGCGACAGGCGGCCGTCGTCGGACGCGAATCGTCCTTTGCGCAGGCGCTCGATTTCCGCGCGCGGATACGGAATCTTGAAATAAGGCACCGCGTCTTTTTTGATTGGCGGCTTGACGGTGCCGCGCGCGAACATGGCGCGGATGCCGGATTCATCGAGTCCGTCGATCGCCGCGTCGGTCATCTCGGCGTCCTTGACGATATGGCACCAGTCCATGACGGTCGTCGCGCCATGGTGGATCTGGTTCAATGAGCCCATCAGGTTGGCGAGATAGACGTCGCGCGCGTTGTAGCAGGTGGCCATGCCCTGGTGCATGTTGGCGTGGTAATCGCGGCTGCCGACCCAGTTGCCGCCGATGCCGCGCAGGGCGAATTCCCAGGTGTGGATGTGCGCGTTGACGAGGCCGGGGATCACGATGTGGCCGCTGCCGTCGACAACGGCGGCATTGTCCGCGCTGATATTGCGGCCGACTTCGACGATCTTCTCGCCGTCGATCAGGATGTCGCCGCCGTTGAGGTCGCCGATTTTCGGGTCCATTGAGACGATGATCGCGTTTTTGACTAGCGTTCTTGACATGTTTTTCCTGGTTGCGTGAAGAGGGGGGGCGCTTGGGTGCTTAACCTCGCGCGCTTAACCCCGACTATAATCGTGGAACATCAATCATACCGATTCGGTTTTCGCCATGCACCATTTCCGGCGACCGACCGGAGGACCGACGCCAATGAATCATCCATCACCGGCTGCCGCGAGCAGCGTGCGCAACCAGGTCAGCCCCGCCGAATGGCGGCTGCGCTGTGAGCTCGCAGCGGCGCACCGGCTGGTTGCGCACTTCGTGTTCGTCGACCTGACGTACAACCACATCTCGGTGCGCCTGCCGGATGCGCCGACGCATTTCCTGGTGAAACCTGCCAACGTGTTCATGGAGCAGGTCACCGCGTCGAATCTGGTCAAATACGATCTTGACGGCAAACAGGTGCTCGCTTCGTCTTATCAGGCGGCGCCGTCCGCGTTCAACATACATGGCGCGATATTGCGCGAGCGCCCCGACTTGAACGCGGTGGTGCATACGCATTCGCCGGCGAACATGGCGGTATCGGCGCAAAAGCAGGGCCTGTTGATGCTGTCGCAGCAGGCGATGCGCTTTCATGAGCAGATCGCGTACTATCTTTACGACGGCGACGACGCGACAAAAGAAGGCGCGGCGCGCCTCGCCCGCGCGATGGGCGACAAATGGCTCATGTTGCTGCACAATCACGGCGCGGTGGTGTGCGGCAAAACCATCCCGGAAGCGTACATCCAGCATCACTCCCTGGAACTCGCGTGCCGCGTGCAGATCGGCGCGCAGTCCGGTGGCGCGGAGCTCATCACGCCGTCGCGCGAACTGTGCGAAGAACGCGTGCGCATGTTCGGGCATCTCGGACAGTACGATGCGACGAGCCGCGACTGGGTGGCGGGGCTCGCGCTGGTGGAGCAGAAATATCCGGACTATAAGTTGTAAGTAGATAAGCGAGGAGAGCAGCATGTTGAAGAACGGTATTCGTATTGCGCTGGCCAGCGCCGCTCTGGCAGTGCTGTGCGCGGCGGCCTCGTCCGCATACGCGCAGGTCTTCCCAACCAAGACCATCCGCTACATCATCGCGTTCCCGCCGGGCGGCTCCAACGACATCCTTGCCCGCATCATTGCCGCGCGCATGACCGAATCGATGGGCCAGACGGTGATCGTCGACAACCGCCCCGGCGGCGGCGCCAACATAGGCGCTGAAGCTATCGCTCGCGCGGCGCCGGACGGCTACACCATAGGCAATATCAGCGCGACCCACACGATCAACGCGACGCTGTATCCGAAACTGGGTTACGACGTGCTGAAGGACTACACACCAATTACGCGTGTGGCCGAAATACCCTTGCTGCTCGCCGCGCATCCGGTGGTGCCGGCGAAAGGGCCGAAAGAACTCATTGCGCTGACCCAGAAGCGGAAGTTGAGCTACGGCTCGTCGGGCATAGGCACGCCGGGCCATCTTGCGGCGGAAATGCTGCGCGGCTACGGCGCCAAAGACCTCGTGCACGTGCCGTACAAAGGCGGCGGGCCGGCGGGCATAGACCTGATGTCGGGCAATATCGAATTGCTGTTCAACAACATGCCCGAGCTGGTGCCGTTCGTGAATGCCGGCAAGATGCGCGCAATCGCGGTGACCAGCGTCAAGCGCGATCCGGTATTGCCGGACACGGTGTCGATGATAGAAGCAGGTTTTCCCGGTTTCGATCTCGGCAACTGGGTCGCCATCGTCGGGCCCGCCGGTATCCCGAAGGACGTGGTGGCGAAGCTGAACGGCGAGATCGTCAAAATCCTGCGCGAGCCGGCAACGCGCGACAGGATCGCGGCGCAGGGTTTCAACATAGTCACCAGCAGTTCCGACGAGCTGACCGTCTATATAAAGTCCGAGCACGAGAAGTGGGGCAAGCTGGTGAAAGTCTCGGGTGCGAAAGTCGAGTAGGTTTTTAAAAACCCCATTTAGCCGCAGATAAACGCAGATGAAAATCAAGGATTGTTACGCAGCGTGTTTCGTTTTTTGCCTTATCCGCGTTTATCTGCGTGTATCTGCGGCTACAAAATCATTAATGAACATGAAAATCTCACTTCTGCAGGTATTGCTCGCGTTTTCATTCATTGCGCATGCGACCGCCGCCGATTACCCGTCGCGGCCGATCCGCATGCTGGCCGGTTTCACCGCCGGCGGCGGCTCTGATCTCGCGGCGCGCATGGTCGCGCAGAAGCTGTCCGAAGCACTGGGCCAGAGCGTGGTGGTCGACAATCGCACCGGCGCGACTGGCGCGATTGCGGCAGAGATGCTGGCGAAAGCGCAGCCTGACGGCTACACGCTGATGATGCTTGCGGTGGCACAACTGGCCGCGACCGCCTACGACGAGCGTCTGCCCTACGACGTCGTGCGCGATTACGCCGGCGTCAGCTATGTGTCGCGCAATCCCTACGTGATGGCGGTGCATCCCTCGCTGCCGGCGCGCACGGTGCGCGAGTTCATCGACCTCGCCAAGTCGCAGCCCGGCCGCCTCAACTACGGCTCGACCGGCATCGGCGGTTCCAACCATATCGTGACTGAATTGTTCAACGTGGCGGCGGGCATCAAGGTCACGCACGTGCCGTACAAGGGGCCGCCGCAGGCGCTGGCTGATCTCGCGGGCGGCCAGGTGCAGCTCGTGTTCGCGAGCATCACCTCCGGCATGTCGCTTGCGCGCGCCGGCAAGGTGCGCGCGATGGCGGTTTCGTCACTCAAGCGCTCGGCGGCCGCGCCCGACGTGCCCGCAATCGCGGAAACCCTGCCAGGCTTCGAGACCATAGGCTGGTACGGCGTGGTCGCACCGAAGAAAACGCCGGCGGCGCTGGTGCAGCGCCTGAGCACGGTCATTGCGCAGGGCATACAGACTGCTGAAATGAAAGAGCGCCTCGCGGCAGACGGTTCAGAGCCGGTCGGCAGCACACCCGCCGAATTCGACCGTCATATGGCTGCCGAAGTCGCGCGTTTCAAAAAAGTCATCAAGGACGCCGGTATCAAACGCGAATAGCCAGCCGCGCTGCGTCATGCCGGAAGGAGGAGTGAGTCGATGAGAACCAGTGCATGGGCGGCCCTGCCATTGCTCGCCGCAAGCGGCCTGTCGCAGGCGGCGGATTTTCCCACCAAGCCCGCGCGTATCGTCGTGCCGATAGGCGCCGGCAGCAGCATGGACATCGTGGGGCGCGTGCTGGCGCAGAAATTCACCGAGGTCTGGGGGCAGACGGTCATCGTCGACAACCGCGCCGGCGCGGGCGGCAATATCGGCGCCGACCTGGTGGCGAAATCGGCACCCGACGGCTACACGGTATTGTTTGCTTCGAGCTCGTTTGCAATCGCGCCAGCCTATTACCGCAAACTGCCATACGACGCGTTGCGCGATTTCGAACCCGTCACCCA
>CAMBSS010000218.1 GCA_945870465.1 Bordetella parapertussis | reverse complement strand
GCCGAAATGATTGATCGACATTGGGATGGAATCGCCGCTTATTGCAAGCCGGAAAACAAGGTATCGCTCGGATTCGTCGAAGGCCTGAACAACAAGATTCGCGTCATCCAGCGACGCGCATACGGATTGCGTGACGAAGAATATCTGCGGTTGAAAATCCTCACTTGCATGTTGCCAGCCCTCTAAAATGATCCAAAATCACCCACTCGACTTCCCGAAGACCCAAAAAACAAAGCTTCACCGCAAAGGATTCACTTCAATACCCCCTTGAGGGGTACGCGAAGGACGCAAAGGAAGGCAAAAGATTTTAGTTGTTCAGTGCCACGCTAATATGAAGAAGATCTCAAATGATTCAGAAGTTTTCCTTCGCGTCCTTTGCGTCCTTCGCGGTTCAAGATTGAGAAGTTTGAGTGGTGAGAGAGATTAACAATGCATAAACTGACCGTGCGCCGTTCCGGATTGACCATGCCCATAGTCACACCGCGCTTCATCGACAACGCGTGGCGCCGCAGCTGCGATTTCATCGTCATCGATCTCGAAGACTCGGTGCCGCAGCACCTGAAGGCGCATGCGCGCACGCTGGTCCAGGACGCCATCAGGAACGTGGCGCGGGGCGGCGCCGAGGCTTTCGTGCGCATCAACCACGACACGGTTGAAGCCGACCTCGAAGGCGCAGTGTGGCCGGGCCTGAAGCGCATCAAGTACCCGAAGACCGAACACGCCAGCGAAGTCCGCCTGCTCGACGAAATCATATCGCGCCTCGAGCGCGAGCGCGGCATCACGCCGGGCACCGTTGAAATCGACTGCGGCATCGAAACCGCACTCGGCACGGCGAACGTGTTCGAAATCGCGGCGGCGAGTCCGCGCGTGAAGGAATTCGGCGCGAGCGCCGGTGGCTATGATTATTCGCGCGATCTCGGCGTCGAAATGTTCCAGGATTTCGACCAGTTCGTGTACGGCAAGGGCGAAGCGGAACTCGCGACGCGGACATTGGGACTGGGCGTGCGTGCGTCGCCGTTCATTGTCAACAAGACGGGCAGCGTCAGTGACGGCAACCGCGCGCTGCACCAAGCCGAAGCGACCAAAAAACTGGGCATACGTTTGGGCGGCGGCGGGCTCAATCCCGCGGTCGTCGAGGGACATACGGTAGGCCTGACCCCTTCCGCGGAAGAGGTTGCCGATGCACATGCGGTCATCGAGCAGTACAGCCAGTTCGCCGCCAGCAGCGACACCTGGCGCGAGATCGATGGACGCGTGATTGACCGTTACGAAGCGGCGCGCGCGCGTGAACTTCTGGAGTGGGCGGCGCTGTGCACAGTGCGCGACAAGGAAAAAGCGGAAGCAGTAGCGCGCGTGAAATCGACGCAGGGCGTGCCAAAATAGTTTTGTCGTCATGCCCGCGCAGGCGGGCATTCAGGCGCATTTCACATCCCGGGTTCCCGCCCCGGCCTGAGACCTGCCGGGGCAGGCGCGCGCGCGCGGGAACGACGAAAGTTTTCAAAGGCTGGAGGAGAAATGCGAATTGCTGTATTCGTAGTAACCATGCTCGCGGCGGCGGTGACACACGCGGCCGCCGCTGATCGTGCGTTTCCGGTCAAGCCGGTACGTTTGCTGGTTCCTTATCCGCCCGGCGGCGGCAACGACACGATGGCGCGCGCGATCGGCGCCAAACTGACGGACGAGTGGCAGCAGCAGGTGATCATCGACAATCGTGCCGGCGCCAACGGCCTCGTCGCCGCGGAGCTGACCATGTCGGCCGCACCCGACGGCTATACCTTGTTCATGGCGAACATCGGCAGCCACGCGATCAATCCCGCGCTGTACAAAAATATTCCCTACGATGCGGTGAAAGATTTCGCGCCGGTGTCGCAGCTCGGCAGCACCGCGAATGTGCTCGTCATCCATCCATCGACGCCGGCCAAGAACCTGCAGGAGCTAATTGCGCTGGCGAAGGCGAAACCTGGCGTGCTCACCTACGGGTCCAACGGCGTCGGCAGCTCGCAGCATCTGGCCGGCGCGCTGTTCGGCACCACGTTCGGCATCAATCTCGTGCACGTCCCCTACAAGGGCACCGGGCCGATGATGAACGACATGATGGGCGGGCAGATCACGATGAGTTTCGCCAACATGCTGGCGGCGTTGCCGCAGGTGCGGGCGAAACGTCTCCATGGCATAGCCGTGACTTCGCTCAAGCGCTCGCCGGCGTTGCCGGACGTTCCCGCGCTTGCCGAGGCGTCGCCGGGATTCGAGGCGACGTCGTGGTGGGGCCTCGTGGCGACCAAAGGCACGCCGCCGGAAATCATCAATACGCTCAACCGCGCGGTCATCAAAGGCCTCAACACTGCCGACATGAAAAACTTTTTGTCGAACATGGGCGTCGAACCGGCGGGCAGCACGCCGCAGGAGTTCGCGGCTTTCATCAAGTCGGAAATGGCGAAGTGGGCGAAAGTCGTCAAAGAGGCCGGCGCGCGCGCGGATTAGGAGACAGGTTTGATATCTGTATTGCATCGAATATCGACAGCTGCTGTTGCCGGTTCAATATTGGCGGTCTTTTGCGCCGGTGTTCACGCGCAGCCTTATCCCTCTCGTCCGATCCGCGTCATCGTGCCATATGTTCCCGGCGGCGGGGTGGATTTCGTGGGCCGCGCGGTGGCGACGAAACTGGCCGACGCATTGGGCAACCCGGTGGTGGTGGAGAACCGCCCGGGCGGCGGTACCAATATTGGTTCGGAAGTCGTCGCCCGCGCGGCGCCTGACGGCTACACCTTGCTGGTTGGCGGCGTTCCCAATACCGCCAACATGGCGCTCTATCAAAAGCTGCCCTATGACGTGGTAAAGGATTTCGCACCGGTGATATTGATAGATACGGCGCCCAATATCCTCGCCGTCCATCCATCGGTGCCGGCTAAATCGGTGAAGGAGTTGATCGCGCTGGCGAAGGTGCGCCGCGGCGCGCTGACCTATGCGTCGGCCGGGATCGGCAGCTCCAATCACCTGTCCGGCGAATTGTTTCGCGTGCTGGCCGGCATTGAAATCGTGCACATCCCGTACAAGGGCGGCGGTGCGGCAGTGGTCGATCTCATCGCGGGACAGGTTTCGATGTACTTCGGCACGACGCCGAGTACGCTGCCGTTTGTAAAATCCGGCAAGCTGCGCGCGCTTGGCGTGACGACGGCGAAGCGCACCGTCGCGGCGCCGGACCTGCCGACCATTGCGGAAGCGGGATTGCCTGGCTTCGAACAATCGGCTTGGCACGGCTTGCTCGCGCCCACCGGCACGCCCGAACCTGTCATCGCCAAGCTGAATGCTGAAGTGAACAAGCTCCTGCGTTCGGCGGACATCGTCGAACGTTTCGCCGTGCAGGGCATAGACGTGATCGGCGGTTCGCCCGCGGAATTCGCTGCATTCATCCGGCAGGACGTCGCCAAGTACGCAAAGCTTGTGAAGACGGCGGGCATCAAAATCGACTGAGCAAAGGTCGCTTACAATAGTGCAGGCAGTTTGCAACCCACACCAGATATACCAACCAGAAAGCACACGATGGACACGGTGACTCCCGCGGGCAAGGGAACGGCGACGGCTTCTTTGAAGGAGCTGGTGCAGATGGCGGGGCTGCCTGCGGAATCCGCGGACACCGTCCAGATCACGGGCGCGGACCCGGTGTTCCCCACCAATTACAAAATCCTGGCGCCCGGTGCGGCAGTGATCGCCGCCACCGGTCTCGCCGCCGCCGACTTGTGGTCATTGAAGACAGGTAAACGGCAAAACGTGCGCGTCGATGGACGCGCCGCCGCCGCCGCGATGCGCAGCTCGAAATATCTCAAGATCAACGGCGCGCGTCCGCCGGAAGACCCGGAAAAAATCACCGGCTTCTACCAGCTGAAAGACGGCCGCTGGATTTACCTGCACTGCAATTTTTTCAACCTGCGCGACATCAACCTGAAAGTCATCGGCGCAACAGCGGATAAAGCCGCCGTGGAAAAAGCGGCGGCCAAATGGGACGGCCTCGAACTGGAAGACGCGATCGTGAATGCCGGCGGCTGCGCCTGTTTCGTGCGCAGCGAGGAGGAGTGGCTCAAGCTGCCGCAGATGCACGCGGTCGCGAAACTGCCTTTGGTCGAAATCATCAAGATAGGCGATGCACCGCCGCGTCCATTGCCGGAAGGCGACCGGCCGCTGGCGAACGTGCGCGTGCTCGACCTCACGCGCGTGCTCGCCGGCCCGACCTGCGCGCGCACGCTGGCAGAGCATGGCGCCGATGTGCTGAGAGTGACGCGCGAAGACCTCGCCGATATGGGCACGACGGATTTCGATACCGGCATCGGCAAGCTGTGCACGCATCTCGATCTGCGCGATCCCGCGCAGATGGCGACCATGCATTCGCTTATCAGCACCTGCGATGTGTTCTCGCAATCGTACCGTCCGGGCACGCTGGCAGGCCGCGGACTGTCGCCTGAAGCGCTGGCGAAAATGCGTCCGGGCATCGTCTACGTGACGCTTTCCGCGTGGGGCCACGAAGGGCCGTGGGCCAAGCGGCGTGGTTACGATACGATCGTGCAGGCGGCAAACGGCATGGCGTGGCGCCCCAACAACGAGCGACCGGTGTTCCTGCCGGTGTCCGAACAGGATTACGTCGCGGGTTATCTGCTCGCTTACGGCGCACTGGTGGCGCTCGGCCGCCGCGCGCGCGAAGGCGGGAGCTGGTTCGTGCGCGTCTCGCTCGCTGGGGCAGGGCACTGGATACGCGGGCACGGACTATTGAAACCCGCCGAGTATGCAAATGCCGCGAAGGAGCTGCCGGCGGATGAATTGAAAGCGCTGATGGTCGAGCATGATTCGCCGATCGGCCGGCTCACCAATCTGGCGCCCGTCGTGCAGATGTCGGAAACGCCCGCGCGCTGGGCGCGCCCGGCGGTGCCGCGCGGGTTCAACAAGCCGGAATGGCCTGCGCGCAGTTAAATGTATTTGAACAGCTTTAATTTCGGCGTTCCCGCGCGTGAGAGCCTGCCCCGGCAGGTCTCAGGCCGGGGCGGGAGCCCAGGATATTCAATACGTCTGGACACCCGCCTGCGCCGGTGTGACGGGTAATCGAGAGTGAACGGATGACTCAATGAACGACAACGTACAGCACAGGGTGCCGAATTCTTCCGGCACCAACGCGCCTAAGCTCAAGGCGCCGGCGGACGCGGCCGACTGCCATATCCATATTTACGACCCGCGCTTCCAGTCGCAAGGCGCGCATCCGTCGAACGGCGCGGTGCAGGATTACCGGCTGCTGCAGAAGCGCATAGGCGTCTCGCGCGTCGTCATCGTGCAGCCACGCAACTACGTGACGGACAACAGCGTCACCGTCGACGCCATCAGGCAGCTCGGCATAGCCAATGCGCGCGGCGTCGGCGTTTTGCATCCGACGGTGACCGATGCCGAGCTGAAGGCGCTCAACGACGGCGGCATTCGTGGTATCCGCTTCACGGTCGGCAATCCGAAGGCGGCGGTGGTCAGCATCGACATGATAGAGCCGCTCGCGAAGCGCATTGCGGAGTACGGCTGGCACGTGCAGCTCAACATGGAGGCGCAGCAGATCATCGACAATGCGGCGATGCTGAAGCGCCTGCCGACGCCGATCGTGTTTGATCACATGGGCAAACCGAAGATGCCGGACGGCGTCAATCATGAGTCGCATAAAGTGATCCGGTCGCTGCTGGATGCGGGGCGTGCCTGGGTCAAAATTTCGGGCGCATACATCGTCAGCGATATCGGGCCGCCGGGGTATGCCGACGCGAAGCCGGTGGCGCAGGCCTTCGTCAAAGCCGCGCCCGAGCGCGCGGTGTGGGGCAGCGACTGGCCGCACCCGGGCCCGCAAGAACATCCGGACGACGCATTCCTGTTCGACCTGCTGGCCGAGTGGGCGCCTGACGAAGCGACGCGCAACCGCATACTCGTCGACAATCCGAAAAAACTTTACGGTTTCCAATGAAATTTACGACGTTTGCCCCCACCCCAACCCCTGATGTTACCCCGGCTTTTCATGTTCGTAATCCGAGCCGTTCATTGAGCGCCCGGATTGCGACATCGGTCAATGTTAGTGACTGCTGGGCACACAAGAGTTTAGCCAAGGTAATGATCGATAGTTCACGGGCAACACGGTTGGTGGCTTTGAATCGCAGGTGCAACCCTTCGGCCTCGGCCAACTGTCCGATGTGCCAGAGCAGAAAGGCCGCCAAGGTGCCAATCAGGAGCAGCGCATGCAAGCGTGGCGCCGAGCGCGATTGACTGACTTCGAG
>CAMBSS010000217.1 GCA_945870465.1 Bordetella parapertussis | reverse complement strand
CTTAAAAACAATTTGGAACCGCCGATGAACGCCGATGAACGCAGATAAGCTCAGGGGGGGGGGCTCGGCCTTGATTCAGGGAAATATCTGGAATTATATCGGCGTCAATCGGCGTAAATCCGCGGTTGTTTGTGAGAATTGTATTTTTGAGATGCCTTAAAAACAATTTGGAACCACCGATGAACGCCGATGAACGCAGATAAGCTCAGGGGGGGGGGCTCGCCCTTGATTCAGGGAAATATCTGGAATTATATCGGCGTCAATCGGCGTAAATCGGCGGTTGCTTGTGAGAATTGTATTTTTGAGACGAGTTCTAGTTATTTGGCCGCCGGCGCCAGATCAATCTGCGTCGCTTTGCGCGTCACTTCCAGGATTTCATCGCGGCGCTTGAGCCACCAGCCGTAAGTGCGCGGCAGCAAGTCGTGGTAATTCGCCACGCCCAATTCACGCGCGGCATGCACCGTCCAATAGGGGTCCCACAAAAATTCGCGGGCGATGCCGATCAGGTCGGCGGCCCCGTCCTGCAAAATCTGTTCGGCTTGACGGGCCTCGGTAATCAGGCCGACGGCAAGGGTTTTGATCGCGACATCCTTGCGTATGCGTGTTGAAAACGGCACGTGATAGCCGGGACGCCGCGGTACTACGGTAGCCGATCCGGCGCCGCCGATGCCGCCGGATGAAGTCGTGATCACTTCGATGCCGCGTGACTTCGCTTCGTGGGCAAGCGTCACCGTGTCATCCAGCGTCCATGCGTCACCGCTGCCATCAACCGCGGAGACGCGCAAAAACACCGGCTTGTTCTTCGGCCAGACGGCGCGTACTGCTTCGATGATCTCCATGCAAAGGCGCATGCGGCCCTTGAGGTCGCCGCCATAAGCATCGTTGCGTTTGTTGACCAGTGGCGACAAAAACTGGTGAATCAGGTAGCCATGCGCAGCATGAACCTCCACTACGTCATAGCCCGCCTCTGTCGCGCGCAACGCGGCTTCCCGCCAGTTCGCGACTACTTCCTTGATTTCAGCAAGCGTCAGGCTGTGCGGCGGGGCATCTTTGGGTGAAGCCGGAATTTCGCTCGAAGAAGCCGTCTGCCACGGGGCTTCGCCACGCAGCGCGTCTTCGGCAGTGAGTTGACGATAGCCATCCCAGGGCGGTCTGCCCGAACCTTTGCGGCCGCCGTGCCCGAGCTGTATCGCAGGCACGGCGCCATGCGAGCGCAAAAAATCATTGATGCGCCGATACGCCGTGAGATTCTTGCCATCGTAAATGCCCGCGCAATGATAGGATTTTTTTCCGCGCTGCTCGACTGCGGTTTCTTCGCAGAATATGAGCCCGGCCCCACCCATCGCGAATTGGCCCAGATGCACCAGGTGGTAGTCCGTCGGACCGCCATCGCGTTCGGAAGCGTACTGGCACATGGGCGAGACCACTACGCGGTTGCGCAGGGTAATTTCGCCCAGCGTCATGGGCGTGAACAGCAAAGGTGGCATTTGATCGTTCATAAGTATTAGAACTCATCTCAAAAATACAACACCGACAAGCAACTGCCGATACATTCTTTTTAATACCCCCTTGAGGGGTACGCCGATTGACGCCGATATTATTCCAGACCTTTTCCCCGAATTAAGGTCAAATCCTCCGTGCTTATCTGCGTTCATCCGCGTCCATCGGCGGTTCCAAACTGCGTTTGAGATAGCTTCTGGTTTTTGGGGCGGGTAATGGTTCGCCGATCTTGTCGGCGGGCTCTACTTTACCCCATAGTTTCATTTCTCTCGCGATAAGGCTGGCGAAATCCGCGGGCTTGCTCACGCGCACGGTTGCGATATGACAACCGTTTTATTCTGCGGCAAACTCTGCATGCCGTAAAATTCCCCAAAACAGTTATTTAATAACTTTTGGTAATCAATGGAAATTCGAGACCTCGAATACTTTCGTGTCGTCGCCCAGCACGGCCACTTCGGGCGCGCGGCGAACAAGCTTGGGCTCACCCAGCCTGCCTTGAGCAAAAGCGTCGCCCGGCTGGAGGCCGCCGTGGGTGCGCGGTTGCTTGAGCGCACACCGCGCGGCGTAGTGCTCACGCAGGTCGGTGCTGCCCTGATCGCGCGCGCGACGCACATTCATTCGGTCATCGACGGCGCGTTGCGCGAGGCCAAGGACCTTAGTTCGGGCGTATCGGGCCACTTGCGGATCGGCACGGTGCCGACGGCGGGCGAGCATTTATTGCCATCGGTCTGTGTTGAGCTTTTGCGCGGGTCGCCACGCTTGTTCATCCAGGTGGTAGTGGGGCACAGTGACGTGTTGCTGGCGGCGCTTGGGCGCGGCGAACTCGATCTCGTGTACGGCAGTTTTCCGGAGCCTCGCGTTGCGGGCATGACTTACGAGTCGCTCGGCAAAGACGTGATGACGGTATTTGTCCGCAAACGGCATGCACTTGCCCGGGTTCGCCAGATTGATCTGACACAGCTTGCCGATGTCCACTGGGCGTTGCCCAACGCTTCGGTCACTTCGCGGCAGACACTGCAACGCGTATTGCACGCGCGCCGTATGCCGGCCCCGGAGGTGGCGCTTGAATCGAACTCCACTCAGGTGCTGCTCGCTGCGGTGGCGCGTTCTGATCTGGTCGGCTATCTGCCTACTGGTGTGGTCCGTGCGTCCGGCGTGACGCGCGAACTGGCGCTGCTCGACGTTGCACCACTCCGCATTGAGCGATCACTCGGCGTCATTTCGCGGCCCGGCGCGTACTTGCCGCCCGTAGCTGCCCGGCTCATGAATGCGCTGCGGCGCGTTGCGCCGCAATCTGTCGAATAAATTCGTAGATCAGGTGTTCGATTCGCTCACGCGCCACTAATATTTTTAAGCACATTGGCCAGTATAAAAACTGGCCGTTCGCTTGTTACGCCACACGCAGAACCAGACGCTTGCCACATGCTTTGACATACTTGCGCACAGTCGCGAGCGATGGCGAGTGCTTGCCAGTTGCGAGCGCCCGCTCCAGGCGGGCAATGGCGGATGCTTGAGTTCCCATGAGCTCGGCAATCTGTGCTTGGGTGAGGCCGGCCTTTTGGCGCGCCTTGAGCAGGGCATCCAGGAGGACACCTTCCTCCCGTTCAATACGCTCGACTTCGGCGCGCACACCTGGACGGCGCATGAGCTTTTTGACCGGTTGATTATGAGTTCGCACGTTTGACCTTCTTCATTCGAGGATCTGCTCTTGCACGCCTTTGCTGTAGTAAGCAAGCGTGTAGACCACGAAATAAATGATAACAAATATGTTATTTCTTCGCAAGTCCTCCGGATTTTTTATAGGAGGCGATTCACGCCCTGAATGTCACGAAAAGCCGCCCCAGTTCAAACGCTGTGCGATCCGGCCGATAAGGTCTCCGGTAATTTGATCCAGCCGCAACGGCCAAGATGCGACACCTTGGTCGCGCCCTATTCGGCACGCGCGCCAGAGGCTTTGACCACCTTCCCCCACAACGCAATCTGCGCCTGATTGAATTGATCCATGCCTTCGGGCGTCGTGCTGACGACTTCGGCACCGAGACTGGAAATGCGCTCTTTGACATCAGGTGACGCGAGCATGCGCGCCATTTCGGTGTTCAATTTTGCAAGGATGTCTTTGGGGATAGCGGCGGGCGCAACCACACCGAACCAGCCGACTGCTTCGAAGCCCGCTACACCGGACTCGGCCATGGTTGGCACTGACGGCAAAGCGTTGGCTCGCTTGGCGCTGGTAACCGCGAGTGCTTTGAGGCGGCCGTTTTTTACGAAGGGGCTCGCCACTACGATATTTTCGAAACTCAGCGCGATTTGCCCGCCGATCACATCGGAGATGGCCTGGGCGCTGCCTTTGAAGGGCACGTGCTGCATATCGATGCCGGTGAGCATTTTCAGCATTTCGCCGGACAGGTGATTCGGCGTGCCGCTGCCGGGTGACGAAAAAGTCAGTTGGCCGGGCCGCGATTTCGCCAGCGCCACGAGTTGCCGTGCATTGCTGACCGGCATCGAGGGATGCACCGACAGCACGTAGCAAGTGGTGGCCATCAGTGATATCGACGCGAAATCCTTGACGGGATCGAACGGAAGTTTCGCGTAGAGACTCGGCGCCACCGAATTGGGCGCGGTGGTGGCCAGCAATAACGTATATCCGTCGGGCGCAGCTTTGGCGACCTGATCGGTGCCGATCAATCCGCCCGCGCCGGGGCGGTTGTCCACCACGAACTGCTGGCCGAAGCTCTCGGAAAATTTCTGGCTCGCGATGCGCGCCATCAGGTCGGCGGTGCCGCCGGCAGTCCACGGCACTATCATGCGCGCGGTGCGGGAGGGATAATTCTGGGCAACAGCGTATGAGGATGAGGCGCATAGCAGGGCGGCGATCAGGATGCGGGATGCGGACATGGAGGTTCCTTTCTATGAGGAGCGAATTTTACCGCTGCTATCGGGTCCATTGCCGGACAATATTGAGTCCGGCGTCATAACGGCAGGTCGCGCAAGCAACGAGCTTGACCGGCGCATTTATTGTAGCTACAGTAAAGAATGCGTTTTGAGTTCGATCCAGCCAAGGACAGGGCGAATCAAGCGAAGCACGGCGTTTCGCTTTCTCTGGCAATCGAACTCGACTGGGAAGCGGCGCTGGTGTGGGTTGACGGCCGGTACGGGTACAGCGAAACGCGCATGATCGCGCTCGCACCGGAAACCGACATCCTGTACTACGTTGCCTTTGTTGATCGCGGCGAAGTGCGAAGGATTATCAGCCTGCGCCGCGCCACTCGTCGAGAGGTTAAGCACTATGTCCAAAGTCACTAAGCGACCTTCCGTGAGAATGCCCACCGCTGAGGAAGACAGGGCAATTACCGCAGCTGCAAAGCGCGACCCCGATGCTCTCCCTCTCTCACCAAAGCAGTTGAAGGCGATGGTCCCTATTCGAGCGCTTCGCGGGCGTCCTAAATCCGAAACGAAGAAACTGCTTGTTTCCGTTCGTTACAGCCCCGAAGTCGTTGCGTATTTCAAGTCTACCGGCGATGGTTGGCAATCGCGAATGGATGGGGTGCTTCGGAAGTATGTAGAGCGCCATATCCGCAGAGCTTGACCATGATGACGAACTGCTCGTTGCAGCCGACCGCCTGCAGCGGCTGCTGAACGTAACGTTAGTGCGGCGCAACAATCACACTCAACCACGTTGGCCGGTTAAAAGCCGGCCTTTTGCTTTTGCGGAAGCCCTGTTATCGTTTGCCGCACAACAAACAGGAGGAGATCACCATGAAACGAATTTCCGCAATTGCGGCAGGGCTGCTGGTCGTCGTGTTCGCGCTTGCCGGCTGCGCCAGCGCGCCGTCCGGCCCGGGCTGGGTCACGCTGATCGACGGCGAGAACGGCATGCAGAACTTCACCACGCTCGGCGCGGCAAACTGGACGGCAAGCGAAGGCGCGATTTGGGCCAACAAGAAAGGCACGCCGGACGCCGGCATCCTGTTGTCGAAGGAGTCGTACAAGGATTTCGAAATCTATGCCGAGTTCTGGGCCGACGAAGAAGCCAACAGCGGCATCTACATACGCGTCATGAACCAGAAGGTCGTCAACACCAAAGCTTCGTATGAAATCCAGATCTGGGACAAGAGCCCGGCAATGGCGACCGCGTCCCTGATGCCGCCGGCGAAAGCATCGCCGATGTTCAAAGCGGCCGGCATGTGGAACACGTTTGAAATCACCGCGCAAGGTCCGCGCATGACCGTCAAGATGAACGGCGCGCATGCGGTCGACGTCAACGACTCGTCGTTTACCCATGGCCCGATCGCGCTTCAATACAACGCCGGTACCGTCAAATTCCGCAAGCTGATGATCAAGCCGCTGTAGCTGGTTCCGAATACCTGCCGGAAGCCATCTCAAAAAAATCCGTTCGCCCTGATGTATAGAAGGGCGAAGGATGGTTCATGCTTCGATACCGCGGCACGAACGTTCTTCACGCAATTTTTGAGATGAATTCCAGTTGCATGGGGCCGTAGCGGCCCGGATCAGTAATCGTCGCCGCCGGCGAAATCGCGCACGTCGTCCAGCGTTTCAAGAGTCATCCAGCTCTGATAAGCCTTGCGCGCGCGTTCCTCGCCCCAGATCGGCGTGGCGAGCTGGTAGTACTTGCGCTCCAGTTCCGCCGGTACATGCGGGTTTTCAAGCTCGCCTTTGGGCACCTCGCACTTGCCTTCGTATACCGTGCCGTCTTTGAGAAAAATCTTGATGCGCGCCGGCATCTTGCGCGGGAAGTCCTTGTTCATCTCGGGCGCTTCAATCATCTTCACGCGCGCGGCGAGGTCGAGCACGGCCGG
>CAMBSS010000216.1 GCA_945870465.1 Bordetella parapertussis | reverse complement strand
CATCAGCGGCAGCGCCGCCTTGGCCAGCGCGGCGAAGCTGTACGAACTCACTTCGTGGGCAACGCGGAACGCGTCGCGCGTCAGGCCGTCGAGGTAGGCGCCGGCCAGCGCTTCGCGCGGCGCAAACGCAATCGAATGGATGATGCCGTCGAGACCGTCCCAGCGCGCGCCGAGGTCGGCGAAAAGTTTGGCTATTTCTTCATCGCTTGCGACGTCGCACGGCAGCACGATATCGCTGCCGAATTGGGCCGCCAGTTTCAATACACGGTCCTTGACGCCTTCGCCCTGGTAGGTGAAAGCGAGAGTCGCGCCTTCGCGCTGCATCGCGGTGGCAATTCCGTAGGCGATCGAGCGGTTGCTGAGGAGCCCGGTGATCAGTACGCGTTTGCCGGCAAGAAATCCCATGGTAGACCGTTCCTCCAGAATAACGGCGTGATTATAGCCGATTGAAAGTCTGCTTTCGGCTCAAACCGCCGCGGCGGCCAGCAGTTCGCGCGTGTACGGATGCGCGGGAGCACTGAGGATGGCTTGAGTTTCCCCGCTTTCGACGATGCGCCCGTCCTTCATCACCAGCACGCGATGGGCGACAGCGCGGATCACGGCGAGATCGTGACTGATAAAAAGATAACTCATGCCGAGCCGTTGCTGCAGCTGGGCGAGCAGCTTCAACACCTGCTGCTGCACCGATGCGTCGAGCGCGCTGGTCGGTTCGTCCAGCAGCAGCAATGCCGGTTGCAGTGTGACCACGCGTGCAATTGCGATGCGTTGGCGCTGTCCGCCGGAGAACTCATGCGGATAGCGCCCCAGCATGTTTTCTTCGAGGCCGACTTCCTGCAGTGCGGCAACGATGCGGCCGCGCTGCTCGGCAGCGTCAAGTTCGGGAAAGTGCAGCCGGAGTCCTTCGCCGACGATCTGCTCGACGGTGCGGCGCGGTGACAGCGAAGAGAACGGATCCTGGAATACTACCTGGATGCGCTTGCGCAAAGGCCGTAAAGTATTCTGCGGCATGCCATCGAGCCGCTGGCCGTCGAAATGGATCGCGCCGGAGCTCCGCTGCAGGCGCAGCAGGGACAGGCCGAGAGTGGTCTTGCCGGAGCCGGATTCACCGACGATGCCGAGTGTTTCGCCGCGCCGCAATTCAATATCCGCATCGCGCACCGCATGAAAATCGTCGTGGCGGAACCAGCCGCGCTTGATTGCGAAGGTGCAGGAGAGTTTTTCCGCGGTCATCAATATCGAAGCGTCGCCCGCCACCGGTTCCACCATGCGCTGCGGCCGGCTTGCCAGCAGGTGGCGCGTGTAGTCGTGGCGCGGGTCCGCGAAAAGCGTCGCAGTAGCGGCGGTTTCCACCAGGCGGCCCGCCTGCATCACACCGACGCGGGTGGCAAAGCGGCGGACCAGGTTCAGATCGTGCGTGATCAGCAGCACCGCCATGCCGAATTCTTGCTGCAATTCTTCAAGCAGCGCGAGGATCTGCGCCTGCACCGTCACATCCAGCGCCGTAGTCGGTTCGTCGGCTATCAGCAATTTGGGACGGCAGGCCAGCGCCATCGCAATCATCGCGCGCTGCCTCTGGCCGCCGGACAATTGGTGCGGATAGCTTTGCACCCGCCGTTCCGGGTCGGTCACTCCGGTGCGGCGGAGCAGTTCCACGGCGCGCGCGGCCGCCGCGGCAGGCGTCAGTGCTTCGTGCAGTCTGAGGGTTTCGGCGATCTGGTTGCCGACGGTATAGAGCGGATTCAGCGCCGTCATCGGCTCCTGAAAAATCATGGCTATTTCACTGCCGCGTATTTTGCGCATACCCGCTTCATCGCAGGCGAGCAGATTTTCACCCGCGGCTGCGGCGCGGATGCCCGCATGCCAGCGGATTTCGCCGGCGTAGGCTGCATTCTGATTGAGCTGCAATATCGACAACGCGGTGACGGTCTTACCCGAGCCCGATTCGCCCACCAGCGCAAATTTCTCGCCAGCGGTGATGTCCAGCGAAATGCCGTCGACCACGCGTGCCGGGCCGAAGTTGACGCAGAGATCGCGTATCGACAGCAATGGGGCGCCAGTCATCATTCAGCCTTTGCGGGTGTCGAGCGCGGCACGCAGGCCTTCGCCGATGAAGATCAGCAACATCAATGTCCCCACCAGTACCGAGAAAGTGGTGAGCGATATCCACCACGCGTCGAGGTTGTTCTTGCCCTGGGCCAGCAGCTCTCCCAAGCTGGGTGTGCTCGGCGGCACGCCGAGCCCGAGAAAGTCGAGGCTGGTCAGCGCGAGTATCGCGCCGCTCATGCGGAACGGCAGGAAAGCGATCACCGGCGTTAGACTGTTGGGCAGCAAATGCCGCCACATGATCTGCGGTCCGGTCAAGCCGAGCGCGCGCGACGCCATCACGTATTCGAGATTGCGATTGCGCAAAAACTCCGCGCGCACGTAGTCCGACAATCCCATCCAGCCGAACAGCGACAGCAATATCAGCAGCAACAGCATGCTTGGCTCGAACAGCGAGGCGAAGATCAGCAGCAGGTAAAGTTCGGGCATCGACCCCCAGATCTCTATGAAGCGCTGGAATCCGAGATCGACGCGGCCGCCGAAATATCCTTGTATCGCGCCCGTCAGGATACCGACGAGCATGCCGATTGCCGTCAGCGCCAGGCCGAACAGCACGGACAGGCGAAAACCGTAGATGAGGCGCGCCAGCACGTCGCGCCCGCGGTCGTCCGTACCCAGCAGGTTTTCGCGCGATGGCGCCGCCGGGTTGGGGCTGGGCGCGAAATAGTTCAGCGTGTCGAAGCGGTAGCGGTTGGGCGGATAAATTACCCAGTTGCTGCCGGCAGAGAGCTTATTGGCGATGAAGGGGTCGAGATAGTCGGTCGGCGTAATGAAATCGCCGCCAAAGGTGTTTTCCGGATATGTCTTGAAGAGGGGAAAGTAGAACTGGCCTTCGTAGCGCGCGATCAGCGGCTTGTCGTTGGACAGAAATTCCGCGCCCAGGCTCAACGCGAACAATACTGCGAGCAGCAACAGGCTGACAAAGCCGCGGCGGTCGGCCTTGAAGCGCAGCCATGCGCGGCGGCCCGGCGACAGCGAGCGTACCGTGGCGAGCGCCTGTGCCGCGGTGGGTTGTGCCGGGCTCAATTGCCGGCCTCGTTGAATTGCACGCGCGGGTCGACCATTACGTAACAGAGGTCGGTGATGAGTTTGGTGACGAGGCCGATCAGCGTAAACAGGTACAGCGTGCCCATGACTACCGGATAGTCTCGCTTGATGACCGATTCGTACGACAAGAGGCCGAGACCGTCGAGCGAGAACAGAGTTTCAATCAGCAAGCTGCCGGTGAAGAAAGCGCCGATGAACGCCGACGGAAAGCCGGTGACCAGCGGGATCATGGCGTTGCGGAAAATGTGCTTGTAGAGCACCGCGCGTTCCGACAGGCCTTTTGCGCGCGCCGTCAGCACGTATTGCTTGCGGATTTCTTCGAGGAAGGTGTTTTTCGTCAACATGGTGGTGACGGCGAAACTGCCGATCACAGAAGCGACGACCGGCAGCGTGATGTGCCACAGGTAGTCGGTCACCTTGGCGGCAAGACCCAGCTGGCTCCAGTTGTCGGAGGTCAGGCCGCGCAACGGGAAAAGCTGCAGAAAGCTGCCGCCGCCGAACAGTACGAGCAGCGCCACGCCGAGCACGAAGCCGGGAATCGCATAGCCGACCAGTATGGCGGTGCTCGTCACCAGATCGAAGGCCGTGCCGTGGCGCACCGCCTTGGCGATGCCGAGCGGAACCGAGATCAGGTAGGTGAGAAAGAAAGTCCACAAGCCGAGGCTGATCGACACCGGCAGCTTGGCCTTGATGAGTGTCCACACATCCTGGTGCTGGAAGTAGCTGGTGCCCAGATCGAAGCGCGCGAAGCGGCCGAGCATTTCGACAAAGCGTTCGTGCGCCGGCTTGTCGAACCCGTAGAGCGCCTTGATCTCGGCGAGTTTCTCGGGGTCGACGCCGCGGCTGCCGCGGTAGATATTGCTGGTCGATGCGGCGACCTCTTCGCCGCCCTGGCCGCCTTTGAGGGTTTGCACCATCTGGTCGACGGGGCCGCCCGGCACGAACTGGATGACCGCGAAGGTCAGCAGCAGCACGCCGAACAGCGTCGGGATCATCAGCAGCAGGCGCTTCGCAATGTATATCCACATGTTCTTCTACCGGCCTTCCGGTTTGACCCACCACGCCCTGAGCATCCAGTCGTCCGGCTGATAATACAGCGGCTGCTGCTGCGGGATGCCGAAACGGTTCTTGTAGGCGACGCGGTGTACGGTGTTATGCCAGTGCGGAATCATGTAGTGGCCGGCCAGCAGCGCGCGGTCGAGCGCGCGGCAGGCCGTCACCAGCTCGTCCCGGCTCTCGGCCGTGAGTGCCGCCTGCACGAGGCGGTCGATGCCGGGGTTTTTCAGGCCCATCAGGTTGTGCGATCCCTTTTCGTCGGCATTGTCGCTCGCGAAACGCAGAAATAATTCGTTGCCGGGACTCTGGCTCGACAGAAACCAGTGCACCATGATGTCAAAATCGAAATCTTCAATGCGTTTGGAGTAGAGCGCCGCATCCAGCACGCGGTACCTGACCTGGATACCGAGTTTTTCAAGGCCGCGCGCAAACGGGGCGACCACGCGTTCCCAGCTGCGGCGGTCGATCAATATTTCGAATTCGAACGGTTCGCCCCTGGCATTGCGCACCGCGCCGTCGCGGTACGTCCAGCCTGCCGCGGTCAGCAACTCGCGCGCCTGGCGCAGGTTCTCGCGCAGCGAGTTGGGAGGGGTGGTCGTGGGCTGCGGTTCGACCGCGCCAAAAACCGCGGGCTCGAGGTAGTTGCGCACGGGTTCCAGCAATTTGAGCTCGGCGGCGGTGGGCGCTTCGCGCGCCGCCATGTCGCTGTTGGTAAAAAAACTGTAGGTGCGCGTGTACTGGTTGTAGAAAAGCTGGCGATTCATCCATTCGAAATCCATGGCCAGTGCGAGCGCCTTGCGCACGCGCACGTCCTGGAACAGCGGCCGGCGCAGGTTGAATATATAGCCCTGCATACCCTGCGGATTGCGGTGCGTCAGTTCGCGCTTGATGATTTCGCCGCGCGCAAACTTCGGTCCCGTGTAGCCGCGCGCCCAGTTCTTGGCGACGTTTTCATGGTTGAAATCGAATTCGCCGGCCTTGAAAGCTTCGAGCCGCACAAGTTCGTCTTTGTAGAAGCGGAACGAAACGCGGTCATAGTTATACATGCCGCGCCGCGCCGGTATCTGCGCGGCCCAGTAGTTGAGGTCGCGCCGATAGGTGATATTTTTGCCCAGATCCATGCGATCGATCACGTACGGGCCGCTGGCAATCGGCGGTTCGAGCGTAATTTTTTCGAACGGCTTTCCCTCGCCCCATTTGCGCGAAAAAATGGCGAGCTGGCCGACGATCATGTGCAGATCGCGGTTGCGGCGCTTGAATTCGAAGCGCACGGTACGCGCGTCGACCGTCACGATGGCTTTCACGTCGGTCAGCATGGCGCGGTAGATCGGGCTCGCTGCCTTGCTGATGAGCATGTCGTATGAATGCTTGACGTCTGCCGCGGTGACCGCGTCGCCATTGGAGAAGCGCGCTTTGGCGTTGAGCCGGAATGTGATCGAGAGGCCGTCGCGCGCCAACTGCATGTCCTCGGCGAGCAGGCCGTAAATGCTCAGCGGTTCGTCATCGCTTTGCACGACAAGCGTGTCGAACATGAGGTCGGTCATGCCGGCCGGTGAAGTGCCTTTGAGCGTGAATGGATTGAGCTTGTCGAACGAACCCAGGTTGGACATATAGAGTTCGCCGCCTTTGGGCGCGTCAGGGTTGACGTAATCGAAGTGGGTGAATCCCGGGGGATATTTCGGCGTGGCGCCGAGGGCGATGCCATGGGCGGCGGCGGCCGGACCGCAGAACGCCAAAGCAGCGCAACCGGCGACCAGCGTGCGTATCAGGCGATTCATGGAGGGTTCGCGCATGGCGCGAGTTTAGCGAAAGCGCCGCGTGGCGTCACGCCGCGCGCGGCGCAATCAGCGCGGCTTTTGCGCCAGCACTATTTTCTTCGAGCCGTTGCCCGCAACGGCTTTTTTGGCGGAGCCGGGTTTTCGTGCCACCTTATTGGCGGTTTTTCCGCCTTTGCGCGATGCATGCTTCGCGGATTTTTTCGGTGCTTTGGCGACCGTCACCTTCGGTGCTGGCAGGTCCGGCAGATACGGCGTGGCGCTGCCGCCGGAGGGAACCAGCAGCGTGGCGCCGGAGGCCACGCCGCGTTTCGGCGCTATGCCGTTGACTTGTTTCATCTGCGCTACGCT
>CAMBSS010000215.1 GCA_945870465.1 Bordetella parapertussis | reverse complement strand
GCGATCATCGGTTTAACCAAGTCCAGTGCCACCGGGGAAGTCCGCGCGCTGAACAAGCTGGAGGATTTCGAAGGCAATTACTCGGCCATCGCCGTGGGCGCAGCGGTGGGCAAGGGGGCCGATGCTTCCAGCTTTCAGAACAACAAGGGCGTCGTGATAAGCCTGAAGCAGAAAACTTCCGGCCTGGCACTCGACCTGGGCGTTACCGCCGCGGAAATCAAGTTCAAGAAATAATCGTTTTTGCACCATCGCCACCGCAAGTGGCAATCCGCGAAGCCCTGCGATGTGTCGCGGGGCTTCGCGTTTACAGGTATGCTGAAGATGGATTAATTCACAACAGAAAGCGGAGATCATGATCAAACGGGAGTTCATGCAGCCGAAGGACATGTGGGCACGTATTGAGAACGGCAATCTGCTGTACGTGCCGGTGGTGACGGTGCACGGCACGGACCATGCGCACGTTTACCTCGCAGGGCAGATGGCGCGCGAGCCGAGCGGCGAGATCATCGGCATCGGCGACATGCGGGCGCAGATCCGCAAGACCTGCGAAAACATCGAAAAGGGGCTGACTTACGCCGGCGCCACGTTCGACGACGTGGTGCGCGCCACTACTTACGTGACCGACATCGAGGAATACTACAAGTGTTCCGACGAGCGCTTCAAATTCTTCCGCAAGAACCGGCCGGCGAGCGTGCTGATACAGGTGTCAAGGCTCGGGCATCGCGATGCGATCGTCGAGATCGAGGTCGAAGCGATCATCGAGCCGGAGCGGCTCAAGACCCACAAGTAACCAGAGCCCATCTCGAAAATACAACACCGACAAGCAACCGCCGATAAACGCCGATTGACGCCGATATAAATCCAGACCTTCCCCCGAATCCAGGGTCAAACCCTGTGAGCATATCTGCGTTCATCCGCGTTCATTGGCGGATCCAAACTGTTTTTGAGGCAGCTTCTAGCTGGTGGCGGGTTAGTCGGGCTTGAGCCCGATGGTCTTCACGATCTTCGCGTACTTCGCCTGCTCGTTCTGCAGGTAGGCGGCGAATTCCTCCGGCGTCGTGATCGAAGGCTCGAAAGCCTGCTGCGAGAGGCGCTGTTTCAGGTCGTCGGACCGCAGCGCTTTCGCCATCTCGCTGTTCATGCGCATGACGATTTCGCGCGGCGTGCCCGCCGGGAACGCGATGCCGTGGTACTCGATCATTTCGTAACCCTTCGCGCCCGCCTCGTCGAGCGTCGGCAGGTTCGGCAGGTACTGCGAGCGCTTGAGCCCGGTCACCGCAAGCCCGCGGATGCGCCCGCCCTGCACGTGCGGCAGTACGTTCAGCATGTTGAGCATGTTCATCTGCACTTCATTGCCGAGCAGCGCGTTGGTGGCGAGCGCGCCCGATTTGTAGGGTACGTGCGAGATGTCGGCGCCCGTCAGGTTGTTGAAGAGCTCGCCCGCGAGGTGCGTGATGCCGCCGGTGCCGCCCGAGCCGTAGCGCAGCGAGCCGGGCTTGGCTTTCGACAGCGCGACGAACTCGGCGACGGTTTGCGCGGGCACGCTCGGATGGATGACGAGGGCATAGCTGATCGTGCCGTGCAGCATGACGGGCGCGATGCTTTTGGCGAGATCGTAGGGGACGCTGACGTGCACGCTGGGCGCGATGGCCTGGCTGCTGCCTATGACTATCATGGTGTAGCCGTCGGGCGTCGCCTTGACGCCGACTTCCATGCCGATGCGGCCAGTGGCGCCCGGGCGGTTGTCGAGGACGATCTGCTGGCCCAGTTGTTCGGAGAGCTTTTGCGCGAGGATGCGCGAGACGATGTCGTAGGAGCCGCCGGCACCGTAGGGCGCGACTATGCGCAGCGGGCGGTTCGGGTAAGTCTCGGCTGCGCCCGCGGACAACGCGGCGGCGAGGACCGGGAACAATGCGGCGTGCAGTGCAGCGCTTGCGTAACGTCTCAGCATCAATGCTCTCCTTGGGAACGTTTCCTCGCCTGCTTCTATATTAGCGGAATCGCGCGCCGCGTGTCTTGGCAAATGCGGCCATGCAAGTCGCGCATTTTCCAAGCTACAATTGGGCGATTGTCCACTTTCGTCGAAAACGCCCTTGAAAAAAACTCCTCCGCGCACCAAATCCGGCTGGCCGACCTGCGTCGCCGCCGGCCCCTTCCTGTTTTTCAGCGGCCAGATGGGATACAGAGCGGGGGGATACAAAGCGGGCCCCAATGCCAAAGGCGCGCTGTGCACCAGCTTTGAGGAAATGAAAGGCCAGGGTCCCGAGCAGGCGGGCGGCTACGCTTGGGTGGACCGCATGGAAGGCCCGGTCGGCGCGCAGGGCATCGCGATCTACGAGCAGTATTTGTCGCTTCTGCGGGGCGAAGGTGGTGACCTGCGCAACATTGTGCGTTATCACATCTACCAGCGCGACAAGCGTTTCTTCCCGGTGTTCGACCGCGTGCGCCGCGAGTATGAGAAAGCGCCGCCCGCGAGCACCGCCGTCGGCATGGGGCTGTTCGAGCCGACGGATGCGGCACGCCTGTGTATAGATGCGATTGCGCTGCGCCCCGCTGCAGAAAAAACGCTCGGCAAGCGCGAAGTGCTGGGCGGCGCTTCCGCGCACACCGCGGCGGCGACGTTCTCGCACGTCATCGGCGCGGGGCCGTACTTGTTCCTTGCTGGACAAATTCCGATTGACGCGTCCAGGCCCGGCGCGCCGCTGATCCGCAACTACGACGACATTCCCGAAGCCGGGCATTTCCTCCGGCGCGGCCGCAGTCACGAAGATGCGCGCAACGGGCCGATTGCCGCGCAGACCTGGTTCACCTACGACCTGATTCGCCAGCACCTCGAAGCGTCGGGCTCGTCGATGGATTCCATCCTGAACTTGATCATCTACCTGCAGGATATGCGTGACTTCCCGACGTTTCACCGCATCCACGAGCATTTCTTCGGCAAGGCGGCGCCGGCGCTCACCGTGATCGAAGTCGGCGAAGTCGGGCACAAAGGCACGCTGATCGAAATCGAGCCGACAGCGATCATTCCGGGCCGCGGCCTCGAGCGCAAAATCTACGGCACTCCCGGCTGGCAGCCGCCCGCGTGCATGAGCCAGGTCGTGGAGGCGGGCGGTCTCGCGTTCTTCTCCGGCATCGCTGGCGTTGATGCGGCGGGAAAGGCCGTCACCGGGCGCAACGTGGTCGCGCTGCAAACGCTCGCAGCCATCGCCCAGCTCAAAGAGCAACTCAAACTGGCGGGCCGCGATCTCTCGAGCGTCACGCATTTGAGCGTCTACGTGCAGGACATCGGCGATTTCAAAACCGTCGAAAGCCTGCTCATCAAAGCTTTCGGCAAGTGGCGGCCTGCGCTGATCGCGCTGGAAGTGCCGCGTTCGGCGCCGATTGCTGGCGCGCGCATGTCGCTCACCGCCATCGCATGGTTCGGCGAAGGCAAGCCGGCCGTCATTTAAAACGATAATTAGCCGCGGATACCGCAGATACACGCAGATAAAAAACCAGAGCACCGCTATAGCCAAGGTTAAGTCCCTTTGAATTTATCTGTGTTCATCCGCGTACCCCTCAAGGGGGTATTGAAAAGAATTTATCTGCGGCTCCAAGTGTTTTTGAATTGACTACTAACAGGAACGAGCATGGACGCTGCACAGGCAAAAAAGATCGTGGATAGCGTGACCGCCGAGCGCTGCACCGAGCTGGCGGTGACGTTGGTCGACGTGCCCAGCCTCACCGGCAACGAGAAGCCCATCGCCGAATGCGTGTTGGGGATACTTAACGGCATGGGCATAGACGCTTACCGGCAGGAATTCGAGCCCGACCGCTATAACGTCATTGGCACTATCAAGGGCAAAGGCAATGGCGCCACGCTGCTGTTGAACGGCCACATGGACATCTCGTTCTCGGGCAACGAGGCGTACTTGCCCAATGCTCCGGGCTACAAACCGAAAGCGGTCATCAAGGACGGCTGGATCTACGGCATGGGCGTGCACAATATGAAAGGTGGCTGCGCCGCGTTTCTAGCTGCGGCCGAAGCAGTCGCCAAGTCTGGCGTCGAATTGAAAGGCAACGTGCTGCTCGCGTTCGTCGGCGGCGAGATCGAGCGCCATGCCGTGCTCCACTATCAAGGCGCGACTTACCGCGGGGGCGGCTGCGGCACCAAGCATTTTGTCAACAACGGCGGCATCGCGGACATGGCTGTGGTCGGCGAACCGACGCGCATGATGTTGATCAACGAGCACGTGGGCTCGGTCGGCGTGCGCCTCACCACGCGCGGCAAGCCGGCGCCGCTGCGCGTGGCCGACCACGGCGACGATGCGATCCGTAAGATGCGAGTGCTGATCGACGTGTTCGACGATTTCGCGAAAGAATATTCAGGCCGCCACAAGTACAAGAACGCGTCTTCATCGGTGCACATGCATTCGATCGAGGGCGGCTGGCCGTACCGCTGCAACCGCGTGCCGTTCTTCTGTCACGTGTTTCTGGAATTTCGGCTGCTGCCCAACCAGCAGATCAACGAAATACCGCTTGAAGTCGAGCGTCTGATCGCGATGGTGCAGGCGCAAAAGCCAGGCATCGAATTCGACACCGAATTTTTTGTCACGCTGCCGCCGGCGCAGGACTGTTCCAATTCCGTCGTCGCACAACGTATGCGCACCGCGCATCAGGCAATTGTTGGAAGTGCCCCGGAGGAAGGCGTCGGCTTGTTCTACTCAGACGCCAGCCATCTGCAGGCCTACGGCATACCGGCGGTGAACTACGGCCCGAGCGGGCGCACCGTCACCGGCAAGGAGAATTGGGATCCGGACGTCGGCGAGCATCTCGCCATCGCAGACCTGACGAAAACGGCACAGGTCTATACGTCGCTGATACTGGATGTGTGCAGCAAGACGCGGCAGGAGCTGGGACTAAAAGTTCTTTGACGCGGCGTCAGCCGTAGTTGCTCAACGCTTGAGCTCAGGTGGCAGTACGCCGGCGCCGGCGTGCCTGCAGCGAATTGCTATGCCCCTGCATACGCAGTGAGGATTTCTGGCTCGTTGGCTGCAAGCGCGATGTGTACGATAACCGTAATTGGTTGAAAGTTCAGTCGACGAATTTATTCGTCGGTTTCTAATCAACATAATGCCTGGATGCCCGGTTTACGCCGCGGTCCGCTTGTCGGAAACAATGCGGCCTTCCTTGAACACTAACTGAAGTTTGCGCACATTGTTGATGTCATCTAGCGGATTGGCGCCGACAACTATGAGGTCAGCGAGTTTGCCTGTCTCGACGGTGCCTAGTTCGTCGCCGACGCCGCATACGGTAGCTGCATTGACGGTCGAGGCAAGCAGGGTCTGCCAGGTGGTCGCGCCGTCCTTGATCCAGAGGCCCATTTCGAGCAGCGCCGCATCTTTCAGCGGTCGTATGTCAGAGCCGAGCGCCACCTTGACGCCGGCATCGAGTGCTTTCTTGAACCATCCCCCATGCACGTCGGACGCCGCATCTGCACGGCAGCAGTGCGACTGCAGCATGTTGCGCTGTTTCACCCATGCGCGCTCCCAGTCGTTGTCGACCTGCTCGGGAGTGAGGTGGCTGATGGCGAGCGTGGGCACGTACCAGGTGTCGTGCTTCAACATGAGTTCTATGCACTCGTCGTCCATGATGTAGCCGTGCTCGACGCTGTGCGCGCCCAACCGGACGGCGTTCTTCACTGCGGTCGGATTGGTCGCATGGGCCATCACCCTGAATTCGCGCAGGTGCGCGATATCGAACGCGGCCTTCAGTTCGTCGTCGAGCAGGAACGAATGTTTATGCAGGTCCCACGGCGGGCCCATGATGCCGCCCGACAAATTCAGCTTGATGTGGTCGACGCCGTTCTTGATCTGCTCGCGGATCGCTTTGACAAAACCGTAGGGGCCGTCGCATTCGAGCGCGTGGCCGGAAGTCAGGAAGTGGCCGCCGGTGGTGGTGAGAAAGTGCCCGGCCGCGAACACGCGCGGGCCGATGTGCTGGCCGGAATCGAACGCGCGCTTCCACGCGACGTCCATGAAGTGGTGCGCACCCGCGCAGCGCAGGCCGGTGATGCCCGATTCGGTGAGCGCCTGCATCAGGCGGTGGCCGAACAGTGCAACCTGCTCAGCGAGCGGCATGTCGGCGAGCGACAGGTAGTCGGGATGAATATGCACGTCCCACAGGCCGGGCATCAAATACGCGCCCTTGAGGTCGATGACAGTCGAATCGCCGGTGGCGGGCTTGCGGCCGCCAGTGAGGATTTCCGCGATGCGGCCTTTTTCGATGACGACCGATGTGTTGGCGGCGGGCTTGGGATTGACGCAGTCGATCAGGGTGGCGTTGGTGAGGACAGT
>CAMBSS010000214.1 GCA_945870465.1 Bordetella parapertussis | reverse complement strand
GAGAATGGCGATATTGGCAGGATAAACGGGCACCCAGCGGTGCGCTCACGATCCGCTCAAACCATTTAGCCCTCAATTCACTGTTCCGCTCGATTACCATGATCAACATCGCTCAAATCATCAACTCCAGTCCGACAGGCTGCTAGCGGACCAGAAACGGATTCACAATCCGTAGCTGTCGGTCAATCACCTGACCATGCTGTAAATCTTCCGAATACAGCACCTTCGCGCCCACGATCAGGGCGGCAGCAACAATTACCGAATCATAAAACGAGAATTTGTAGCGCTCGCAAATTTCCACGCTACGATCGTGCGTGGTTGCCGTTAGCGGCTCCACCGTGCATACAGCGCGTACCGTATCAAGGATTTCCTTTATGTCGAGCAGCGGCAAACCCGCTTTGCGCAGTGCAACCACCGTAAATTCGTTCAAGACCTGTACGCTGATAATGCCGCGGTGCGCAAGAAGTGCTTCAACCCGGTCCGCCTTGCGGACATCATTTGACAGCAGATAAAACAGTGCGCTGGCATCAAAGAATGTATCACCTGCGCTCATTAGCTTCGAACCGGCCGAATTTGAACGTGGCGGGCAGACGGCCGCGGTATTTTCTTAGCCTGGCCAGCAACTCCCGCGTGCCGGGGGCTTTGGATACCTCAAAAGCCCGTTTGCCCGCAACCTGAACCTCTACTTGGTCACCCTCCTTGAGCCCGAGTGCGTTCACCACTGCGGCAGGCAATCGCACGGCCAGACTGTTGCCCCATTTTGAAACCTGCACGGTCTACCTCCAATTAGATATACAGTATAAAAAAGTATATTAAATGCAGAATGCGCGAGCAATGGCCCCTGTGGTCGCAGCAAACCCAGACCAGCGCCGTTGCAACGACCAAGGACGGCGGCCACGTGGGCCAGGCTGGAAACCTTGAAAGTGCCGACGCTGCTGATGACGGGCGACGCCGACCTCTATACGCCGCCATCCGTGCTGCGCATGTTCACCGCGCGCATGCCGCACGCGGAATCGGCGGTTCCAATCAAGCAGCTCTAAGCTTGCCGCCGCGCGCGGCGACGAGGCCCGGCACACGCGAAGCGCGCACGTAAACAAAGCCGTCGAACATGCGGCGCTGCGTGCGGAAGAATGCGCCCTGCTCGGCGTGCCACGCACCGTTGATTTTCTGCACCGTTGCGCCAACGACGAGTATGCCTGACGGCATCGCGATTCGGATCGGCGCATCCGTATCGGTAACCGGGCGCGTCACCGCATGCACCAGACTGCCTTCGATGCGCGCCGCCACCGCCATGCACAACGACACCGTCAGCGGCAGCGCGCGATGCGGCTGGCCGTTGGACAACATGCGTCCGGTCAGATCGACAGTGTCGCCCTTGATGGTATCGCCCGACAACGACGGCGCATCCTGCGGGCCTGAAACGAAACCGACAAAAGGCACGACGCGTTTTTGCGCGGCATCCGCGGCGTCCTTGCCTATGCCCATTGCAATCGACGCGGCGATACGTATCTTGCCGAGCTTGGCGAGCAAATCAGCGGACGCGTCGAGCGCTTCCGGCATTTCAGTGCCCGTCAATCCGAGGTCCGCCGCATTCAGAAAGCAGCAGGCATTGGCGGCATCGACAAGCGAAGCGCGTATTTTTCCGACGCCCGGAACGTCGAGCGTATCGACCACGTTGCCCGTGGGCAGCAATTTGCCGGTCGTGGCGCCGCCGGGTTCGCGGAATTCGAGCTTGACCGGTGAACCGGTGCCCGACACGCCGGGAATTTCAAGATCGCCATCCACTGCCGACATGCCTTCGTCGAGCGCGAAGCGTGCGTGTATGATTTTTTTCGTGTTCGTATTGTGCACGCGCACCAGCGCTTCCTTACCGGAGGCCTTGAGCAGGCCTTCATCGACCGCGAACGGCCCCATCGCGGACGACATGTTGCCGCAATTGCCGCTGTAATCGACTTTCGCTTCCTTCACCTGCACCTGCGCGAACGTGTAATCGATGTCGGCGTCGGGACGCGTCGGCGCGCCGACGATGCACACTTTCGACAACGACGAAATGCCGCCGCCCATGCCGTCCAGTTGGCGGCCGTAGGGGTCAGGGCTGCCGATGGCGGCGAGGAATATTTCGTCCCACTGCGCGCGGTCGCGCGGCAGATCGCGCTCGTGCAGCACGATAGCGTTGCTGGTGCCGCCGCGCATGAATACCGCTGGAATTTTTAGCTGTTTCACGAATTGCCTCCTCATCCGGGTCGCAGGCCCGCAGTATAGCAAAGCCCCCCGGACGGTCGCGACTACACGCCGACGGGGATTTCGCTACAATACCGGTTCCGCCATCTGGAGGCATCGAATGAAAACCGTCACCAAAAAATCCAATGTCACGCGCCTGCGTCCCGCCAAACCGAAACTGAAGGCCGTGCGCAACCGCATCGATGCCGCCGAATGGAAAGCGCGCGTCGAACTGGCCGCCGCCTACCGCCTGACCGCGCTGATGGGCTGGACCGACATGATAGGTACCCATATTTCCTGCCGCGTGCCGGGCACGCATGACCAGTTTCTGCTCAACCCCTACGGTATGCTGTTCGAGGAAATCACCGCCTCGTCGCTGATCAAAGTCGATGTTGACGGCAACAAGCTTTCCGAGTCGCCCTATCAGGTCAACCAGGCCGGCTTCACGATTCATAGCGCGATCCACATGGGCAATCACAATGCGGACGCCGTCATGCATCTGCACACCGCCTACGGCGTGGGCGTTGCCACCCAGAAACAGGGGCTGCTGCCTGTCACGCAGATGTCGCTGACCGCGATGAACCTCGTGCGCTACCACGATTACGAAGGCGTCGCGTTCGATCTGACCGAGCGCGAGCGGCTGGTCAAGGCGCTCGGCGACGGCGGCATGCTGATCCTGCGCAATCACGGCACGCTGACCGTCGGCGCGACCATAGGCGAAATGTTCCACCGCATGTACCGGCTCGAGCGCGCATGCAAATTCCAGATTCATGCCATGACCGGCGGCGCCGAACTCAATCCGCTGCCAAAAGAGATCGTCGACCACGCCATCGACCAGGGCAGGCAGATTTACTCCAAGGGCGGCCAGGCCGAAGGCGGCAACCTGGTGTGGGCCGCGATGGTGCGCAAACTCGATCGCGACATGCCGGGCTACGCGGTTTAAGCGCATGCCGGGCCGGATCCAAAGCGCCGCGGTTGCGGCGCTTTTCGCTTATACCGCCATATTCGCGGGCAGTTCGCTCGCGCAGACTGTCTATCCGGCGAAAGCCATCCGCTACGTCGTGCCCTTTCCGGCCGGCGGCCCGCTCGACATCGTCGCGCGCGCCATCGGCCAGGAACTCAATAAAAGCTGGGGCCAGGCGGTCGTCATCGACAACCGTCCCGGCGCCGGCGGCAACATCGGCGCCGACTTGGTCGCTAAAGCGCCCGCCGACGGCTACACGATATTGATGGGCGCGGTCAGCACTCATGCGATCAACGTCACGCTCTACAACAAGCTGCCGTACGATCCCATCCGCGATTTCGCGCCGGTCACGCTCATTACGTCGGTGCCCAACGTGCTGGTGGTGCATCCGTCGGTGCCTGCCAATAACGTGAAGGAACTCATCGCGCTCGCGAAGTCGCGGCCGGGCCAGCTCAATTTTGCGTCCGGCAGCACCGGCAGCGCGGGCCACCTCGCCGGCGAATTGTTCAACAGCATGGCCGGCGTGCGCATGACGCACATCCCCTACAAAGGCGCCGCGCCCGCGGTGGTCGACCTCATGGCCGGCCACGTGTCTCTGATGTTCGACAACATGTCATCGGCCCTGCCCAATATCAAAGCGACACGCGTGCGCGCGCTCGCCGTCACCACGCTGAAACGCTCGCCGCTGCTACCGCAACTGCCGACGATCAGCGACGCGGGGCTGCGCGGCTTCGACATCGCCACCTGGTTCGGCATCTTCGCGCCTGCCGGCACGCCGCCCGACATCGTCGCCAGACTCAATGGCGAGATCGTGCGCATTCTGCATACGCCCGAAATGAAAGAACGCCTGGCGCTGCTCGGCGCCGAACCGATCGGCAACAAGCCCGACGAGTTCGCGGCGTTCGTCAGAGCGGAAATCCCCAAGTACGCGAAAGTCATCCAGGCTTCCGGCGCCAGGGCCGACTAGAAGCTATCTCAAAAACAATTTGGAACCACCGATGAATTCTTTTTAATACCCCCTTGAGGGGTACGCGGATGAACGCAGATATGATTGAAAACAATTCAAATCGTGATGAGGAATGGGCAAGGCGCAATGCGTAACTCACCCTTATCTCATTACCCATTACCCATTACCCTTCACTCATCACCAATTACATCGGCGTACCCCTCAAGGGGGTATTAAAAAGAATGTATCGGCGCTTGCTTGTCGGTGTTGTATTTTTGAGATGAGTTCTAGCCGCAGCACAAAAACTACGCACTTGCGAGCCTCGCTATGTACGCGCGCACCAGGTCGATATGGCCGCGCAGGGTGTACATCTGCTCGTGATAGGCGAGCGGTATGCGCAGCTTGTTGACGCGGTCTTCGATACTGTCGAGCCGCGCCAGGTAATCGCGCACCTTGTCCGCCGCCGGCTGGTTGATGACTTCATCCTCGAGGAATTTGAGCTCCCCGTACTGACGGTAGATGCGCGAGCGGATGCGCCAGTGGTAAAGCGCCGGCAGCAGCCGAAACAGCGGGATGACCAGCGCGATGATAGGCACCAGCAGCACGATCATGCGGTCGACGAAATTCGCCGCCCAGAACGGCAGATAGCGCTGCAGAAAAGGCGCGCCCGATTTGTAATAGCGCGCCGCATCGGCGCTCATCGGAAAATCGACGTCTACACTGGAGGGAAATTCGTGCGCGCGTTGAAAGAGCCCCGGCCTGCCGTGTACTTCGGCCGCCGCTTCCGCAAGCAGCCCTACCACCGCCGGATGCAGATCGTCGCGCACCACGAGGTCCGCGGTGGTGGCGACCAGGCGCACGTCTTGCGGCGGGATGTCGAGCTTCAAATCGATGCCGCCCTTGGGCAGCACGATGGCGGCAAGATGCGGGAAATGCCGCGTGTAGGCTTCGGCGTGGCTGAAACTGACCAGTTGCACGCGGCGGTCGCGCAATAAAGCGTTCACTGCCCGCGACTGCGGCGATGCGACCAGCACCACCACGTCGGCGCGCCCCTCTTGCAACGCTCTAACCGCGGCGTCGCCGGTCAGGTCCGCCACCGGGCCGTGCGGAATCGGCACCCCGCTCGCCACCAGCAAGGAGGCTGCGAGCCGGCGCGTGCCGCTGCCCAGCGGCCCGATCGCAATGCGGCGGCCCTTCAACTGCGTCAGCCGCTCGATGCGCGCGCCGAGCCGGTGAAAGACCCACACCGGTTCGTAATACATGCCGCCCAGCGACAACAGGTCCGGCGCGTCCTCCGCCTTGCCGATGCCGCCGTGCACGAAACCGAAATCGACGTCGCTGTCCTCGGCCTTGAGCAAGTGGTAGTTCTCGACCGAGCCCGAGGTCGAGCGTATTTCGAGTTCGATGTCGTTGCGCGCGAGCACTTCTCCGTACTGCTTGGCGAACGCGAAATACGCGCCGTCTTCAGCGCCCGTGACCATGACCACGCTACGCGGCGGCGCCGGCTCGACGAACTGCCAGGCGACCGCAAACCCGATTGCCACCACCAGCAGCGCCGGCCACCATGCCATGAACATATCACGCAGCGACAGTCGCTCGCCGCGCACCGGCACCCGAAACATCTTGCGCTTTTGCTCTGTGCTCATACCGCCTCAGTCAGGACCGCTGGTTGAGTGCCTGCCGCGGATAGTGCGCCGCCGCACCGCTTATGATACAAGAAGACAACCTCCACGCCGTGCGCTCTACGTCTGCAGACATGTACCTGGTTGTCTTCCTCAACGTCATTATCCACGGTTGCCTGACCGGCAGCCGGGTCGTGTTATCGCTGTTTGCCATCGACCTCGGCGTCAACGCGCTCCAGATCGGCTTGATGGTGGCCCTCTACTCGGCAACGCCGCTGATGCTGGGCGTGACGGCGGGACGCATCACCGACCGCTATGGCGTGCAGCCGCCCATGCTGTTCGGCGCCGTGCTGTGCGCCTGCGGGCTGCTGCTGCCGTACCTGTGGCAGCACGTCGGCGCGCTGTATATTTCGGCCATCGTGATCGGCACCGGCTTCGTGTTCTACAACGTCGCGGTGCAAAATCTGACGGGGGCCTGGGGCCCGCGCGCCGACCGCGCGAAAAACTTCAGCACGCTGTCGCTCGGTTATTCGATTTCGAGTTTTATCGGCCCGCTCGCCGTCGGCTATGTCATCGAGTATTTCAGC
>CAMBSS010000213.1 GCA_945870465.1 Bordetella parapertussis | reverse complement strand
CGCTTCGATGTCCAGCTCGTTTCTTACGGGCCCGACGACAAGAGCGACATCCGCAAACGCATCGCGGCGTCTGCCCGCTTCGTCGATGTGCACGGGCTACCCTACGACACCGTGCGTGAACGCATTCGTGCGCTGCAGCCAGACATCCTGGTCGATCTGCAGGGATATACCGAGAACTCGCTCAGTGCGCTGCTCGCGAAACGCATGGCCCCGCTGCAGGTGAACTGGCACGGCTATCCGGGCACCATGGGCGCCGACTTCATCGATTACATCATCGCGGATCGTTTTTTGATTCCCGCCGGCGCGGAAGATTTCTATACCGAGAAGATCGCGCGCCTGCCCGACTGCTATCAGCCCAACGACCGCCAACGCAACGTCGCCGCGGCGCAACCGCGCGCTGCGTACGGCTTGCCCGAAACAGGGGTGGTGTTCTGTTCGTTCAATCAGGTCGTCAAGATTCGTCCCGAAATATTCAACCTCTGGCTGGACCTGCTCGGCGAAATCAGCGGCAGCGTACTCTGGATCATGGCATCGCCCAATGCCGAGCAAAACCTCAAGCGCGTAGCGACTGAGCGCGGCATTGACCCCGCGCGGCTGGTTCTTGCCCCGCGCCTGCCGCTGATAGCGGACCATCTGGCGCGTTACCGGGTGGCTGATATCGCGCTCGACACCTACCCTTATGGTTCACACGCCACCGCCAGCGACGCACTGTGGGCGGGGTGTCCGGTGGTGGCCTTGACCGGCGAGACGTTTGCTTCGCGGGTATCAGGCTCGCTGCTCAACGCGATCGGGCTGCCCGAGCTCGTGACCCACAACCGGGAAGACTACAAACGCCTGCTCCTGCGCCTCGCCCAGTCCGCGCCCTACCGCCAGGAAGTGCGCGCGCGCCTGCAACACAATCGCGACACCGCGCCTTTGTTTGATACACCGCGCTTTGCGCGCAACCTCGAGCGCGCCTACGAAGCCATGATAGAGCGCGCACGCGCCGGGCTGCCGCCAGACCATATCCAGTTGCCGGCGTTGCCCTGACCGCACTATGGACATCAACGCCGCCATTGCCCTGCATCAATCCGGGCGCATTGCCGAAGCCAAGACAGCCTACGAGACGGTGCTGGCGCAAACCCCCGCTGATGCCAACGCGTGGCATCGGCTGGGCATCGTTCACTTGCAACTGGGCAAGCCGCTGGATGCCCTCTCCTGCATCGAAAAAGCTCTCGCTATCGACCCCGACCGCGCCGAAGCACACTTCGACCTCGCCACCGTCCTCGCGATGCTCAACCGGCGTGACGAGGCAATACCGCACTTCGAGAAAGTCCTTGCGCTCAATCCCGCGCATGCCGGCGCGCACAACAACCTGGGCATCGTGCTCAAGGCCCTGCATCGACACGCAGAAGCCGTCGACCATTACCAGCAAGCTCTCGCACTCAAACCCGACTATGCGGAAGCCTGCAACAACCTGGGCAATGCGCTGCAGGCACTCCAGCGTTACGATGAAGCCCTGCAGTGCTACCAGAGGTTGCTGCTCCTCCAACCCGGCAATGTCCAAGCCCATAACAACCTGGGCAATGCGCTGCAAGCCCTGAACCGTTACGAAGAGGCGATCCTCAACTACCAGAAAGCCCTCGCCCTCAAACCCGACTTCGCCTCCGCTCACCACAACCTGGGCAATGCGCTGGCCGCACTCAACCAGCACTCGCTGGCCGTCTCACACTTCCAGCAGGCTATCAACCTTCAACCTGAATTTGCCGAAGCACTCAACAGCCTCGGCCTCTCACTGCACGCGCTGAACCGGCACGCGGAGGAAAAGCTGTGCTACGAACGTGCACTGGAAATCAAACCGGGCTATATGAACCCGCAAATACAATACATTCACCTGTGCGCTCAGCAGGGGCTTTGGCACCCGGACCGGGAACAGGACGCGCTTGGCAGGGTCATTCAATACCCGAATCCGGGCGAAATCAGTACCTTTGTATTTCTGCACTTTGTTGAATCAGCAGCCATGCAAAAAGCTATTGCTTGCCGCTACGCGAGCAGCCTGGCGCCCGCCGACAACACGCCGGTCCCGCTGCGCCCTCTTGGGCCGGGCGCGGATCCCCGCATCCGCGTGGCCTACTTTTCCAGCGATTTTCATGATCACGCCACCAGCTATCTGACGGCGGAACTTTTTGAACTGCACGATCCCGCGCGTTTTGATATCACCCTCTTTTCTTACGGAGACGCTGATGGCGGCGCTATTCGCAAGCGCATCGCGGGCGCCGCTAATTTCGTTAACCTGCACGGACTGCCGATCAATAGCCTGCGCGAACGTATCCGCGCTCAACAACCTGACATCCTGATTGATTTGAAAGGCTACACCGAGGGAACGCTGAGCAGGCTGCTCGCACAGCGCATCGCCCCTTTGCAGGTGAACTGGCTCGGCTATCCCGGCACCATGGGGGCCGAATTCATCGATTACATCATCGCCGATAGTTTTATAATTCCCGACGGCGCGGAAGATTTCTACACCGAAAAAATTGTCCGCCTACCTGGCTGCTACCAGCCCAATGATCGAAAACGCGCTATTGCCCCTGCTCTTACTCGCGCCGACTATGGGTTGCCTGAAACCGGAGTGGTATTCTGCTCCTTCAACCAGGTCGCCAAAATCCGTCCCGACATATTCGATCTCTGGCTGGACCTGCTCGGCGCAATCGACGGCAGCGTGCTCTGGATCAAGGCAAGCGCCGAAGCCGAGCGCAATCTCAAGCGCGTTGCTTTGGAGCACGGAATAAGTCCCGAACGTGTGATTATCGCCCCCAGTTTGCCACCTGCAGAACATCTGGCCCGCTACCGGGTAGCCGATGTGGCTCTCGATACCTATCCGTGCGGGTCGCATACAACCGCCAGCGACGCACTATGGGCAGGCTGCCCACTCGTCGCGTTGGCAGGAGAACCCTTTGCCTCGCGGGTATCAGGCTCGCTGCTTAACGCGATCGGGCTGCCCGAGCTCGTGACCCACAACCGGGGAGACTACAAACGCCTGCTCCTGCGCCTCGCCCAGTCCGCGCCCTACCGCCAGGAAGTGCGCGCGCGCCTGCAACACAATCGCGACACCGCGCCTTTGTTTGATACACCGCGCTTTGTGCGCAACCTCGAACGCGCCTACGAAGCCATGATCGAGCGCGCACGCACCGGCCTGCCCACCGATAATATTGGCGTGTAATTCGGATGAACTCTTCTCACGCTTGCGAACTCTGCCAGCAAACCGGCGGCGAAGTGCTGTGGCGCGACAAACGGTGCCGCGTCGTGCTGGTCGCCGAACCGGACTACGCCGGCTTCTGCCGCGTCATCTGGAACGACCATGTCAGGGAAATGACCGATTTGTCCGCCACCGACCAGCGCCACTGCATGCGCGTGGTGCTGGCCGTTGAACAGGCGCTGCGCGGCGTGCTCAAGCCGCACAAAATCAATTTAGCAAGCCTGGGCAATATGACGCCGCACGTGCACTGGCACGTGATTCCGCGCACAACACGCGATGCGCATTTTCCCAATCCGGTGTGGGGCAAGAAACTGCGCGCCGGTCAGCGCGGCGCGCGCAGTTCCGTGATTCGGCTGCGCACACGGCTCGCCGCGGAACTTTTGAACTTGCTCTGAGAGTGCGGCCTAACTCTCTGAACGTGTATTAGTTCCGGCTTTGTGTAAGTTTGTGTAAGGACGTGACCTTAATCACATACATGCGTCGTTAGTGTCGGCTAATCTGCCCTCCATCGGCAGAGCTTGCCCCTGTGAATTCGGGGCTTTAAGCTCGCATTTGAACCTGATGAATCAACAGGGCGGCGCAGTCAGCGGCTGGCTCAACACCAGTCAATTGCGCACCTGACGCGGGATTCATCGTTTACTGGAGGCGGGGCGCAAAGATGGTCAATCAGGCGACGTCGCTTAACGCGGCACCACTGCAGTTCACCGACCACGCCGGCTGCAAGCGCTGGATCGAATCGCTGCCGCTCACCAATCTGCAGTCGGCGCAGCATTTACTGACGGAACAAATCGCGCTGGTCCGCCTGGCAGGCTTCGCGCCGGGCGAATTGCTGCGCATACTCGAAACCCTGCGCGAACCGGTCCACTACGTGCAGACCGAAGTCGCGCACAAATACACCGCCAAGCCGCTGCCGCTCGAAAGCAACGAAGCCGCGCTGTGGACGCGGACACTCGGGCTGTGGCAGGAATATACCGACGCCTACCTCGCCTGCCGCGATGCGCACGTGCAGGGCGACGTCGCCCTGCGCAACCACGGCGCGCTGATCGTCATGCGGTGCCTGCGTTACACCGCCAACGCCATGTTCGAGCATTACCGCATTTATCGCCAGGTGCCCGCCGCGCGCTGGAAAAACCTGCACCAGTTGTACGATTTCGCCGAGCAAAGCGGATTTGCGCACGCCGTCGTTGCGGATACCTTTATCCGCGAGGAAGCCGACTCCACCTGCTGCGCCGCCTATTGCCAGGCATTGCTGGCGCATCTCGCCAATCCGTTTGCATTGTCCGGGCGCCAGATGCAGTTTTCCGCGCGCTGGATCGAAAAATGGTCGGGCCTGGTCGGCCTCGCCATGCAACCGCTGGCGCCTTCTGCTATTCCTGCGTTGTGTGTCGATCCCGCGGGCAGCTCAGGCCCGATTTTTGCCGAAGGTGCTGAGCCGCTTACCAGCCTGCGCTATCTCGACCTCGAGCAGATCGCGCGTACGCTGCGCCAGACTATTACGTTGCTGAAGCAGGGACAGACGCCAGCCGCGCTCGGCCTCGGCGACGATGCGCGCCAGCCGGGCTGCGAAAACCTGCTGATGCTGCTCTATATCCAATGGTGCCGCGCCGGCACCGGCCGCGGCGAACAGCGCAACATGCTCGAAGAGAAAGCCCAGGTGTGCCTGGGCGTGCACGCCGCGCATTATTTTGTCAGCGGCCGCGCGTTCCGCACGCCGGGTTCGCGGCTGTCGCGGCAGGAAGAGCACGACATGCAGCTGTTCGGCCACATCAGCGAGCGCACCGAACGCGCGCTCGCTTCCCTTGAGAGCTCGGCGGTGGAGTCGTGGGAACTGGTGAACCAGAGCAACTCCGGTTTCATGTGCATGCTGCGCGAGCACGATGCCGAATTGCGCATCGGCCACAACCAGCTCCTCGCGGTGCGCCGCGGCACCAACAAACTGTTTTATCTCGGCCTCGTACAATGGATGCGCACCGAAGAGAACAGCGAATTGTTCGTCGGCGTGCGTCTCTTTCCCGGCATTGCCCGCGCGGTAGTGGTGCGGCCGGCGAATTTCAATGCGCCTTCCGGCATCAACGGCTTCGAGCGCGGGCTGCTGTTGCCCGAAATGGCGGTGCCGGCAACGCCGGCGACGCTGATACTGCCCACCGGCTGGTACCAGGCCGGACGTTTCGTCGAATTGTTCGGCGACCAGAAGCAGGTCGCCAAGCTCGTCAACGTGATCGAGAAAGGCAGCGACTTCGACCGCTGCACGGTGACGCTGGTGTGAGCCGCGGGGCGCGCCGCGCCCCGCGATGTTGGTCCATGCGCGTCCGCCGGTCGCGCGGGCAATATTCTTGTCCGGCCAAGTCGGCTATCATGCGTACCCCAAAATTATCCGCCTGGACACGACTCTGATGGCCGCACCCGACAAGCCGACGCCGACCGAAATCAAGCTGCACCAGAAGTCCGGCGCGCTCGAAATCGCCTATGCCGACGGCAAGGTGTTCAACCTGCCATGTGAGTTCCTGCGCGTCCACTCGCCGTCCGCCGAAGTGCGCGGCCACGGGCCCGGACAAGAAGTCCTGCAGATCGGCAAAAAAGACGTCGCTATCGACCGCATCGAGCCGGTCGGCACCTATGCCGTGCAACTGTACTTTTCCGACGGCCACGACACCGGCATCTACTCGTGGGACCTGCTTTATGATTTTGGCGCGCGGCAGGCGGAGATGTGGGCGCATTATCTCGGCCGCCTCGCGGCGGCCGGCGCCAGCCGCGACAAAAAATAAACGACGCGGTGTAATTCATTAGCTATCTATAAAAACACAATGCAACCGCCGATGAACACCGATGAACGCGGATAAGATCGAAAATAACTGAACCGGTAATGAGGAATGGGTAATGTGGAATGGGTAACTTCACTCTAAACTCATCACCCATCACCCATCACCCATCACCCATCACCCATCATCCATTGAATCGGCGTTCATCGGCGTTCATCGGCGGTTACGCACTATTTTTGAGGCTAAGCCGCTTCTAACTGCTTTCGCGGTAAGCTAATAACTTATGACCAAGACTACCGACTTCGGCTTCGAGAAAATCGCGGAGGAAGACAAGGCGCGCCGGGTGGCCG
>CAMBSS010000212.1 GCA_945870465.1 Bordetella parapertussis | reverse complement strand
TGCAGGATCTGCACGCGGTCACACACGCTTTCGACTTCCGGCAGGATGTGCGTCGACAGTATCACGCTGCGGTCACGTCCGAGCTCGCGGATCAGCTTGCGGATTTCGCGGATCTGGTTGGGGTCGAGCCCGACCGTCGGTTCGTCGAGTATCACGACGTCGGGGCGGTGCACGATCGCCTGCGCGATGCCGACGCGCTGCTGATAACCTTTGGACAGCGTGCCGATCAGTTTTTTGGCGACATCGGCAAGGCCGCAGCCCGCCAGCGCGTCGTTGACCGCTAAACGGCGCGCCGCTTTGGGCACGCGATGCAGTCGCGCGGCGAGGTCGACGTACTCACGCACCGTGAGTTCGCGATACAGCGGCGGCGTTTCCGGCAGGTAGCCGATGCGCGCTTTCGCCGCCGTCGGCCGCTCGATGAGATCGACGCCGCAGATGCTGATGGTGCCGAGCGATGGCGCGAGATTGCCGGTGAGCATCTGCATCGTGGTCGTCTTGCCGGCGCCATTAGGGCCGAGAAACCCGAGGATTTCGCCGCGCTTCAACTCGAGGCTCACGCCATCGACCACGGTATGCAGGCCGAACTTTCTGGAAAGCCCTTGGGCGGAAACAGTAATCTCGGCGGCTGATGGATTCATGACGGTTCTTTGCAAAGCGCGCACTCTGGCGGACAGCTTGTGGTGGGCGCTAAATATACCTAATATGTCACGGTTTATGAAGAACTTGCGAACTATAATTCGCTCTTACCTGTATTCCAGCATGACACTTCGAGCGTCGCCGCCCTTTCCATGAACATTTACCAGCCCGCCGCGTGGTTTTCGGTGCTCGCCCTTGTGGCCTGCGCCGAGCAGCCGACGCGGCCCGAAATCCAGACCGAATCGCCGCTGGCCACGGTGCCGATACAGAAACCGCGCGTAGTCGTGCGGCCGAACAGCGCGAAGCCGCCGGTGCTGCCGCCGCAGGCATTGAGCCAAGCCGTGCTGTTCAAGCTGCTGCTCGCCGAAATCGCGTTGCAGCGCGGCCAGAACAACGTCGCGGTGCAGTCGTTCGTCGAATTGTCGCGCGAAACGCGCGATCCGCGCATTGCTCAGCGCGCCACCGAAGTCGCCTGGAATACGCGGTTTCTCGGTGCCGCGCTTGAAACCGTCGGCATCTGGCTGGCGGCCGATCCGGAATCGGTGCAGGCGCGCCAGATCCTGGCGACGTTGCTGGTCAATCAATCCAAGCTCGCCGACGCCCAGCCGCATCTCGAAAAATCGCTCGCCGCCGACAAGGAAAACGTCGGCAACACCTTCATGCAGTTGAACGCGCTGCTCGCGCGCCATGCGGACAAGGCGGCTGTGCTCGAGCTGACGCAAAATCTGGCGAAGCCGTATCCGGCGGTGCCGGAAGCGCACTACAGTATCGCCCAGGCGGCATGGGCGGCGGAGCAAAAGCCGCTTGCGCTCACCGAAATTCGCACGGCCCTGAAGCTGCGTCCGGACTGGGAACAGGCGGCATTGTTCCAGGGCCAGGTCCTGCAGCGCTCGTCAAACACCGAAGCGCTCGCTTACTACCAGGGTTATCTGAAGAGTTTCCCGCGCGCGATGGATGTGCGCCTGAGCTATGCGCGGCTGTTGGTGACCGACAAAAAATATGTCGAAGCGCGCGCCGAGTTTCAGTCCCTGCTCAAGGAATTCCCGAATAACGCCGACGTCACGATGGCGGTCGCTTTGCTGTCACTGCAGTTGAGTGACTACGACATTGCGGAAACCCAGTTGCTGCGCGCGCTCGAAACCGATTACAAGGATCTGGACGCGGTGCGCTTTTACCTTGGGCAGGTCAACGAGGAACGCAAGCGTCCGGAAGACGCGCTGCGCTGGTACTCGAGCGTCAACGGCGGCGACCAGTACGTGCCGGCGCGCGCGCGTTACGCGGGCATACTCGCCAAGCAGGGCAAGCTCGGCGACGCGCGCAAGTATCTGCAGGAAGCGGGGCGCAGCGCTCCCGAAAAAGTGCAGTTTACCCAGGCCGAGGCGCAGCTCCTGCGCGACGCGAACGACTATCGCGCCGCCTTCGATCTTCTCGGGCAGGCGGTTTCGAAAAATCCGAATTCGCCGGAGCTCCTTTACGACCAGGCGATGGCGGCCGAGAAAGTCGACCGCATCGACGTGCTGGAATCCAACCTGCGCAAAGTAATCCAGCTGAAGCCCGATTACGCGCATGCCTACAACGCGCTCGGCTATACGCTGGCGGACCGCAACACACGGCTGAGCGAGGCGTATACGCTGATCGAGCAGGCGCTGAAGCTGGCACCCGAAGACCCGTTCATCATGGACAGCATGGGCTGGGTGCTCTTTCGCATGAACCAGAACGACGCGGCGCTGACGTTTTTGAAGCGCGCGTTCGAGATCAGGCCGGATGCCGAAATCGCCGCGCACCTGGGCGAAGTGCTGTGGGCGATGGGCCGGCATGACGAGGCGAAGAAGGTGTGGGCAAGCGCCCTGAAGGAAAGTCCGGCCAACGAACTCCTGCTGGCGACGGTCAAGAAGTTTTCTCCGTAAATCCGGCGCTGCCGCGCCGCTTTGTTTATGAACTCCAGTTTTCGCTGCTGCGCGCTATTGTGCGCGGTGCTGCTGACAGCTTGTGCCGGCACGCCGCCGCGCCCGACGGCAAATGCGCCATCGTTTGAGCTCGCCGGACGCGTCGCCGTGCGTTACCAGGAGAAGGGATTTTCGAGTTCGCTGCGCTGGAAGCAGGCGGCCGGGCGCGATGAAATCTGGCTTACTGCGCCGCTCGGGCAAACGATTGCGTACCTGCAGGCCGACGCGGATGGTGCGACGATTACCGCCGCCGACCAGCGGCAATATCGCGCTGCTTCGATTGAAAGCTTGACCAAGAGCGCATTCGGCTGGCGTTTCCCGGTCGATGGCATGCGCTACTGGGTGTTCGGCGAAGCGGTCCCGGGCGCGCCGCCCGCCGCGATCGAGCGCGACGCCGCCGGTCGCATCGCGCGTCTCAAGCAGGACGACTGGCAGGTCGTGTTCAATTACGCAGCCGATGCGAAACGGCCGTCGCGGCTCGACATCGCGGGCAATGACGCGGAAATCCGGTTGGTGGTCGATAGCCTGGTGCGGGAAGCGCCGTGAGCGAGGGCGGTCGCGCGTATCCGGCGCCGGCCAAGCTGAACTTGTCATTGCGCGTGACAGGCCGGCGCGCTGACGGCTACCACCTGCTGCAGACTGTATTCCGCTTCATCGATTTCGGCGACACGCTGAGCTTCACAATGCGCGCTGACGGCGTCATCGCGCGGGTCAACGAACTGCCGGGGGTGGCGGAGGCTGACGACCTGACGCTGCGCGCCGCACGCCTGCTGCAAAAGGCGGGAGCAGTGCGGCAGGGCGCCGATATCACGTTGAAAAAACGCCTGCCGCTGGGCGGCGGGCTGGGCGGCGGCAGCTCGGACGCGGCGACCACGCTGATCGTGCTGAACCGCCTGTGGGGCCTCAATTGGCCGCGCGCGCGCCTGCAGGAACTGGCGCTGGAACTGGGGGCGGACGTGCCGGTTTTCGTGTTCGGCGAGTCGGCGCTGGGGCTGGGCATAGGCGAAAAGCTGACCGCTTTGGAGCTGCCGCCGGCCTGGTATCTGGTGCTCATTCCCCCGGTTGGCGTGGCGACGGCGCAGGTGTTCCAAGACCCGGATTTGATTAGGGATTCGATTCCGACTAGAATACCGCCCTTTTCCGCTGCGTTAGCGGTCAACGATCTTGAACCGGTGGTTTGCCGGTTGTATCCGGTGGTGGCGCAGTATCTGGACTGGCTAAAGCAGTTCGGTCGCGCGCGCTTGACGGGATCCGGTGCCTGCGTGTTTGCCGAATTCAGCTCTGAAGCCGAAGCGCGCGCGGTGCTGGGCCGGTTGCCGGCGACGATGCGCGGAGTGGTTGCCGAAGGTTTGATGTGTCATCCATTGCGGGATGCTGTTGGTTGTTAGTTGCGCGATTAGGCGGTGAGCGCGTTGGCGCGCCGCGGGGTTTATCAGTGTTGGGGAGTCGCCAAGTGGTAAGGCACCGGATTTTGATTCCGGCATTCGTAGGTTCGATCCCTACCTCCCCAGCCATTTTTCTGGCCAGAGGGTTAACGTAGCAAAGCGCGCAGCAAGGCGCGAAGCGAAGGAAGGTGACCGTGCCGTACGACCGTTTAATGGTGTTTACCGGCAATGCGACGCCCAAGCTCGCGACGGATGTGGTGCAGCATCTGAACATCCACCTCGGCAAGGCCAAGGTCGGGCGCTTCAGCGACGGCGAAGTCATGGTCGAGGTGTTGGAGAACGTGCGCGGCAAGGATGTTTTCGTGCTGCAGTCGATCTGCTCGCTGCCGAACGACAACCTGATGGAAGTGCTGGTGCTGGTCGATGCGTTAAAGCGCGCGTCCGCGGCGCGGGTGACGGCGGCGATCCCCTACATGGGATACGCGCGCCAGGACCGGCGGCCGAGTTCGGCGCGGGTAGCGATTACGGCAAAAGTGGTCGCCGACATGCTGGCGACGGTGGGCGTGAACCGGGTGTTGACGATGGATCTGCACTCGGAGCAGATCCAGGGATTTTTCGACATCCCGGTCGACAATATTTATTCGGCGCCGATTTTGCTCGGCGACATATGGAAGCACGACTTCAAGAACCTGGTCGTGGTGTCGCCGGACGTCGGCGGGGTGGTGCGGGCGAGGGCGCTGGCGAAACGGCTGGAAGCCGACCTCGCGATCATCGACAAACGGCGTCCGCGGCCCAACGTGGCGACGGTGATGAACATCATCGGCGAGATCGAAGGGCGCACCTGCGTGATCGTCGACGACATGGTCGACACGGCGAACACGCTGTGCGAGGCGGCGAAAGCGCTGAAAGACCGCGGTGCCGAGAAAGTGCTGGCGTATTGCACGCACCCGGTGCTGTCGGGCAAGGCGATCGAGCGGATCTCGGGCTCGGCGCTGGACGAATTGGTGGTGACAGACACGATACCGCTGTCGGCGGAAGCGGCGAAATGCAAACGCATACGCGTGTTGTCGATAGCGGGGCTGCTGGCGGAGACAATGTTGCGCATCAGCAACGAAGACTCGGTCAGTTCATTGTTTGTGGAGTAGCAGTAGAAGTACCGGTGCGGTTCGGCAGGCTGGGCCGGCGCGCGGCGCGAAATCTTTTGCGCCTCACGCCTCACGCCTTACCGCTAATTTGAACCCGGGTCGTCTGGTCGCGGACAACCCGATTTTTGGAGATTGAAATGAAAATTGAATTTACCGCGTTTCCGCGGTCACTGCAGGGCACGGGTGCGAGCCGCCGTCTGCGTGGCGGCGGCAAGGTGCCGGGCATCGTGTACGGCGCCGATAAACCCGCACAGTCGATCGAGCTTGATCATCATGCGCTGTACCGCCATCTCAAGCTCGAGGCGTTTCATGCGTCCATTCTCGACATGACGTGCGAAGGCGAGAAGCAGCAGGTGCTCCTGCGCGACGTGCAAATGCACCCGTTCCGGCAGCTCGTGCTGCACGTCGACTTTCAGCGCGTCGACAAGAACAGGAAGATCCACATGAAAGTGCCGCTGCACTTCGTCAACGCCGATATCTGCCCGGGCGTGAAGGTGGGCGGCGGGGTGGTCAATCACATCATGAACGAAGTGAACGTGCAGTGTCTGCCGGACGATCTGCCCGAGTACATCGAGGTCAACCTCGACAAGCTCGAACTCGGACGCTCGCTGCACATCAACGAGATTCCGTTGCCGAAAGGCGTCGAACCCATTCCGCGCGTAAAGAAGGACAATCCCGTGGTCGTCACGGTGCACGTGCCGAAAGTGATCGTGGTCGAGCAAGATGTTGCGGCGCCGGTCACCCAGATCACCGGCCAGACCGAAGCCGAAGCAGCCGCTGCTGCTGCAGGCAAGGACGGCGACAAGAAGAAAGAAGCCGGCGGCGACAAGAAAGAAGGCGGCAAGAAGGCGTAGTCCGGGCTGCGTTGTCCGGAAACGGGCCCGCCATACTGGCGTTTGCGTGCAAGCGAACGGAAGTTGGCGGGCTTTTTTTGTTGCCTTGAATGGATTGAACCGCCAAGACCGCCAGGAAATTCGAATGCGAGACGGTGTGGGTATTCGGTGGGATGATCTTTAAAGTGTTACGTATGACGTTTTATCTTTCGACTCTTTCTCTTGCAGTTCTTGGCGGCCTGGGCGGCTTGGCGGTTAATTTATGAAACTCATCATCGGGCTCGGCAATCCGGGCGAAAAATACGAACGCACGCGCCACAACGCAGGCTTCTGGCTGATCGAGCGTTTCGCCGCCCAGAACGGCATCGCGATGCGCAAGGACGCCAAGTTCCAGGCGCTGGTCGGCCGCCACGCCGAGTCTGGCGTGTGGCTGCTGTTGCCGCAGACCTTCATGAACGCGAGCGGCCGGCCGGTG
>CAMBSS010000211.1 GCA_945870465.1 Bordetella parapertussis | reverse complement strand
TATCCGCCTCTCGTCTCTCGCCCCGCGTCTCTCGTTTCATCAGGTTTCCAGCGGCAGCCTGATCGACTGGCCGGTCGCCACCGCGCGCTCGATCGCGATCGTCGTCTCGAGGTTGATGCGCGCCTGCTCCGGTGTCGTGTGCACCGTCGGACTGCCCGTCACCAGATGATCGAGCCACGCGCGCGTTTCGTTGCCGAGCGGCCCCCAGAAATCGCCGCACGCCCAGTCGCCGGCGGTATTGCTGCCGAGGAATGCCATGTTGACGCTGTGGTCAGGCACATAAGCGTGCGGAATGCCTTTGTCCGAGTACAGCACGTGGTCCATGTGATCGTCGTCGATGATCATGGTGCCTTCCGCGCCCAGCAACTCGACGCGGTCGGACTGCCCGAGCGTCGGATAACGCGCCGGCAGCGCATAGCTCACGCCGAGATTGATCACCGCGCCGTCGGCGAGCGTGACTATGCCCCAGGTCACGTCGTGCGCGCCGTAGCCGGCCTCCTTGAAAATCCCGGTCTGTCCGCGCGCTACGACTTCGACCGGCCGGTTGCCTTCGAGAAACCAGCACATCAGGTCGACGTAATAGGTAAGCACATCGACCACCGGGGTCGCGTGCGGATCGCGCTTCAGAATCGAGAATGCCTGCGCGCGGGAGTTGTAGACGCGCGCGTTGCCGCCAACGATACGGCCGAGGCGGCCGTGAATCATTTGTTCCTTGGCACGCAAAAAACATTCCTTGAAGCGGCGGCTGTAACCCACGCGCAATTCGCCGCCAGTCGCTTTCAACGTTGCCAGAATATCGTCGGCATCCGCCAGCGTAAGGGCGAGCGGCTTCTCGACCAGCACCGGCTTGCCAAGTTCTAGCGCTTTTTTTACCGGCGCCGCGTGCTCGCCTTCAGGTGTAGAGACAAATACCGAGGTGACTTCCGGCCGCGCGATCACTTCGTCGTTGCTGCCCGAATGAAAGTCGGCGCCGGTCAACTCGGCCAGCGCGCGGGCGCGGGCGGGATCTTTATCCGAGATCGCCAGAAAACCCACTGATGGATGTTTGGCCGCGAGGCGCGCGCGCAGCGTGCCTATACGTCCTGCGCCCACGACAGCAATACCGAGTTCTTTGCGCTGCAAGTGTCTCTCCCTGTGAATTGCTGCTCGTCGATGATAGCAAAGTACGCGCGCGCTTTCCGGACGGCGCTTTATTGCTATGATGCTGAAAAATTGCACGACAATTCAAACGCACTCCGGAGGAGATCCATGACTACGTCCAAACGCCCGCTCGTTTTCGTCCTGGCCGCGGCGGCCCTGCTTGCCCAGGCCGTTTACGCGCAGAATTTTCCGACACGCCCGATCCGCTGGATCGTACCGGTGCCTGCCGGCGCCACTACCGATATCGTGACCCGGCTGGTCGGTCAGAAGATGGGCGAAAACTGGGGACAGCAGGTCATCATCGACAACCGCGCCGGCGGCGCGATGATCATCGGCACCGACATCATTGCCAAGGCGACACCAGACGGCTACACGATAGGCACGCTACTCACGCCCACCATCGTCAATCCCTTCGTGCTGAAGAACCTGCCCTATGACACGCTGCGCGATTTAACACCGGTCTCGCTGATGGTGATGGTGCCCGGCGTGATGACGATGTTTCCCGGCGTTCCCGCGAACAACCTGAAAGAAGTCATCGCACTCGCCAAAGCGAAACCCGGCACGCTCAATTACGGCTCGCCCGGCCCGCTCACGTCTGGCCATTTGTCGATGGAAATGCTGAAGATCACCGCCGGCATCAACATGACGCACATCCCTTACAAAGGCGGCGCGCCGGCAATTGCGGACCTGATCGGCGGCCAGATCCAGTTCCTGATCAGCGGCCCACCGGGCGTGCTGCCGCATATCAACAGCAAGCGCCTGAAAGCCATCGCTACCACTGCGGCGAAACGCTCGCCGGGTTTGCCTGACACGCCGACCTTCGCCGAATCGGGGCTGGCGGGCTTCGACACCTACGAATGGTATGGCGTGTTCGCGCCCGGCAAAATGCCGAAAGACGTGCTGAATAAACTCAGCAAAGAAATCGCGCGCATCATCAACCTGCCCGACATGAGCGAAAAACTTTCCGTGCAGGGCGCCATCCCCGTCGGCAACACGCCGGCGGAATTCTCTGCGTTCGTGAAAAGGGAAATGGACACCTGGGGCAAAGTTGCGCAACAGGTGGGGCTAAAACCGGATTGACCTTAAGTTTCAAAAGGTGGGGGCATCCTCGTGCATCGATATGGCTAAAGAGTACAAGATAAAATTTGCTATGCCAGTCGACTACAATCCGGCGAATCTGTTCAAAAAGATGCCAAGCCCGATCCACCGACAGACAATGAGCGAAATATACAATTACAGAATTGAAAAGGATGGGTTCTATTTCATAGATTCGTTGATTGATACCACCGTGGCTTCGGAAGCATTTCGCCTATTCGTTGATGAGGCATTGAAATACTCCAAATCAATAGAAATCACCAAAGCATGAAACATAACCACCCAATCCACATCGACGCGCGCAGGCGCGGGTGATTGGGGCACGATATACGCCTTACTAGCATAGCGATGCTCCGAGACCTCATTACATTAAAGCCTCCACCTGCCAATCGTGCGGCAAAAACGGACGGCGATGTTGAACGACACTTTACGGAACCCGCCACGTTTCCATGTGTGAGGCATGCGTGGCACGGAGAGACACCGCAAGCACGGCGCTGATCTGTGAAACTCCTTTTACAGAAGAATTTTGGCTTTCGGATTTTCCGCGAAGGCCTTCGGTGACGAAGAACTATTCAACTCAATCCGGAATTTTTCTATTGAATTAGCCCAAGCGACTGGAAAAGACCTGCCGTCCAATGAGTGGGCAGAGACCTAACCTATCCATCGAGCGAATACCCGAGCGCGCTCAAGTCGAGACGGCCGCGTTTCAGCGGCGGACACCAGAAATAAGCGCCGGTGACCGGCCGCGTAAATCTGAACAGCGCATCGACAATGCCATCTTCGCCGCCGGTCATGCGCTTCAGTTGTGCCTCGAACGCGGACAGCGAACGGCCGAAAGCGACGAACACCAGCCCGGCGCGCGTCGCGTCGCTCCACGGCATGGAGCGGCGCATGAGAAAGGCTTCGGGCGTGAAACTTTCCTGCGCGGTGCGCTTGACGTGCGCAGAGGCCGGCGCATTCGCAAGCTCGAAATTGTCGCGGCGGCGGCGGCCCATGCTGTTGTCCTGGGTTTTGGTGCTCAGCGCGTCGAAGCGCGCAAGATCATGCACCCATTGCTGGACGACGACGAGGCTCGAGCCGTCGAGCCCCGCGCCCATACCGCTGGCAATCGCGGCGGTAACGGCTTTCCTGCCTTTGGGATTTTCAGTGCCGTCTTCATAGCCCGTGATATCGCGGCCACTGCCGTGGCGGAACGCGTCAATCGCGCTGTCGAGGACAAACGCAGGCGCCAGCGCGTTTTGAATCGCGCGGCTGCGATGGAACAGCACGCCGCGCTCCGCGCCGCGCCGCGCAGCCAGCACCAGAGCGCGGCCGGCGTCGAGGGCACCACGGCGCCTTTGCGCGTGGACACAGGAAACCGGTGCAGGCCGGGTATGGTGCAATCGAGAGCACGCAACAACGACTGGCCGAGCCCGACGACACAATTGTCGCCATCGGCCAGGTCGTTCAATGCACGCAATGCCTTGCGCGCGCCGACGCGCGACTTCAGGCGAAACGTCAGATAGCGTCCATGCAACGGGACCGGCGCGAATATGCCGGGCTGGAAATTATTCATGAGTGTCTCTTGCTGAAATATTACTGCAAACTCTTAACGCAAAGGACGCTGAGTAAAGATTTTTCCTCTGCGAACCTCCGCGTTCTCTGCGTCCACGAGAGGTTGGTTAAGCAACGCCGTAACGCTTCAACGCGGCCTGGTCGAACTTGAGGCCATGTCCCGGTTTCGACGGCACGGTCAGTTCGCCCTTCACCGGCTGCGGCACTTCTTCGAACATGCGGCCCGACCACGGCATGTATTCGACGGTGAGGCCGTGCGGTATCGCCGCCACCAGGTGCACTGACAGTTCCGGGCACAGGTGGTTGACCACCGGCACGTTGAACGCTTCGGCCATGCCGGCGATTTTCATCCAGCCGGTGATACCGCCCGAACGCAGCACATCGATCATCACGATGTCTACCGAACGCGCTTCGAGCATGTGGCGGAACGGCGCGATTCCGTACACGTATTCGCCGCCGGCGACCGGCGTGGCCAGCGCTTCGGCAACGCGCGCAAGCCCCGCGTAGTCGTCATGCGTGGTGACGTCTTCGAGCCAGAACAGGTTGTATTCTTCGACGCGCGAGCCGATCGAGATCGCCTGCCGCACGTCCCAGCGCTGGTTGATGTCGCACATGAGATCGATGTCCGGGCCGATCGCTTCACGCAGCAAACGCATGCGCTCCACTTCACGCTCCGGGTTGCCGTCGCCGGGCAGCGCCATCTGCGTCTTCATCTGGCGAAAACCTTTGGCGACGAGCTTGGGCCCCGCCTTCACCACGGTGTCGAGCGAAAAATGCCGCATCAGCGCGCCGCTGGCGTAGGTCGGCACTTTTTCGCGGAAGCCGCCGAGCAGACGGGAGAGCGGCAGGTTGAAGACCTTGCCCTTGATGTCCCACAGCGCGATGTCGATCGCCGCGAGCGCCAGCGTGAATAGGCCGCCGGGGCCGCTTTGCCCCGCGGCACCGCGCAGCTTCGCGACTATGGCTTCTATTTTCAACGGATCCTCGCCCACCGTCAGCCCAGCCAGCGCGTCGATCGCCGTTTTCAATGCGCCGGTCAACGCGCCGCCGAAAAAGCTGAAGCCTATGCCTTCGACGCCCTCGTCGGTGCCGATGGTGAGCGTGACGAAATCGCGGGTAGAACCCGGCGTCGCGGGTCCGTCAGCCAGCGGCTCGTCGCCGGGGAGTTTGACGATCTGCGATTTGACGTGGGTAATTTTCATGTTGTTCTCTGGTGAATTATCGATTTGCGGAAATGCACTATATACCAACTTAAAAATCGAAAATAGTTTTTAGCCGCCGATAAACGCAGATGAACGCGGATAGTTCAAAAGCATATTTGAATTAATTATTATCTGCGTTTATCCGTTCATCTGCGGCCCTGCAGTGTTGTGCTACTTCGCGATGCGGGCTTCCTGCGCAAGCGTCTCTTCGCCGCGCCGCGGCTTGTACGCGATGCCCTTGCGGGCGGCCCAGTGCACCGTCGGCCAGTACAACGGGATCACCGCCACGTCGTTGAATGCGATGCGGGTGGCTTCCTTCACGCCCTCAAGGCGTTTCGCTTCATCGAATTCGGCCAGCGCGCGTTTCAACACCGTATCGAATTGCGCATTCGAATAGCGCGAACGGTTGAGCGCGCCGAGCCCGGCCTCCTTGTCGAAGGAGGCGAGCACGTTCGACAGGCCTATGCTTGAATCGGGCGTGGTCGTGCCCCAGCCAAAAAGAAATACGGTGTACTCGCGCCGCGTCGCCGCGCTCGCATAGACGTTGTACGGCAGCGCCACGACGTTGTTGACCTTGATGCCGCCGCGCGACAGCATCTGCCCGATCGCCTGGACGACGTCGCTGTCGCGGGCGAAGCGGTCGTTCGATGTATGCAGCGTGACCCCGAAGCCGTTGGGATAGCCGGCCTCGGCCAGCAGCTTCCTGGCGAGCGCCATGTCCTGTTTCGGCGGCGCCAGCGCCGGATCGTAGCCGCCGATGCCCTGCGGCACCATCTGCCCCGCGGGCTCGCCCGATCCGTCGAGCAGCCGTTCGATGAAGAGCTTGCGGTCGATCATGAGCGACAAGGCGCGGCGCACCCGCAAGTCCTTCAATGGATTGCGGTCGAGCAGCTTGCCTGCCACATCCGTGATGTGCGGGCTCTGGTCGCGGTCGGAATCGAGGCTCAAATAAATCAGCCGCGTCGAGCCGATTGAAAAAACCCGCGTTCTGGCGTCGGCCTTCAATTGCTTCGCGCCGTCCGGCGAGACTTCATCGATCAAATCGACGTCGCCCGCCAACAGCGCGGAAATGCGCGCCACGTCCTTGGCGATGTACTTCAATGTCACGTTTTCGAAATCAGGCTGCGCGCCCCAGTACGCCGCGTTACGCGCGAGCTTCATATGCTGCGCGGGGCGCCACTCGACGAATTTGTAGGGGCCGGTGCCTACCATGCCTTTGCCGGCATTGAAGTCGGCGGTCGTCAGGCCGCTCGCCGACTTCCTGGAAAGGATGAACGCGCGGCCGACCTGCTCTATCAGCGTGGGCACCGGCTGCGAAGTCTTCAATTGCACGGTGAGGCGGTCGAGTGCCCGCATATTGACTATGCTCGCCACCGACCCCGCGAACGAGGCGGGACTGTTGGGCACGTTGCGCGCGCGCTCGAACGAAAACACCACGTCATCCGCGGTGAAATCGCTGCCGTC
>CAMBSS010000210.1 GCA_945870465.1 Bordetella parapertussis | reverse complement strand
CGCTGGCGAAGTCCAAGCCGGGCGGTTTGAACTTCGGCTCGGGCGGCGTGGGCACGCCCGTGCACATGGCCGGTGAATTGCTCAAGATTGCCGCGAACATCGAGATCGTGCATATCCCTTACAAAGGCGCGGGGCCCGCGTTCACGGATCTGCTGGGCGGCCATTTCCAGTTGATGTTTCCCACGTTGCAGTCGGCCGTCCCTCACATCAAGAGCGGGCGGCTGCGCCTGCTCGCGCTGACTAGCGAAAAACGCGCGCCTGCATTTCCCGATGTGCCGGTCATGGAGGAAGCGGGGGTGCCGGGTGTCGTCGCCGTTGCTTGGTTCGGCATACACGCGCCCAGGGCAACCCCGCCCGCCGTCGTCGCGCGCGTGCACGCCGAAGCCATCAAGACCCTGCAGGACCCGGTGGTCAAGCAACGCTTCGCCACCGAAGGCGCCGATGTTATCGGCAGCTCTCCTCAGCAATTCGCCAAATTCGTCGCGGATGAAATCGCCAAATGGACCAAGGTCGTGAAAACCGGGGGCATCAAGGCGGAGTAGTCGGTGAGGAGAGAGCAATGCTTGCCCACGGCGGTTCACTACAACCCTTCACCCCGCACTCCTAACGCTTCATTTGCGCGAACACCGGGGACGGAGCGACGATCTCGGCGAGATAGGGGTGGGTCGTGTTTTTGTACACGCTGGTGATTTGTTTCACGTAATTGCGCGTTTCAGAGTACGGCGGGATGCCGCGGTACCTTTCGACGGCCATTTCGCCGGCATTGTAGGCGGCGAGCACCAGCGGCACTTCGCCTTTGAAATAAGCCATCAGCCAGCGTAGATAAGCGAGCCCGCCCTTCAGGTTCTGCACCGGGTTGAACGCGTTCGTCACGCCGAAGCGCTCGGCCGTGGCCGGTATGAGCTGCATCAATCCCTGCGCGTTCTTGGGCGACACCGCCTTTGCGTCGAACTGCGATTCGACCGAGATCAGCGCCATCACGAGGTTGGGGTCGATTGCATATTGCGGCGCCCATTGCTGGACCATGAGTTCGATGTCTTTTCTGACTGCCGGCACCGCCGCCGCCGCAGTCTGCGCGGCGATGGTGATTTCTTCGCTCAGGCACGCGGGGACCACGCTGCCGACCCCGCGGCTGATGTATGGAAGAATTTCCTTCGCGCGCTCACTGCCGCGTTCGGCCGCCATGTTGATCAACAGCGCGCCCACGCCTTCGTTGGCCATCATTTCGCGGCCGGAGGCATGAATCAGCCCCAGTTCGAGCAGCGCATCGACATTGCCGCGCGCCGCCGCCTTGCAGTACAGCAGATTGGACCTGGAAATATCCCGCGTGACTTCGTCGCCGCGCTTGTATTTCTCGGCGAGCGTGAAGAGCGCGGCAACGTCGCCGCGCTTTGCCGCGGCTTCCAGCGTTTCGATAGTCGCAACGGGCTGGGCAACTGCGCCGGCGCAGACCAATGCCAGGCACGGCGCGATCCAGCGCAGAGCCGCAAGCAGACAAAGATGGGAAGTCGTCGATTTCATTTCCGGATCCGGTGCGCATGATAACCGCGGGACGGAAATCCGAGAAGACGGATTGTCCCTGCGCAGCGCGGTCGTTGCCTTGACAGGACGGCGGGCCGCTGACCATAATCGGCCAACAGCTAGCGCTCAGCGTTTCATCGAGTGAAACGCCGATGCCGGGCAAGCTTCAGGCGTCACTCCCCGGTTCAAGTGTTCGCCTGCATCGATACCAACGGACTTTTCAGCGTTTCCCGGTTGATCGCGCCCGAATGCAGTCGGCCTGCCGGCAATGCATTGCCCGTTCATAAACATGACCGCGACATGATGCCTGTCGTGGCGATATTTGGAGAGAGAGCTGTGCCAAAAAAACAATATAGCTGCAAAAATTCCCGGCGATCGCGCGGGCTGCTCGCCGGCGCGCTTGCCGGCTGGTTTTCGTTGAGCGCTTTCGCGGAGCCGCAATATCCCGCGCGCGCAGTGCGTCTGGTAGTGCCGTTTACGGCCGGCGGTCTGACCGACATCCTGGCGCGCGGCGTCGGCGAACGGCTGAGCGCTGCATGGGGCCAGCCGGTGGTAACCGACAATCGTCCCGGCGCCGACGGCATAGTGGGCGCCCAGATCGCCGTCAAGTCCGCACCCGACGGCTACACGCTGCTCATGATAGGCATCAGTTTCGCCGCAAACCCGAGCACCCACAAGACCCTGCCGTACGACTCGGTGCGCGATTTCGCCCCCCTGATCAATCTGGTCGACGCGCCCATGGCACTCGCCATACATCCGCAGGTCAAAGCGAACACGGTGTCCGAACTCGTCGCGCTGGCACGTGCTAAACCCGGACAGGTGAGCTACGCGTCCGGCGGCAACGGCGCATCGCAGCATCTCACTGCGGTGCTGTTCGAAATCATGTCGAAGACAGAACTGCACCACATTCCGTACAAGGGAGCGGCGCCCGCGGTGATCGATCTGCTCGGCGGCCGGGTGGACATGATGTTCGCGCCGCTCGCGGCTTCCACGCAGTACGCGAAAGCGGGGCGCCTGAAGGTGCTCGGCGTGACGAGCGCGAAAAGAGTCTCGCTGGATCCGGACGTGCCCACCATTGCGGAAGGCGGCGTGCCCGGTTTCGAGGCGCGCGCCTGGTTCGCAATGGCGGCCCCGGCCAATGTGCCCAAGGACATCATGCGCAAGATCAACCGCAAGATCGACGAGCAGCTGCGCGATCCCGCGTTCGTCGAGAAACTCGCCTTGATAGGCACCGTTCCCATCGGCGGCACGTCGGAAGAGTTCGCCGCTTTTCTTGGCAGCGAAATGAAAAAGTACGCGATGATCGTCAAGAAGGCCGGACTGCAGGTCGACTGACACATTCAACCGGACATTGCAGCGCCAATTCAACGGAAACTTCATGAAGATCACCGACGTCAGCCTGACCCTGTTTTCCTGGGACGACATTCCGGAAACCAATTACGCGCCGCACAAGAAGTTCGGCGGCTCGAGCAAGCTTGGCCTGCTCTCCATCGTCACCGACGAAGGTATTACGGGCAATGCATTTCTCGGCAGCTCCCGCCAAGCGGCCGATATCGACGCACCAGGGCTCATCCGTTACCTCAAGCCCGCAATCATGGGACATGACCCGCTCGAGCGCGAGCGGCTTTACCAGGCATTGTGGAAGCGCGCGCGCACCACGACCGTCCGCGCGGTGGGCGCGATTGACGTCGCGTTGTGGGACATCGCGGGCAAGGCCGCCGGCATGCCGATCCACAAATTGCTGGGCTCGTTTCGCAGCCGGGTGCCCGCCTATGCGAGCTCGCAGATTCTGCCGAGCCCCGCGGCATACGCGGAAGAAGCGCAGCACTACAAATCGATCAATTGGCCCGCGTACAAAATACATCCGCCGCAATCCTGGCGCCAGGACATCAAGGTTTGCGAGGCGGTGCGCAAAGCGGTCGGCGACGATTACACGCTGATGGTGGACCCTGGCTGGTGCTACAACTACGAAGAAGCGCTGCGCGTCGGGCTCGCCATCGACGACCTGAAATATTTCTGGTACGAAGATCCGCTGTCGGACTGGGACCTCTATAACTACGTCAAGCTGAAGCAGAAGCTGAAAACGCCGCTCATGGCGACCGAGTATCCGCAGGCCGGGCTCGACTCGTACGCGCAGTGGATCTTGCAGGGCGCGACCGACTTTCTGCGCGGCGACGTAGCGATCAAGGGCGGCATCACCACCATGATCAAGACCGCCCATCTCGCGGAGGCGTTTCACCTCAATTACGAAATCCACCACGGCGGCAATTCGCTCAACAACGTCGCCAACCTGCACGTGATGGCGGCGATCCAGAATTCGCAGTTCTTCGAAGTCTTCCTGCCGGACGACGCGCACAAGTACGGCCTGGTGCAGGACATCGAGGTCGACAAGGACGGCTACGCGCATGTGCCGATGGGCCCGGGGCTCGGCGCGTCCATAGATTTCGACCTGATCAAGCGCAAAACGGTCGCCGTGCTGAGCTGATGTAGCGTTGAAGCAGGCAGTGATTACCGCTTTTGTTCCCAAACCTTTCGTCTCCAGGTTCGGCGGCGAGCTCAAGGCCGTCGCGCAGCGCGCCGGCAAGGCTGTTGAGTTCATGACGCCGCCCGGTGAGCCGGGCGCCCGGCTGACGCAGGCCGCGTGCGACCGCATCGACTGCACTTTCGTCGACCACGGCATCCGGCTCGACGATCAGCTTTATGCCGCTTACGGCGAAGCGGTGCTCGCGTCCAGCAGCCTCCAGTGGATACATCTGTGGGCATCGGGGGTCACGCACATTCCGTTCGTAGTCCCGCTGGCGCAAAAAGGCATCACGGTGACGAGCTCGACTGGTGCGAATGCGGAACCAGTGGCGCAAACGGGTTTTACGGGACTGCTGATGCTCGCGCGCGGATTCCCGCATTACATCCAGGGTCAGCATAAACATGAATGGCGTCCGCTGCGCGGCGCTGCCTTGCCCGACGACTTGCGCGGCCAGACAGTGGTGATCATCGGCGTTGGCGCGATTGGAAAGTTATTTGCCGGCTACGCGCGCGCGTTCGGTCTCAAAGTGATCGGGGTGCGCCGCAGTCCATTGGCGCCGGACGATCCCGTGGACGAAATGTATCCGCCGTCGAAGCTCCTGGAAGTGCTGCCGCGTGCGGACTGGCTGGTGCTTGCCTGCCCGCTGACCGGTGAGACGCGCAACCTCATCGATGCGAATGCGTTCCGGCATATGCGCAAAGGCGTGCGCCTTATCAATATTGCGCGCGGCCATATCGTCGACGAAGCTGCGCTTATTGAAGCAGTCCGCAGCGGACATTTGGGTGGCGCCGCGCTGGATTCGCACTGGCAGGAACCGCTGCCGGCAGAATCGCCGTTGTGGGAACTGCCTAACGTCATCATCTCGCCCAAGAATGCAACGGCGTCCACCGGCAACGAGAAGCGCTATGCCGACATGTTCATTGCGAACTTCGGGCACTGGGTGCGCGGCGAGCCCATGTTCAACGTGCAGCACCTGACGTAACGAAAGGCAAATTGATGGCAATCGCATTATGGCGGGTCGAAGTGAATGGAAAAGGCCGGCTTGCGCGCGGCACGGTCGAGGCCGGCCCGCAGGCGCTGCTGCCGGTTGAAACGACGCTGGCGCAATTGCTTGGCGGCAAAGCGGCGGCGTTTGCCGACGCGTTGCAAGGGAGCCAGGGCGAACCCGTGTCGTCGGGCGCACGGCTGCTGGCGCCGATCGAAGGGCAGGAAGTCTGGGCGGCCGGGGTCACTTACGAGCGCAGCCGCGAAGCGCGGCGCGAAGAATCCAGGCTGCCCGATCAATACGAGCGTGTCTACGACGCCGAGCGCCCGGAGGTTTTTTTCAAGTCCGCGGGACGCTGGGCGCGCGGCAGCGGCGAGCCTGTCGGCATACGCGCGGACTCCACGTGGGATGTGCCCGAACCCGAGCTCGCTCTCGTCGTGACCAGCGGCGGTGACATCGTCGGCTACACCATAGGCAACGATATGTCGTCGCGCAGCATCGAAGGCGAGAATGCGCTCTATCTGCCGCAGGCCAAGTACTACACCGGCTCCTGCGCGCTCGGGCCCTGCATCGTGTCGGTCGGCGAAGCGCCGGCGATTCGCGACATGACGATAGGGTTGCGTATCGTGCGCGGCGGCAAAACGATATTCGACGACAAGGTCGCCGCGGCGCGCATGAAGCGCACGCCGGAGGAATTGGTGGACTGGCTCTTTCGCGCCCAGGAATTTCCCGAGGGCGTAGTGCTGCTGACTGGCACCGGGCTGGTGCCAGTGGGCGATTTCACCCTGTTGCCCGGTGACGAGATAGCGATCGCGATCACGGGCCTGGGCGAGCTTCACAACACAGTGGAGCGGGTAGGACGCGCAAAGCGGCGGTCGGTCTGATGCATCGTTAGTTCTTTCAGGTTGCTCCCTCGCGAGCCGCTGGACTTATCTTGAAACCTCCGCGCGTGGCCTAGTTCCGCAGGCAGCCCGCGGCGCGGTGGATGCCTATCTCGACGCGTGCATCGAAGGCAGCGTAGACAAGAAGGCGCTGCTCGACACGATCGAGCGCGTGCGCGTGAAGTTTGCGCAGTTGGTGCGCGCGAAGCCCGGCGAAATTGCGATCGTCAAAAACGTTTCCGAAGGCTTCAACGCGTTCGTGGCGTCGATCCGGGCTCTCGCTCACCTTCGCCAGCGAAATCTCCGTCATACCCTACGTGAAGACCGGCCGGTTGCGAGCGCTGGCCGTCGGGGGCAGCAAGCGGTCGGCGACCCAGCCCGATCTGCCGACGGTGGCGCAGAGCGGGGTGCCGGGTTTCGACGTCGACGTCTGGTATGCCGCGTTCGCGCCGGCGGCGACGCCGTGGCCCATCATAATGCAACTTAATGAAGAGATCGGCCGCATCCTGCGCCTGCCGAAAATGAAGGAGCGCCTGGTCGGACTCGGGCTCGAGCTCGTGGGCAACCCGCCTGACCAGGCCACGGCTTATATCAA
>CAMBSS010000209.1 GCA_945870465.1 Bordetella parapertussis | reverse complement strand
TTGGCTGGCGCCAGTCACCACTGCAGTACGTCCTTTCAATTCAAGATCCATGGGTTTTTCCTTCCTTGCTTCGTCAAGTTACGTTTGGATAAGCGGTGCGCCGGCTACTCGGCATTGATGCCGCGTTTTTTGATCACGGCCGCCCATTTCTTGTTCTCGGCCGCGAGAAACGCCTGGAATTCCTTGCCTGAGCCGCCGACAAGATCGGCGCCGAATTCAGCCATTCTTTTCTTGTACTCGGGTTCGCCCAGCGTCTCGTTGAGATCGCGGTTTAGCTGCGCGAGTGTTGCCGGCGCAACCTTGGATGGCGCAAGAATGCCGTGCGCAATCGATGATTCGAAACGCTTCACGCCGCTTTCGTCGAAAGTCGGAATGTCGGGCAGCACCGCTGAACGCGTCATGCTCGCAATCGCGATCCCGCGCACGCGGCCGCCGCGCAGATGGCCGATTGCGGTAATCGTGGCATCGAACAGAAACTGGATTTCGCCGCTGATCAACGCGGTGACCGCGGGTGCAGCGCCCCGGTACGGCACGTGCCGCAAATCGATACTGGCCGCATCCGCAAGCAGTTCGCTCGCCAGATGCGTCGAAGAACCTGCGCCGCCGGAACCGTAATTGAGAGTGCCAGGCTTGGCTTTCGCCAGCGCGATGAATTCCCCCACCGTCGCGGCCGGCAGTGCAGGATTCACCAACAACACGTGCGGCATCCTGGTGAGCAGCACGACCGGCACGAAATCGCGCTCTGCATTGAATGGCAGTTTTTTGTATAACAGCGGATTGACCGCCAACACCGGATGCGCGACGAACAGCAGCGTGTAACCGTCAGGCGTCGCTTCGGCAACGGTGACCGCGGCAACACTGCCCGCCACACCCGCCGAATTCTGCACCACCACCGGCTGCTTCCATTTCCGCGCGAGCCGCTCCGACAGCAACCGCGCATTGACATCGGCGGCACCACCGGGCGGCGTTGCGGCGACTATGCGCACCGGGTGGGTCGGAAATCCCTGCGCAAAAGAAACGGCGCACCACCCCGGCAAGCTGGCGGCAATCAACAACCAGTTCAATTTTTTCGATAAGGCCGGCACTCTATAGACTCCTCTGGATACGAACGGCCGTTCTGCGGCCGCTATATTAACAGCCGGCGCCGCCATTCGCGGCAACGCGGCCGCCGTGCCGGGTTTACTTTTTGCGGCTGCGTGCCGCGCTCTTCCTGCCTGCAGTCAACTTCATCATGCTGGCGATATCGCCGCACTTTTCGATGCTGCCGGCCATGTCCGCCAGTTGCTCCGCACGCGCAGCACCTATGACCGGTACCGCGAGTCCTTCGAATTTCGTGCGGATTTCTTCGTCCGTCATCGGCACTTCGATCGATCCTTTCGGATAGTCGATCTGTGAGACAAACTTGCGGCCGTCGCTCATCGTCATCGTCATGCGGCAGGAAACGCCGCGCGGCAACGAGGCGTCGACCGTGATGTCGGTCAGGCCCATCAGGCGCACCAGCAACGGGGCTTTCAGATTGCGCGCGGAATATTGCGCGAGTAACGCGCCGCCTTCTTTCAGTGCGACTGCAATGGAAAAGGCGAGGCTCAGTTGCGCCGCGTGAAAAGATTTGGGCGCCTTCTCGCCGTGCTTGCCCACCCACGACGGATGGCGTGCGACTTCGATATGGCTGATGCCAGCGAGATCCGGTTTGTCGCGGCGGCGGATTTCCAGCGCGCAATCGATCGCGTTGTGAATAGGTCGCGCACATGCGTAAGGCTTGTATTCGATGTCGAGCCGGTACGGTTTGTGCAGATTCGCCGTCAATTGCGCGACGTCCGACTTGTCGGTGAACGCAACCAAAAAGCCGCGCTTGCCTTCGAAAATCATTTCCTGGCCGATGTAGCCGAGCTGCGCCATGCGTGCCGCGGTGAGGCCGGCACGCGCTGCCGGCCCCGGCGCGAAGCGCTTCTGCATCGACGTGCCTTGGAATTCGAGGACGCCGGACGCCTGCGCACCCGCCAGCCCAAATGCCGATACCAGTTTGACGGGCGGAATTTTCCACAGCAGACCCGCAGCGATGGTGGCGCCAAAAACGCCGCACGCTGCGGTCGTATGGTAATTGCGGTCGCGCAGCGAAGGATTGGATGCGCGGCTGACGCGCTCCATCATTTCGCAGCCGGCCGCGAGCGCCACCAGCAATTGCTTGCCGTTCGCTGCCTGCATCTCCCCCGCCGCCAGCGCCGCCGAATAAACGGGCGGGCTGAAATGAAAGTAGGCGAGCACGTCGATGTCGTCGAGCTCGAGGCTGTGCGCCGAGATGCCGTTGGCAAACGCCGCCTGCGCGGCAGTGGTGCGCGTGCCTTCGCCGATGATGGTGGCCTGCGCCTTGCCGCCGTCGAGCTTGGCGAACGTGCGCGCGATGGTCCCGCTGTCGGACTGGCTGCCGGCTATCGTCACGCCGAGGTAGTCGAGCAGCAGGCGCTTTAACGAACGCTTCGACGCGTCGGGCAATTTCGCATAGCTGAACGCGGAAAAGTGCTGCGCGAGTTGCGCGCTAACGGTGTTCATGACGGCCACGGAATGTTTCATATTATTCGGTCGGCGGCACGTCGAGGCGCACGACTATGCCTGCAAGTTCTTTGGACACGGCGGGATAGCGCTTCATCACCAGCGGATCGTGACCCGGAACAATGTGCTTGGACGAATCGGCGAGCCGGCGCATTTCCTCGAAGCCGTCGGCCTGCTCGCCGACGTTGAACACCGAACCGTAAAAGCGGTTGGTTTCGAAGTTCTCGTAATAGTGGCTGCAGTCGGATGCCAGCACGACCCAGCCGCGTTCGGTGTGCACGCGCATGCACTGCAAACCCATGGTGTGCCCGCCGATGCGATGAATGCTGATGCCCGGCGCGAGATCGGCCACGCCATCGTAAAAATTGACCCTGTCTTTGTAAACCAGCCGCACCATGCCGACGACGTCGTCGACCTCGTAGCCGTGCTTGAAGCGGCCGTAGCGCATATAGCGCCCGGTCGCGTAGCGCATTTCGTCGTCCTGCAGGTGGAATTTCGCGTTGGGGAAATCAGGGTAGGTGCCGACGTGGTCGTAGTGCAGATGGGAAATGATCACGTCTTCGACTTCTTCGGTCTTGACACCCAGGAGTGCCAGGCCTTCTTTAGGCGTACGCAGGAAGTTGCGCTTGCGCTTGGCCGCCATTTCCGCCGTGAATCCGATGTCGAGCACGAAAGTGCGCTCCTTGTTGCGCACCAGCCACACAAAATAATCCATCGGCAGCGGCCCGTCGTGCGCATCGCCGCCCTGGAAAGCGTTGCGGCGCCAGCCATCGCGTTCCGCATAGCGGACCGCGAAAACCTCGTATGTCGGAATTGCCATGCGCACTTTCCTCCGGTGACGGGCCCGTCAAAGCAGGCCGCTTGTTCGTGCGCAGCATCGTAGTGCAGCTTCAGTATGTATGCAATACATGGAGCCTCATAGTAGTATGCGGCAACTACATACATGGGAGCCCCCATGAACCTGCAGCAAATCGACGCGGTCTGCGCCGTGGCGCGCCAGCTCAGCATTTCGTCAGCGGCCGACAGCCTCAACATGTCGCAATCCGGGCTCAGCCGGCAGTTGAAGGAGCTCGAACTCGAACTGGGCGTGCAGGTGTTTCTGCGCACTCGCAACAAGGTCGTCGGCTTGACCCCGCAAGGCGTACAGGCGCTGCGCATCATGCAGCGCGTCGCCTGCGACATCAAGGCGCTGCAACAGATTGGCAGCGAGACCTCGACCGACACGGTTGGCGAAATCAGGATTGCCACCACGCACGTTTATGCGCGGCATATCCTGCCCAAGGTGATCAAGGCTTTCGGCGGCCGTTTTCCGGCGGTGGCGCTCGCGCTGCAGCAGTCCGATCCGGTGCGCTGCTGCGAATCAATCAGCCGCGGCGACGCCGAAATCGGCATCGTCACCCTGCCGGACAAGCTCGCCGATTCCGTCGTCGCGGTGCCGGCCTACCAATTACCGCGTTGCGTGATAGCCCCGCGCGGACACCCGCTCACCGACGGCAAAAAACTGACGCTGGCGCGCCTTGCGAAATATCCCATCATCACCTATCCCGCGCCGTTCAGCGGGCGCACTATCGTGATGGAACGCTTCGCCGCAGCGGGACTGGCGCCGCGCATCGTCTGCAGCGCAACCGATGCGGATGTTTCGAAAGCGTACGTCGAGCTGGGCATGGGGGTCGCGATCCTCGCCAAGGCGGCGGTCGACAAGGTGCGCGACCGCGGGCTGGTCATGATCGAAGCCGGGCATCTCTTTCCGCCGGGCGTACTCAACCTGGTATTCAGGAAGAACGGTTTTCTCACCCGCGCCGTGCAGTCTTTCGTCTCGATACTGGCGCCGCATATCAAGCCGGCCGCCTTGCTGCGCGCGGTGGAAAGCGGCCACATGGACCGCGCGGCATGGGCGCAGGCCGCGCCGGTCTACGAAGCGGGCACGGCGAAATAAACAAGACCCGCCTCAAAATTACAAAAACTGCAATCAGCCGCAGATACATTCTTTTTAATACCCCCTTGAGGGGTACGCGGATAAAACAATTCAAAACGCGAACAAACAACCAGCCCCGGACAATTACAGACAAAACCCAGAGCCGGCCTCTGGGCGACGATAAATCCTTTGAACTTATCTGTGTTTATCCGCGTTTATCTGCGGCTCCAAACCGTTTTTGATACTGCTTTCAAATCATTCACCCGCCGATAGCTGCGGAATGCCGGCGATCTTCACGATCCTGGTGAATTTGGCGATCTCGGTTTCGATGAAAGTCGCAAACTGTTCCGGCGTGGTGCCGACGACTTCATAGCCCTGCCCCACCAGTTTTTCTTTTACATCGGGCTGATTGATCGCGTTGATCGCCTCGCGCTGCACGCGGCTGATGATAGGGCGCGGCGTGGCACGCGGCGCCAGTATGCCGAACCAGGTCGTTATTTCGTAGCCCGGCAGACCCGATTCGGCGATAGTCGGAATGTCCGGCGTCGTGCTGAGACGCTTTGCGCTCGTAATGCCGAGGGCGCGCAACCGCCCCGCTTTCACCAGCGGCAATCCGGCGGGCATCGTACTGAACGCGAGCTGCACCTGCCCTGCTACCACGTCGGAGGTGGCCTGCGGCGTGCCCTTGTACGGCACCATCACGATGTTCACCCCCGCCATGCTTTTGAAGAGTTCGCCGGCAAGCGTGGATGCAACCGCAAGACCGCCGGTCGCGTAGTTGAGCTTGCCCGGCTGCGCTTTGGCAGCCGCAATCACTTCAGCAACCGATTTCGCCGCGAGCGAAGGATGCGCCACCATCAGGTACGGCGTCGACGCCAGCATCGTAATCGGCGCGAGGTCCTTCACAGGATCGTACGGAAGGTTCGTATATATGCAGGCATTGATCACCTGCGAAGACGAAGATCCCATCAACAGCGTGTAACCGTCGGGCACGCTTTTCGCGGCGAGATCGACACCTATGATGCCGCTGGCACCCGCTCTATTGTCGACCACGATCTGCTGTTTGAGCACTTCCCCCATCTTCGGGCCGACCAGGCGCGCCACGATATCGACGCCGCTGCCCGGCGGATTCACCACTATCATGCGCACCGGCTTGGTCGGATAGGCGTCCGGCTTCGGCGCGGCCGTTTGCGCGCTGGCATCACAGGCAACGAATGCTGCAATCGCGGACGCTATCGTTGCAGTGAAAATGCGCATACTACGCCGGCCGGACAATGACTTCGTCCCCTTGCAATTTCAATTGCGTACCCAGCGCCATGCACTGCGCCCTCAGCTCATCGAGCACCGCGGCCTCGTCTTTGAGCGCGCACGGGATGATTTCCATGCTTCTTTTTTGGCGCACCAGCCGGAAGCCAGCCTCTTCGACATCGCGGCCTGTGAACGTCGCCTGCGCGAGCATGCCGACCCAGTCGCCGTGATAGTCGCCGCCGTGCCCGGTCTGAAAGGAAAACGCGCCGAGGCCGTAATAGATCGGCTTGCCTTTGTAGAACTCGATCGGCATCGTGTAATGATGCGGCCCGTGGCCGATCACGATGTCGGCGCCGCTGTCGATCGCCGCGTGGGCGAGATCAACCATGTATTCGAGCACTTCGCCGAAGACGCCCCAGTGAAAGGACGCAACCACGATATCGGCTTGCTTGCGCAATGCCGCGAGATCATTCTTGAGCACGCGCAGAGATTTTGGGTCCGCACGCGTAACGATGACCGGCGGAACACCGGGCCGGTTGCCAGGCGGAACTCCCTTGCGCGTGCTGTGCAGCGGCGGCGGCATGAATTCAGTGAGCCCACGCACCACCGCTACACCGGCGGCTTTGGCGCCCGCCTCGTGGCCTTCCGGCCAGAAGACTGAAGTGCGCTGCAAAAATCCGATACGGGTGCCGTTGCGCTCAACGATAGCCGGCTTGCTTGCGGCGCCGGCGTCGGCGCCGGCGCCGGTATGCAAAATGCCCAGTTCATCGAGCCGCGCAATGGATCCCTTGATCGAGTCGGCGCCGTAATTGACGTTGTTGGCGATGCCGACA
>CAMBSS010000208.1 GCA_945870465.1 Bordetella parapertussis | reverse complement strand
GGCGAACCTCGAGAGTCAGGACTATATCGAGGGGCCCAAAGCGTTTGCAGAAAAGCGCAAACCCAATTGGCAGAACAGATGATGCGGGTCAGGGCCGCTGGCTGTGAGCGGATGTATGCCCGCGGATGGGCGCATCGCGGCGTAATGTTCAATCCGTGCATTGCCTCAATCAATCGGGTGAAAATAGACAATGGATCAAGAGCCAGGTAAGCGGGTGCTCAGAGCGTTTGCTCTGGCCGGCATGCTCGCAGTCGGCGGCTGGGCTGTCGCACAATCATACCCAACGCGCCCCATACGACTCGTAATTCCGTTTCCCCCGGGCGGGGCGACGGATACGATGTTACGGCCTATTGCCGATCACTTGAGCGAAAAACTCGGGCAGCCCGTGGTTCTGGATAATAGGGGCGGCGCCGGCGGCACCATAGGCACCGATCTGGTTGCCAAAGCCAAACCGGACGGCTACACACTGCTGGTCGGCATCATTTCGCCGATGGCCGTCAACGTCGCGCTGTTCGCCGGAAAGCTGCCCTACGATCCGCGCAAGGATTTTACGCCGGTAACAATGATCACGAAGATCCCGGTGCTTCTCACGGTGCATCCGTCGCTGCCTGTGCGAAATATCAAGGAGGTCGTTGCGCTGGCGAAAAAGAATCCGGGCAAGCTCACATACGGCAGTGCAGGCGTGGGAACGACGAACCATCTGACTGGAGAGCTGATGAAAATCGAGACGGGAATCGATATCATTCATGTTCCATTCAAAGGCGCGGGCCCGGCCATGATATCCACGATCGCCGGCGATACCCACATGCTGTTTTCCGGTCCGCCAGGCGCCGTGCAGCATGTCAGGACAGGGCGCGTGCGCGCCATAGCGCTCACCGGCACCAAGCGGTTGCAGGCTCTGCCGGACGTGCCGACGATGATTGAGTCCGGTCTGCCACGGGTTGAAGTATTCGGCTGGTATTCGCTCGTCGGGCCGGCCGGCATGCCGCAGGAGATCGTCGACCGCCTGCGCGCTGCTCTGATCGAAACCATGCAGGCACCTCACGTCGTGCAGCAGTTGCTCGACCAGGGCGCCGTGCTGGAGCCCAGCACGCCGGCGGAACTGCGCGATTTTATCGATGCGGAAATCACCAAGTGGGCCAGGGTCGTCAAGTCGGCGCGCCTCACCGTTCAATAGGAACGCCAGTGGACGTAACTTGCGCTCTCGACTAAGCGTGGGGATTTAAGGAAGAAAGATGATCGACTACCAGAAGCTCATGAATTGGCCGTTTGAGGAGATACAGCATACGATATCGGAGCGCGACACGATGTTGTATGCACTGGGCATCGGGTTGGGGACGGATCCGAACGATCGCAACCAGCTACGGTTCGTCTACGAGAAGGACTTGCTCGCAATGCCCAGCATGGCCTCGATCCTTTGCTATCCCGGCAACTGGCTGAAGGATCCGCGCACCGGCGTGGACCACCTACGCGTAATGAAGGGACGAACGCAATTCGTGATACACGAGCCGTTGCCGATACGGGGCACATTCAAGAGCACCCCCCGCGTGCTCGACATCGTCGACAAGGGCAGAGGCAAGGGTGCGGTTCTTCGGCTGGAGCGCAAAGTCTACGATGCGCGTAGCGGCGCTCCCGTGTGCACCGTAACGACGACCTCGTTTTGCCGCGATCACGGTGGATTCGGCGGTCCAGCCAGTGCTGCTGAGGCAATGCCGACGGTCAAAGCACCCGACACACAACCTGATGCCAGCGTGACTTTTGCCACTCTGCCAAATCTCGCGTTGATATACCGCTTGAGCGGAGACCTCAATCCTTTGCATGTGGATCCGGATGTCGCGCGCGTGGCAGGCTTCGATCAGCCTATTCTGCACGGCCTGAGCACGCTTGGCGTGGCGACGCACGCGCTGGTCAAAGCATGCTGCGGGTACGATCCCGCGCGTATATCGTGGATGCGCGCCCGCTACACCTCCTTTGTCGTGCCCGGCGACACCGTGCGCACGGACCTGTGGCGCGATGAGTCGCGGGTCCGCTTTCGGTGCGTGGTCCCGAGTCGCAACGCAGTCGTGCTCGATTACGGAGAAGCGTCCCTGCGTGTATAGACATATGCATCATATGCTTCGAAGACTTTATTTGATTCTTCCACTGAGACTGACTCATGAACATGGCAACGGGAAAGATGCAAACAGGCAAGCTCGACACGAGCGAGCGTGGCGAGCAGCTCTCGCTTTTGCGCGAAAGCGCCGGGAAATTTTGTAAGGTCGAAGTGCACGTCGGCCGTTCGCGCCGCCTGCGTGGAACGACGCCGGGTTACGACCGCGACGTCTGGCGCCAGCTTGCCGAGTTGGGCTGGTTGGGCATCCATATTCCTGAGCGACTGGGAGGACTTGGTCTGGGTAGCGCCGAGATGGCGGTGATTTGCGAGGCGGCCGGGCGCGCGCTCTTTCCAGAGCCCATAGTCGCGGCCGTGATGGCATCCGGCGCGATCTTGCATGGCGACAACGAATCGCTCAAGAAAGCGTTATTGCCGATTTTCGTCAGCGGCGACCTGCTGCCCGCGCTTGCGTGGCGCGAAGAGGGGCACCAATGCGACCTATTTTCAGTGAACACGATTGCGCGCCACGTGCAAGGAAAAATAGAACTTTCGGGCACAAAGATGCTGGTGGTCGGGGGCGCCGGCGCGGACGGCTACGTCGTTTCGGCGCGAAGCGACGCCGGTATTGCGCTTTACTGGCTTCCTGGCGAGTTGGCGGCGCCGGGACTGTCTCATATAGAGCTTGCCGACGGGCGGACTGCAGTCGAACTGAGACTCGGGTGCGTGTCTATCCCGGATAAATACCAGATTGCGCGCCCGGGGCTGGCGGAGAGCGTGCTGCTGCGCATTTATGATGAAGCGCTCATCAATACTTCGGCGGAACTCTTGGGCGTGCTTTCGCGCGCTTTCGAGATAACCCTCGATTATCTGCGCACACGAGTGCAGTTCGGCAAGCTCATCGGAAGTTATCAGGCGTTACAGCACCGCGCAGCGGATCTTTATGCGGTGCAGCTCATGAGCCGCTGCGCGCTAAACGAAGTGCTGGAGAAGGTTGGCGATGTAACTCTGACGCCTGAAGCCAGAGGTGCATTGGCCAGTCGCGTGAAGGCGCGCTGCGCGGATTCGAGCCTGCGCGTCACGCGGGAGGCTATCCAGATGCATGGTGCAATTGGCTTTTCCGACGAGTGCGATGTCGGTCTTTACCTGAAACGCGCCGTCACGTTGTCAGCATGGCTTGGGGGAGGCGATGTGCAGCGGCGCCGTTTCGCGCGCCTTGCACCGCAAGCAGATCACGCAGAAGCAGAAGCGTAAATGCCAAAGGAGATCGCTATGGAAGACTGGAACGCCCAAACGGACGAGGAGTTCCGTCGTCACGTGCGGCGCTTCATCGAGCAGAACTACCCTGCCGATCTTAGATTCCTGCCGTTGCGACCGTCCTGGCAGGAGATCAAGCCGTGGGTCATGCGGCTCGTAAAAAAAGGATGGAGCGCGCCCAACTGGCCGATCGAACACGGCGGAATGGGGCTCACGCCGAGCAAGCTGCTCATATTTATCGACGAGCAGGAGCGTTGGGGTGTGGCGCGCGCGCCTGATCACGGCATCGTGCAGGTAGGGCCGATGGTAATTCGATTTGGCACTCCCGAGCAAAAGCGTGAATTGCTGCCCGCGATGCGCACGTTCGATACTATCTGGTGTCAGGGCTATTCCGAGCCCAATGCGGGATCCGACCTCGCGAGCCTGAGTACGGAGGCGGTGATTGACGGCGACGATTTCCTGGTCAACGGCCGCAAAATCTGGACTTCGTACGCCACTGACGCAACGCATACCTACCTGCTCGCCCGCACCGACAAGACCGTTAAGAAGCAGCTTGGTATTACGTTCCTGCTGATCGACTTGTCGACACCCGGCATAACGGTACGCGGTATAAAGAACATCGTCGGCGGCACGGAATTCTGCGAGGTGCTGTTCGAAAATGTGCGCACCTCACGCCGCAACATGATCGGCGAACTGAACAATGGCTGGACGGTTGCAAAGAGCGTTCTTACTTTCGAGCGCATCAACAGCGGGAGCCCGCGCCGCGCGGAGTTCGCCTTCACCCGGCTGGAAGCGCTGGGCCGTGAACGCGGCCTTTTCGCCGACCCCGAGTTCTGCGAACGGTACACGAGGCTGCGCCTTGACATGGCTGACCTGAAAGCGGTTTATGCGCACTTTGCCGACCAAGTGAAGCGTGGCGAAGCGCTCGGACAGGATATCTCCATACTCAAGGTGTTGTCGACGGAGACGAACCAGCGGATTACCGAGTTCATGCTCGAGGTGTCGGGCGACCTCGGGGTCGTGGCAGGCGCGCCGGGAGGAAGCGGAAAAGTCAATGCGCTTACGCCGTTTCTGTTTGCGCGGTCGGTAAGCATAGGCGCCGGCACCAACGAGGTTCTCCGCAACGTTGTCGCAAAACAGGTGCTTGGCCTGCCAGGCTGATCACCGCGGCCTGTCCGGCCGTTCGCATAAGGGAAACCGTATGGTGGTTTATGCAATGCAACAGCATCTGCGCCGGCGCGCCGCTTACGCGGCGGCCCTGGTTTTGGTTGCCAGCGGCGTACACGCCCAGGACAAGTATCCGAGCCGCGCGGTGCGCCTTGTCATTCCCTACGCGCCGGGTGGCGGCACTGACGTGATGGCGCGCCGGTTCGCCTTGAAGATAGGCTCCGTGCTGGGGCGCAACCTCATACCGGACAACAAGGGGGGCGCCGGGGGGTTGATGGGGACTGCGGAAGTTGCGCGTGCTGCGCCTGACGGATATACGCTGCTGATTGGCGTGTCGACAACGCTGTCAATCAATCCGTGGGCTATGCAAAACCCGCCGTACGATCCCGACAGGGATTTCTCGCCAGTCGTGGTGATGGGCACGGTGCCGATGGTAATCGTCGCCCACCCGTCCGTCGGCAGTTCGCTTGCACAGTTGATCGCTCGCGTCAAAGCGAACCCGGGAAAGTTCTCCTATGGGTCAGCGGGCGTGGGCAGCATCAACCATTTGACCGGGGAGCTCTTCAAGAAAGAGGCCGGCGGACTGGATATTGTCCATGTTCCTTACAAAGGCAGCGGGCCTGCGGTTCAGGAACTGATCGCCGGCCAGATTCCGCTCGTGATGGCCACATTTAGCGCGATGCTCGGCCATCATCGTTCAGGCAAGGCACGCATACTTGCGGTGACCGCGGAACAGCGGTCGAGGGCGGCTCCTGAAATTCAGACCGCGGCCGAGCAGGGTCTGCCCAGGATGGTGGCGCTTACGTGGCAGGCGCTCCTCGCGCCCGCCGGAACGCCCAAAGCCATCATCGACACTTTGTATCGGGCATCAATCACCGTAATGGTCGATGAAGCGTTCCAAAAAGACCTTGAGGCCCTGGCAATTGAACCCGTCACCGATTCCAGTCCCGACAAGGCCGCGCAGTTTATCCAGAAAGAGCGCGCAAAATGGGGGCCGATCGTCAAAGCAAGCGGGTTCAAAATTGAATAACGACATGAGGCCATCATGAGCGTGCATGTCAGCGCTGAACGCAGCGGCGGGGTGCTTACCATCCGTTTCACGAATCCGGCACGTCGAAACGCCATGAGCGCGGCGTTTCGCGCCGAGCTCGCGCGGGCGCTGCACGTCGCGAGCACCGACGAGCGAGTCAAGGCCGTCTACATAACAGGCAGCGGCGCCGCCTTTTGCGCCGGGGGCGACCTGCAGGTGCTGAAGGCTGGGTGTGAGCCATGGACAGTCTATCGCCGGTTCCGCGACATGGAGAAGTGGCTGCTGCCGCTCTTCGGTCTCGACAAGCCGGTCGTGGTTGGCGTCAACGGCTATGCGGTCGGCGGCGGTATCGGGCTGGCGCTCAGCGGCGACATCATTGTCGCCGCCGAGAGCGCAAAATTTGTGCCGGGGTTTTTCCGCCTTGGCGTAGTGCCCGACGTGGGCACCATGTACAGTTTGCCGCGCCTGATCGGGCTTGCGCGGGCAAAGCAATTTCTTTTCTCCGGCGAAACGTGGACCGCGCAGCATGCGCTTAACATGGGCTTGGTGTGCAAGGTGGTTGCGGATGAGCAGTTGGACGATGAGTGCATGCGGCGCGCCAGCGCGCTTGCCGCGGGGCCCGCCAATATCATGGGACTGGCAAAGCGCATCATGAGCAATACGTTCGAGACCGGTCTGGCGGAGATGTCCATGCTCGAAGGACTCGGCCAAGCGCTGAGTATGTCAAGCGCGGAATTTCGCGAACGCCTGAATGCGATGCTTGAAACGACAAAGGCGGCGCCCGCGGACCGCAAAGCCGGCACGCGTATGCGTACGGGCGCGGGTGCGCGCAAAACGAGCCGCAAGACCGGATAACGAAAGTGACCAGGGACCGCAGCGCTGCCGAGTCAGCCGCAAATGGGAGCACGGAAGCACGCGGGTCGCAGCCGCGTGAATTGCATTTCGTCGTGCCGTTCGCTGCAAGGGGGCCGGGCGACATGCTGGCCCGCCTGATCGGCAAATCCCTCGCCGAGCGCTCGAAACGGACC
>CAMBSS010000207.1 GCA_945870465.1 Bordetella parapertussis | reverse complement strand
TTGCTTTGACCCATCAACGCTCGTGCCAGCCGCGACAAGCTCAGCAAGTGTCCACCCATCACGGCGCACACCGCCGCGCACAGCAATTGGCGGCGGGCTGCGTGAATCAGACTCAGGTTTTTGTGAACAAAGTTCTGTACAATCTTTGTCGCGTGCGTGTGCATGACAGATCTCCTCGTTGGTTGGTCCCAACACAGAGAAAAAACCGTTCGTGCACACGCCGTTTCTTATCATCCTACATTCAACGTCTTGATCTTCACAGCATTTCAATTGAAAAAGCCGGGGTAACATCAGGGGCTGGGGTGAGGGGCAAAAATTGCTCGCCTCATTTAGACCAGCGCTGCTGCAATCAACCCCCTCACCCTAGCCCGGCCCCCTCGCGCGCTCTACTCGCTCTCCCCCTCGTGAGGTGGAGAGGGGATTTCTATTGCGAGTCGCGAAAAACAAAGCGGCCAAACGAGAATCCGTTTGGCCGCTTTCAGTTTCTGCTGCAGGAACGCTACAAGAGCTTGACGTTCTTCAGCGGCAGGCTGCGCACCGGTTTACCGGTCGCCGCATGAATCGCGTTCAGCACCGAAGGCGTCACCACGCAGATGGTCGGTTCGCCCACCCCGCCCCAGAAGTCGTAAGTCGGCACGATCACCGTTTCGACCTTGGGCATTTCCGCGAGCCGCAGGATACGGTAGTTATGGAAATTCAGCTCCGCGATGCGGCCTTTCTCGATCGTGCACTCGCCGTAGAGCGCGGCCGTAAGTCCATACGCCACCGAGCCTTCGACCTGCGCCGCGATCTGGTCGGGATTCACCGCATGGCCACAATTGAGCGCCAGCACCAGGCGATGCACCTTCAGCTTGCCCTCCGCGCTGACCGAGACTTCAGCGACCGCCGCCGAGTAACTGCCATAGCCCATGAACTGCGCGATGCCCCTGTGCACGCCCGGCGGCAACGGCTTGCCCCAGTCGCCTTTTTCCGCAGCAGCGTTGAGCACGGCCAAATGCTTCGGATGCTTGCTCATCAGTGCACGGCGGAATTCGAGCGTATCCTTGCCGGCTGCTCGCGCCACTTCGTCGATGAAGCACTCCATGTAAACGCCGTTTTGATTGGTGTTCACGCCGCGCCACGTGCCGACCGGCACAGGCGTGTTGCGCATTGCATACTCGATGCGCAGGTTAGGCACGGTATAGCCAAGCTGCGCATCGCCCGGTGCTTTCCAATAGCCTTGGAGTTGCCGCACGTCCTTGCCGTCCTTGATCCCCGCCGGATTGACCTGCGCGTTGATCGACTGGCCCGAGACACGAACGTGCAACCCGACCATGTTGCCCTTCTCATCAAGGCCTGCAGCCAGCCTGCACTGCGAAATGGGCCGATAGAAATCGTGCGCCTGATCTTCCTCGCGGCTCCAGATCAGCTTGACCGGCACGCCGGGAAACTGCTTGGCGATAGCGGCTGCCTGGCGCGTGTAATCCTGATTGCCGCCGCGGCGGCCAAAGCCGCCGCCGGGGTCGTAGTTGTAGGCTTCGCAGCTTGCCAGAGGGAGCCCTGATGCCTCGGACAGTGCGGCCAGTGTGGCCTCCGCGTTCTGGCTGGGCATCCACGCCTCGGCCCGGTCCGCCGTGATCCTGACGGTGCAGTTCATCGGCTCCATCGTCGCGTGGGCGAGGAAAGGCGTGCTGTAGATCGCTTCAATTTTTTTCGCGGCGCCGGCGATCGCCGTCAATGCATCCCCATCGTCAATATCGGCGAACGCGTCTTGCGCCGTCAGGCCCTGCCTTAAATGCGCCGCGATCGATGCGCTGGACACGGATGTATTGGGGCCCTCGTCCCAGACGATGGGAAGCGCGTCGAGCGCCACCTTGGCGCGCCACCAGGTATCGGCGACGACTGCAACGGTCGTCTCGCTCACCCTGACCACTTTGTGCACGCCGGGCAGGCCCGCGACCCTGGATTCATCAAAGCTCACGAGCTTGCCGCCAAACACGGGGCACTGCTTGATTGCTGCATGCAGCATGCCCTGAAGTTTGACGTCTATCGAATAGATTTTCCGGCCGTTCAGCTTGTTGGCTGTGTCGAGCCGCTTCAGCGGCTTGCCGGCCACCTTCCAGGTTCGTGGATTCTTGAGCTTGATGCTCTTCGGATCCGGCGCGGTCAATTTCGATGCCGCCGCAGCGACCTTGCCGTAGCTCGTCGAGCGCGCGGACGCCGCGTGCGTAATGATGCCGTCGGACACGGTGACTTCGGTTACCGGGACCTTCCAGTCATCAGCCGCCGCTTGCATAAGCATCATGCGCGCGGCAGCACCCCCGCGGCGGACATAGTCTTGCGAAATGCGGATGCCACGGCTGCCGCCCGTACTCATTTCGCCCCAGACGCGTTTGCGGGCGAGGTTCTGGCCGGGCGTAACCGGCTCAACTATCACTTTGCGCCAATCGCACTCGAGCTCTTCGGCGACGAGCTGGGCAAGGCCGGTGTGCGTGCCCTGGCCCATTTCCGTTCGAGCAACACGGATCATGCAAGTGTCGTCAGGCCTGACGACAACCCACGCAGTGACTTCGGGATCGGCGGCGGCATTTTGCGCAGCGGCCGGCAAGATACTGAATGGAAGATTGATGCCAAGCGCCAGCCCGCCCCCCGCCGCAGCGGAGCTGACGATAAACTTGCGGCGCGAAATGCTCGTGACTTTGCGTGAGTTAATGTTGTCCATAATGAGGCTCCTCAGTGAACTTCCTCACGTTCTGACTTGCTGCCATCGGAGGGAACGGCAGAGCCTCCCGTCTTCGCTGAATCAGTTTCCATGTGAATGATGGAACCGCCACTGGCGGCCGTACCCGCCGCCATGTGCACGGCCGCACGGATGCGCTGATAGGTGCCGCAGCGGCAAATATTGGTCATCGCTTCGTCAATGTCCTTGTCGGTCGGCCGCGCTTTTTTCCTGAGCAGCGCTACGGCCGCCATGATCTGCCCGGACTGGCAATAACCGCACTGTGGCACGTCGATTGCCGCCCACGCCTTTTGCACCGGATGCGAGTTGTCGAGCGACAGGCCTTCGATAGTCACGATCCTGTCAGTGGGTTTTACCGCGCTGACGCGAATGGAGCATGACCGCCGCACCTCGCCGTTAATATGCACGGAGCAGGCGCCGCACTGCTCGACACCGCATCCGTACTTGGTGCCGGTGAGCCCAACCTGTTCGCGAATTGCCCACAGTAGCGGCGTGTTGGCCTCGACGTTCACGTCGCGCTCCACGCCATTGATGTTGAGCTTTGCCATTTGCTGTTCTCCCCGTGATTCGCCTTGACGGCAATTCCATCGATGAAATTTTATGGGTGATCGGGACGGGGCCGTACGCAAAAACGGACAGGCCTTCCCATCGCTTTTTAGCTTAGCGCATTTGCCCGCAGCGCCGCCACTTAGTTATTTAAAAACGGTCTCAAAAACAATTTGCAACCGCCGATAAACGCAGATGAACGCAGATAAGTTCAAGAAACTTGACCTTGATTCGGGTAAAGGACTGGAATTGTATCGGCGTCAATCGGCGTTTATCGGCGGTTGCTTGTCGACGTTGTATTTTTGAGATGAGTTCTAACATTCCGCCGGCCGGGGCACCCGCCATCGAGCGCAGGTTGCTGATTTATCTGGGCGGAATTACGGGCAGCAGCACTGCCGCCGGGCACCGGGCGCCAAAATGCAGGGTCACCTTGCTGTCGAAAATTGCCGGCGGCCGGTCGGTCGGATCGTCGTGCTCGAACGGCCCGCAGCCCCGCATGGGGTTTTTCATGTTCGACAGTGTCGCCGCTTCGCCCGCGTAGAAGTAATCCTTGCCGCGCACCGTCAGCGCAATGCGATAGCCTTTGGGCGCGACGATGCAGGTCGGCCAGATTTCAACATCGAGTTCGTATACCTCGCCGGGTTTCAGCGGCTGGTCTTCGTCATGCGTGTGATAAGGACGGTACGGCAGCGTCAGTTTCGGGTCGAGCTTGCGGTGCGATGCGCGCAGCCAGCCCTGGGCCACCGGCGTGTGGGGATCTAGCGCGCCCTGGAACACGACTTCTTTACCCTGCGGATCGAATACGCTCAGCACCGCGAATATATCCGCGTTCGATGTTGCCGACGAAACAAAAAGCTTCAGCGCCGACGGCCCGGTGATCTCGGTGTCTTGCTCCAGCGGCGGCGTCGAAAAAATCACGCCGTCGCCCATCGTTTCGTAGGTGATGGCTTCGTCCGTCGTCACCGGGGTGAGCGACAAGTGCCTGCTTTTCGGATCCAGATAAAAATTCGTCCACTTCGTGCGCGCAATCGGCCATTCGTTCTCCGCGCGCTCGACGAATTTCTCGCCGGGATGGCGCACCTGCAGCAGCACTTTCGGCTGCTGGTCCCAGCCGTTTTGTTTGCCCTGCAGAAAGTAGTCGAAAAAACGCTTCTGCAGCCCGACGCCGTAATCGGTGTAAAACGGCGCCCAGTGCGAGCCGCCGTGCGCTTCCAGCCATTTGTCTTTCGATGCCGCGCGCATGTAACCCTCGAAGTTGCCGCGCGGATGCAGGCCCTGCCCGCCCCAGTTCGCCGCCGACAGCAGCGGCACCGTGACTTTCGCCAGATCACCGCTGCGCTCCTTGTAATAGGCGTCATCGAGCGGACGCGCGAGAAACTCGCCCCACATATTTTCGCGGTTGTTGACGAGCTGCTCTTCACTGAGAGTTTCGGGCCCGCACACGAGCTCGTCCGTGACGCGGCTTTTGGCGCCACGTTCGCCGACGCCGTGCTGCACCGTCTTCACCTGCATGTCCTGCCAGTTCTTGCGGAACACGCAGATGATGCCGCCGTGGCGTGCCGAATCGCGGAAATTGTCGACCCAACCTTCCCACACGCAGATCGCCGCAAGATGCGGCGGCTGCGTCGCCGCCGCGCGCCACTGGTTGCTCGCGTAATACGAAATGCCGTTCAACCCGACTTTGCCGCTGCACCACGGCTGCGCGGCGGCCCATTCAATGCAGTCGTGAAAATCCTTCGTCTCGCGCGCATCGTTATGGCAAAGGTAACCGGGCGAGCGGCCCGCGCCGCGCGAATCGACGCGCACACAGACATAGCCATCCGGCACCCACTTCTCGGGGTCGATGACTTCCCACGCCTGGTACTTGTTGGTGGAGCCCGCGACTGCATCGGGATTTTCGCGGCACATGATGTCCCACGCGGTCTTGTAGCCTTCCTGGAACGCGAGGCCCTTGCCGTACGGCCCATAGCTTACGAGCGCCGGGTATTTTCCATCCGCGACCGGACGGACCACATCGGCGCGCACGACCACGCCGTCGTCCATTGCAATCGGCACATCCCAGTCGATGCGCATGCCATCGCGGATTTCGGTTTTGTATTCGCCCATGATCACCGAGTAAATAGCCAACAATCAGCAATACAAAAAAGCCCACCGTTCGTGCTAAGGTATCGAAGCATGAACGGCAGTTTATTGCCCGACTCCTTTTCGCCCTTCTATACATCAGGGCGAACGAAGTGCTACTTCATCCTTGAAGCATTTTAGCTACTTCTTTAGCACCGCCGGATTGACGACATTCCTGGTATCGCACTCGCCGCGCGCAAGGTAACCGACGATATTGTTTGCCGCGGTCGTTCCCATGCGCACCATCGCATCCGAGGTCATCGCGGACACGTGCGGCGTGCAGATCACGTTGTCGAGATAGATCAGCGGATTTTTCGGATCGGTCGGCTCTTCGTTGAAGGTCTCAAGTCCGGCACCCGCAAGGCGGCCGTTCTTCAGCGCATCCACGAGAGCTGCCTCGTCCACCATCTGGCCGCGCGCGGTGTTGATCAGCAGCGCCGTCGGCTTCATCATGCGCAACTGCTTGTCGCCCAGCATGCCGCGCGTCTTGTCGTTGAGCGGGCAATGCAGGCTCAGGATATCCACGCGGCCGAGCAGGCGCTCGAAGTTTTCTTCGACTTCCATGCCTTCCGGGTCCTTGATCTTCGAGCGCGAATGGAGAATGACGTTGGCGCCCAGCGCACGCGCAAGCCGCGCCGTGCGTTTGCCGATCGCGCCAAAACCGACGATGCCGACCGTGCGCCCGCGGAACTCGCGGCCTTCCTTGTAAATCGGCTTCTCCCACCTGCCTTCGCGCATGCCGCGGTTCAGTTTCGGCAAATCGCGTGCGAGCGCCAGCATGAACATGATCGCAGCTTCGGCGACCGGGTCCGCGTTCGCATCGCCCGCCGTCACCACGACGATGCCGGCCGCCGTCGCCGCATCGATGTCCACGCTGTCGACGCCGGCGCCGTGCTTGGCGATGATCTTGAGATGCTTGGCCTGCTCGAACTGGCTGCGGCCCAGCGGCGGCGAGCCGCGCAGCAGGATCGCGTTGATATCTTTGGCGGCGAACTGGGCGGCCAGAGTGGTTTCATTGACAGGGCCGGCCATGTAGATGACTTCGGCGCCTGAATCGGTCAGGATCTTTTTCCCGGCGTCGGACAGCGCGGTATTGGTGACGAGTACTATGGGTTTGGTCATGGGCGAAGGGTGATGGGTGATGGGTGATCGGTGATCGGTGATCGGTGATCGGTGATGGGTGATGGGTGATCGGTGAAAAACGTTAAACCGTATTAGTCGACTTTGGC
>CAMBSS010000206.1 GCA_945870465.1 Bordetella parapertussis | reverse complement strand
GGGACTCAAAGGTTTCGAGGCTGTCGCCTGGAACGGCTTGAACGCACCGGCGAAAACCCCGCGCGACATCGTCATGAAAATCAACGCCGACGTGATCAGGATCGTGAATTCGCCCGAATTGAAAGAGCGGCTGAAAGCGGATGGCTCCGATCCGGTCGGCAGCACTCCCGAGCAATTCGCCACCTTCCTGCGCAATGAAATCGCCAAGTGGGCGAAGGTGATCAAGTTCGCGAACGTCAAGCCGGAATAGAAGAACTAAGGATGAAGGATGAAGGATGAATAAAAATGCACAACAGCGATCAGGGTGTTCTTTCCGCTTTCATCCTTCCGCCTTCATCCTTGTTTATATCGCCGCATTCTCATCGGTATTCGCCAGTGCCGCATCCGCTCAATCGTTCCCCACGAAGCCCGTGCGCATGGTCGTGCCGTTTCCCGCCGGCGGGCCGACCGACATCGTCGGGCGCACGATCGGCCAGAAACTCAGCGAGACCCTCGGACAACCCGTCGTCATCGACAATCGCGCCGGCGCGGGCGGCGTGATCGGCACCGAACACGTCGCCAAATCGCCGCCCGACGGCTATTCAATTTTGCTCGGATCGATCAGCGGGCTCGCGGTCGCGATGAGCCTGTACCCCAACCGCGGCTACGACAGCCTGCGCGATTTCGCGCCGGTGACGCAGGCGGTCACCGTCACCAACATCCTCGTCGTCCATCCCTCGCTGCCGGTGCACAACGTGCGCGAATTGCTGGCACTCGCGCGCGCGAAGCCCGGCATGCTCAATTACGCATCGTCGGGCAGCGGCACCGTTACGCATCTGGCCGGCGAACTGTTCAAAACGCTGGGGCACGTGAACATCGTGCACGTGCCGTTCAAAGGCGGCGCACCAGCGTTGACCGCGCTGATGAGCGGCGAAGTGCAGATGAGCTACGAAAACAGCCTCATCGTCGTGCCGCACATCAAAGCCGGCAAATTGCGCGCGCTCGCCGTCACCGGCGTGCAACGCTCGAAGCTCATGCCGGAATTGCCGACCATCGCCGAAGGCGGCCTGCCCGGCTACGCCGCGAGCGGCTGGTACGGATTCGTGGCGCCCGCCGCGGTGCCGAAAGATATCGTTGCGCGGCTCAGCACCGACATCATGCGCATCCTGCGCATGCCCGATGTCGTCGAGCGCCTGTCGGGCCAGGGCGCCGAGCCCGCCGGCGGCACCGCCGAACAGTTCGGCGCGTTCATCCGCACCGAAATCGACAAGTGGACCCGGCTGGTGAAGTCCGTGAACATGAAAGCCGATTAAGCTTCGCTTACCTTGAGCGAAGCAAAAGATCCTTGGCTAAAGAGTCGAGCGAACACTCGACTACAGATCAAGATTCCCTAAGTTGGCAGTCGCAACACGTAGCGCGCGAGTATGTTGCGCTGGACCTCGCTGCTGCCGCCATAGATGGTGCCGGGCCGCGCGTAATAGAAACTGGAAAGAATGTCGGCCTCGACGCCGTCAATGTCGCGCATGCCCGCCAGCACGCCGTCTTCCGCCCCGGTCTCCAGCAACATGTCGGTCAGGCGCTGCCAGGTCTCCGTCGTCCATATCTTCAGCATGCAAATGTCCTCGCCGAGCGGTTCGCCGCGCTTGACCTGCGCGACGAAGCGTCCGTACAGCGAGCCCAGGTCCTTGATGTCGAGCGCAAGCAGGTTGTAGCGGTCGGCGAACCCGCTGTCGTCAAACAGGCCCTTGGCGCGCGCGATCAACTCGAGGCGGCGCAGCGCGTAGGCGGGGCGGCGCGGGCTGCCTATGCTCAGTCGCTCGAACGACAGCAGCGCCTTGGCTATCGTCCAGCCCTCGTTGACTTTGCCGACCAGGCTCGTACGCGGCACGCGCACGTTGTCGAAAAAAACTTCGCAGAATTCCTCGTGGCCCGCGATATTGCGTATCGGCCGTATCGTGATGCCCGGCGTCTTGACGTTGGCCAGCACCATGCTGATGCCGAGCTGCTTTTTCTTCGCGGTCTTATCGGTGCGCACGAGCACGTAGATATGCGTCGCGTCGTGGGCAAGCGAAGTCCAGATCTTCTGCCCGTTGATGACGAGATCGTCGCCGTCGAACACCGCCGCGGTCTGCAGGCTGGCGAGGTCGGATCCCGCGTTCGGCTCCGAATAGCCCTGGCACCAGATGTATTCGCCCGACAACGAGCGCGGCAGGTAGTGCTCCTTCTGCGCCTGCGTGCCGTAACGCATGAGGATGGGACCGACCTGGGTGATGCCCTGGTCGGGCGCGCGCGCGACACCGTGGCGCTCCATCTCTTCGACATAAACCAGCATCTTGGCAGCGCTGAGTTCGAGGCCGCCCCATTCGCGCGGCCACGCCGGCGCCACCCAGCCTTTCGCGTACAGCTTGTCCCACCACGGCTTCATATCGACCCAGCGTGCGCGGCGCAGGATATTGCGCAGATGCGGCGGATATTCGGCTTCGAAAAACGCGCGCGCTTCGAGGCGGAACACATCGTCGCTCATCGCGTTGTAATCGGGTGTCGCACTCATATTGGGCATCCTCGGCGGCCAGGGTCTGGCGGCGGTTCGATTCTATAGTGCGGTCCGCGCGCTGACAATTTGCATCGCGCCCGGCGCATGCCCCGCGCGCAGGCGTGTAAAATAGCGGATAAATTATAGAGCCTGCCGCAACGTAACACGCAGCAGGCCACGTCTGGCCGCGTGGTTCCGCCTCATCCCGCATGCACTGACTTGCAGAAAGCCCCGCATGAGCATAACCGTCACTAAAAACAACGGCATCGCCACCGTGCTGCTCGACCGCGCCGACAAGCTGAACGCGCTGTCGGGCGAGATGTACCACGATCTGGCAGATGCGTTTCTCTCGCTCGCAAACGATGACGAAGCACGCTGCGTCGTCGTCACCGGCGCCGGCCGCGCGTTCTGCGCCGGGGGCGACGTCGGCAGCATGGGCGACTTCGACGTGGTGTCCGGCCGCAAACGCTCGCAGGGCCATCACCAGATGATCAAGGCCCTGCACAATCTCGAAAAACCGGTGATCGCATCGGTGCGCGGCCCCGCCGCCGGCATCGGCGCGAGCATCGCACTGGCGTGCGATCTCATCATCGCGTCGGAAACCGCCTACCTGCTGATGGCGTTCAAGAACGTCGGCATCCCGCCCGATGGCGGCGCAATATTCCTCCTCACGCAGCATCTGGGCATCGCGCGCGCCAAGGAACTCGTTTACACGGCACGCAAACTGCCCGCTGCCGAAGCAAAGGAGATGGGCCTCGTCGTGAAAGTCGTGCCCGACGGCGAACTCGAAGCGGCAACGCAGGCGCTGGCCGCCGAAATCGCTTCGTCCGCGACGTACGCGCTGCGGCTCGCCAAAAAAATGTTTCAGTCGATGTATACGCCCACGCTCGAAACGCTGCTCGAACTCGAAAACACCGCGGTCTGCGGCGCACGCCTCACGCACGACCACAAGGAAGGCATCGCGGCATTCAAGGAAAAGCGCAAGGCAAAATTCGAAGGCCGCTAGAAGCTGTCTCAAGAAGCAGTTTGGAACCGCCGATGAACGCAGATAAGCGCGAGAGATTTAACCTTGATTCCGGGAAAAGTCTGGATTTATATCGGCGTCAATCGGCGTTTATCGGCGGTTGCCCGTCGGGGTAGTATTTTTGCGATGAGTTCCAGTAATTCAGCGGCCTGCAACGCCCGTTTAATCCAGGAGAAGTCATGTTTTTAAAATCCGCCGCAAAGCCCCGTCAAACGCTGCTCATGCTCACCATGTGTGCAGTTTCGCTGGTCTATGGCGCTGCTGGCGCTCAGGCACAAACAGCAGAAGTCTATCCAAGCAAGCCCATACGCCTGATCGTGCCGTTTCCGCCCGGCGGCAGCAACGACATCATCGGCCGTTATCTGGCCAACCACCTGACCGAGCGCTTCGGCAAGCAGGTCGTCATCGACAACCGCGGCGGCGCCGGCGGACTGATCGGCACCGAAACCGCCGCCAATTCGCTCGCCGACGGGCACACGCTGCTGTTGATATCCGTCGCTTATACGATGAACGCCGCGATTTACAAGCTGCCGTACGATTCCGTCAAATCCTTCGCGCGCGTCGCCCAACTCGGCACCGGGCCGGCCGCGATCGCCATGTATCCGGGATTGCAGGTGAAATCGGTCAAGGAATTCATCGCGCTGGCCAAAACGAAACCGAATACGCTGGTTTACGCCACCGCGGGCATCGGCAGCTTCCAGCACTTCGCGAGCGAGCTGTTCCGCACCATGGCCGGCGTGGAGATGGTGCACGTGCCGTACAAGGGCGGCGGCCCCGCGATGATAGACACCATTGCGGGCCAGGCGCATATATCTCTCGGCTCGCTGATCCAGTTCCTGCCGCACTTTCGCACCGGCAAGTTGAAACCGCTCGGCACCGGCGGCGCAAAACGCACCGCGGTGCTGCCGGACGTGCCCGCAATCGCCGAAGACCTGCCCGGCTACGAAGCCAACAACTGGTGGGGCATACTCGCGCCCGCCGCCACGCCGCCCGCTATCGTCAAGAAGCTGAATATCGAAATCAACCGCGTCATGCAGCTGCCGGAAACGCAAAAGCGTTTTGCCTCCGAAGGCGCCGACCCGGTCAGCGGCACGCCCGAAGATTTCAGCAAACTGATCTCGACCGAGATGGTGAAATGGGCGAAGGTCGCGAAATCCGCGAACATCAAGGCAGAATAACGTGGCGGCAAACAGGTTGAACTCCATCATGTCTGAGTGCCCTGGTGCAATGCGTTGGATCATGGGCGGCGTGCTGTTTCTTGCCGGCTCGATGAGTTTTCCCGCGGCCAGCGCCGATTTTCCCGTGCGGCCGGTGCGTTTCATCGTGACGTTTACGCCCGGCGCGCTGAACGACCTGATCGCGCGCACGCTGGCGCAACCGCTGGCGGGCATCTGGGGCCAGCAGGTCGTCGTCGACAACCGCCCGGGCGGCGGCACGCTGATCGGCACCGAACTCGGCGCCAGGGCGGCGCCCGACGGCCACACGCTGCTGCTGGCCGCGGTCTCGCACGCCATCAATCCCAGCGTTTATCCCAAGCTGCCCTACGATTCGATACGCGACTTCGCGCCCGTTTCGCACATCGCCGCGTCGCCCTACATACTCATCGTGAACCCGGCGGTAACGGCGAAGACGGTAAAGGAATTTGTCGCGCTTGCCAAAGCGAAGCCGGGACAGCTCAGCTACGGGTCCACGGGCAACGGCGGCAGCTCCCACCTCATGGGTGTGCTGCTGGGCATGATGGCCGGCATCGATACCGTGCATGTCCCATACAAGGGATTGGCCCCCGCGCTGACGGACCTGATGGCGGGCCAATTGCATTACTCGTTCGGCAGTTACTCGACCGTCGGGCCGCATCTGAAGACCGGTCGCTTGCGGCCGATCGCGGTAACCAGCCTCAAGCGCGCGGCCAGCACGCCGGAACTGCCGACCATCGCCGAAGCGGGCTACCCGGGTTATGAAGCCATTCCGTGGTGGGGCGTCCTGCTGCCGGCGGCCACGCCGAAGCCACTGGTCACGCGTATCAATGCCGATATCATCCGCGCGCTGCAAGCGCCGGAAGTCAAAGAGCGTTTCGACGCCCAGGGACTCGAAATAATCGGCAGTTCCCCCGAGCAGTTCGCCGCACATCTCAAAGCCGAAATCGCGCGCTGGTCCAAGGTGGTGAAGGCGGCCGGCGTGCGCCCCGACTGATGGCTGCCGCAATGTTCTGGCCGCACCAGACTCTCGCCACGGCGCTGGCGAACGCCGCGCGCGAGCGGCCGGCGCAGGAAGCGCTCGTCATCGCCGGCCGCCGCAAGACGTATGCGCAATTATGGGCAGACGTGCAGAGTGTAGCCGCGGCGCTGCATGCAACAGGTGTGAAGCGCGGCGATCACGTCGCTGTGTGCATGGGCAACTCGATCGAGTGGGTGGTGTTCTTCTACGCGGCAGCGACGCTCGGCGCCGTCACCGTGCCCGTCAACACGCGCTTCAAGGCGGACGAGTTCGAGTACTGCCTGAAGCAGGCCGACGTCAAGCTGCTGTTCGTCACCGACCGCTTCCTGAAGATAAATTTCATCGACATGCTGCGCAGCTTCTGCCCCGCCGTCGATTCGCGGTTTCCCGATGCCAAGCTGCCCATGCTCAACCAAGTGGTGGTGCTGGGCGACGACGTGCCGAAGGGCGCGACGGGCTACGCAGACTTTCTCAAGCGCGGCGCTAACGCGGGCGAGTTGCCGCTAGCCGCGGTGCAGCCCGACGACGTGCTGCTGATGCAATTCACGTCCGGCACCACGTCGTATCCAAAAGGCGTGATGCTCAGCCACGACAACATGCTGCGCAACGCCGCCTACATCGCGCGCCGCTTCGACTGCCGTGCCGGCGACCGCTATTTCAGTGCGCGGCCGTTCTACCACGTTGCCGGCAGCACGCTGTCGCTGCTCGCCGCGCTGACGAGCGGCGCCTGCCTGTCGTCTTCGCTCACGTTCGATGCCGGCGAGGCGCTGCGCGTGATGGCGGAGGAAAAATGCACGCTGACCTCCGGCAACGACACCATGTTCCTGATGATGTTCAACCACCCGGAATTCGACCAGTTCACGCTGACGCTGCGCGGCGGCTGGGTGTCGTGCGGCCCCGA
>CAMBSS010000205.1 GCA_945870465.1 Bordetella parapertussis | reverse complement strand
GCACATCTGGAGGTATGGGACAAATTATTCGCGCTTACCAGTCCGCGTCCCGGGGGTATCCGTGGCAGCGGCGGACTGCCGCCGCCATTGTCGCGGCTGCAGCGGCCGCACATCCTGGGCGCCATTGGCGGCATCGACATCGCCTTGTGGGACATCAAGGGCAAAGCGGCAGGGCTGCCGGTGTACAAACTGCTGGGCGGCAGCAACCGGCCGGTCTTCACGTATGCGACCGGAGGCCATTATCAGGAAGGTGTTGCGCTCAACGCGTGCGCCGACGAGGTCGCATCGTTCGTAGCGGCAGGCTACAAGGCGGTGAAGATCAAAACCGGCGGCGAAACCATGGGCGAGGAAGTCGAACGCGTGCGGGCCTGCCGCGCGGCGATCGGCCGCGATACGCTGCTCATGCTCGACATGAATGCGCCTTACGACGTCGACGATTGCATCAAGTTCTCGCAGGCCGTGGAACCTTACGACATTCATTGGCTGGAGGAGCCTCTGCATTGGTATTTGCAGCCCGCGGACTTTGCGCGGCTCGCCGAACGGACGAGCATTCCGCTCGCGCACTGCGAGCGCGAACTCACGCGCTTCACCGTGCGGGATTTCATTACCATGGGAAAAATTTACTTCGTGCAGTTCGATTCGACGCGGCACGGGGGTTTTACGGAAGCGTTGCGCGTAGCGGCGCTGGCCGAGCAGCACGACGTCCGCATCGCGCCGCATCAGGCGCCGGAGCTGCATGCACACCTGTGCCTGGCGTTTCAGGATGCGAGCTTCGGCGTCGAGTCGAACGGCGGCCCCGACCACGATCCGCTATGGTACGGAATGTACTCGCAGCGGCCGGAGGTCAGAGACGGCCATGTGCATCTGGGCGAAGCGCCCGGCTTCGGCACCGAGATCGACTGGGATTTCGTACGCCGCCATCAGGCGTGAAGTTTTGTGTTACGCGCGTATTTCGAAGACCGCATCGACGACTATAGGCACATTGAAACGCAGGCCGCTGACACCCATCACTGTGCGCACGTGCTTGCCGGCGTCGCCCAGCACTTCGATCATCAGGTCGGAGCAGCCATCGAGCACTTTGGGGAATTCAAAGAAGTCCGGCACCGCGCTGATGTAGCCGCAAATGCGCACGGCTTTGACCAGGCGTGACCAGTCTCCCTTGCACGCCGCTTTGACTTGCGCCAGCACGTTGATTCCGCACAGCCGTGCCGCGGCGTGCGCCTGCTCCGGCGTGACGGCTTCACCGACGCGGCCGAGGTAATCGTACTTGCCATCGCGGATCGGCGCCTGGCCCGCGATCCATAACTGGTTCCCTGTGATGGTCCACGGCAGGTAATTCGCTGCCGGCGTGGGCGCGGTGGGTAGTGTGATCCCAAGTGCGGACAGGCGTTGTTCGACATTCATACTTTGGCCTTTCATCTCAAGCGCCCCTCACCCCCGCCCCCGCGAGCGGGGAGAGGGAGAATTAGTTGGTTTTTCGCCGCACTCCTTACTCCCGCATCAGCCTTTCGCGGCAGCGAGCGTTTTAGACTCGCGCGCCTTGATCGCGTCATAACGCTTGATGAGTTTTTGCGCGCGCACGATGATGGGGATGTCGATCATTTTGCCATCGAGCGACCATGAGCCGCGGCCGGCAGCGGCGGCTTCCTTGTCCAGCTTGATGATCTTGCGCGCGTATTCGACTTCCTCGGTGGTCGGCGTGTATTCCTCGTTGACGATAGTGACCTGGCCCGGGTGTATGCAACCGGCACCCATGAAGCCGAAGTCGCGCGAGCGGCGCACCATCTTGCGGAACTTGTCCCAGTCGCCGAAACCCGCGACGCTGTCGATGAAGCCTATCGGCATGATTGAGGCGGAATTGGCGGCGATGATCATGTGCTGCTTGGGATAGAACAGCGCTTCGCCGGAGGGCTGCATGTTGTTGTCGAGCGCGAAATCTTCGCCGCCGATGCAGGTGGCGACGATGCGCGGGCTGGCGCGCACGATTTCGTGGATGCGGAAAAACGCGTCAGCGGTCTCGACCATGGCGATGAACTTGGTGTGGCCGCTAGTCATGCCGCGCTTTTCTTCGAGTTCAGTCACCAGTTCGTCGAGAAGTTTGATGTGCGACGCGCTGTCGACCTTGGTGCAGGCGATGCCGTCGACGTCGGGACAGATCGAGTGCTCGAGGTCGCGCACCGCGAGCGACAGCGGGCGGTTGATGCGTACGACGACGTCGGCACCGCCGCGGCGCACCTTTTTGGCGGCCGCTTCGACCAGCGTGCGGGCTTTTTCTTTCTCCGCCGGCGGCACACTGTCTTCGACGTCGAGCTGGATGACGTCGGCGCCGCGCGTGTGCGCCTTGTCCACGTACTTGTCGACGTTGACCGGCACGTACATCAGGGAGCGCCATACAGGTAGTTCGCGAGCTGTGGTCATTCTTCTTCCTCTTGGGTTGGGAGTTGCCTGCATGCATTGCCGGCAGCTTTGGGCAAACGGGTTACTGCATCGGATATTTTACGGGCGGCGCGCCGTCAAGCGATGGATGCCTGGTTCTCCAATGGCTTGTCCTTCAGGTACGCGTCGAGATTGCGCAGAAAAATCTCCACGCCACGTCCGTAGGTGCCAGGCGAGGCGCCGGCATTATGCGGCGAGACCAGTACATTGGGCAGGCGCCATAGCGGCGATTCGCGCGCCAGCGGTTCCTGCACGAACACGTCCAGATAAGCGCAGCGCAACCGGCCGTTGGCCAAAGCGTCGGTGAGCGCTGCTTCATCCACGACTTCGCCGCGCGCGATATTGACGAATCCCGCCGTTGGCGGCAGCAACGCGAGCCGCCGCGCGTCTATCATGCCGCGGGTTTCCGCCGACAGCGGGCAGGCAAGTATCAACCAGCCGCACGTCGGCAGTTGCGCGTCGAGCGCTGACGGCGCGAAGACTTCATCGAAGTGCGGGGCCGGAGTGGCGTGCCGGCGGATGCCTATGGTTTTCATGCCGAACGCCTGCAGCACGCGTGCGATGGTGCTGCCGATCAGTCCCGCGCCGACGATCACCGCGGTCTGGCCGCGCAAATCGGGCGGCAGGTCGGCGGCGCGCAACGGCGCCCACTCGGCGCGCTGCTGCGCTGCCACCCATTGCGGCAGGCAGCGCGCCATCGCAAGCAGACCAGCGATTGCTGCGTTGGCGACCGCATCCGTTTGCGCACCGGCGCCTGTGCTGACGCGCACGCCGCGCCGCATTGCTTTTTGATATTGTGGCTGATCGCTGCCCGACGAGAAAACGGAAATCCACTGCAGGTTAGGCAAGCGCTCTGTGATGTCCCAGAACACGCGCCCGGCGGGACTCACCGCGCTCTTCGATGTGCCTTCCCAGATGTCGCGCGAATAGTACGCGGCCGCGATAGTGTCGAGCTGTGCTGGAGCAACCTGCATGGTTGGCGTAAACGGCAGAACTTCGAATTGCCGCGGCGCGGCGTTCAGGATATCGTTGAGGCGTGCACCGAATTCGGCGACGACTTTCTGCGAAACAAGCAATGCCGGTTTCATGAATAGGTGTAAAAATGAAGGGCGTTCAAGCTTACACGGCTGTTGCGGCTTAGTCACCACCGCGCAGCAGAAGAAGACGGCGAAGCGGAGCTATCAAATACACCGCGACCGCGCGACAGTTGGGCCAGGAGGAGGAGATCAGAATGCGAACTTTCAGCGCGCCCGCGAATTTTATTGTCGCGTGTATCGCAGTGTCGTCGGCGGTGGCGTACGCGCAGACCGCGCCGGCCGATCCGGCGCAGGGCTATCCCGCGCGGTCCATCCGCTTCGTCGCGCCGTACCCGGCGGGCGGCACGTCCGATATTCTGGGCCGTCTGATCGGCCTGAAAATGACCGAGAAGTGGGGGCAGCAAATAGTTCTCGAAGCGCGGCCTGGCGCCGCCGGACTGATCGGCACCGAAGCCGTGGTGCGCGCGCAACCGGACGGCTACACCTTGCTGGTCACGGACATGGGATCGGTGCTGATTTCCTATCTGGCGCAAGCCAAACCGTCATTCGACTATCTGCGCGATCTGACGCCGGTCATGGCGCTTACGTTTTCGCCGCACGTGCTGTGCAGCCATCCGAGCTTGCCGGTGACGAACGTGAAGGAACTCATTGCGCTTGCCAAGCGGCGGCCGGGCGAACTCAATTTCGCGGCTTCGCTGGCGGGCGCACCGCTGATGGCGGGCATCGATTTCGCGAGCCGTGCAGGCATCCGCTGGACTTACATCACCGGCCGCGGCGGGATGCAGACCATCATGGACGTGGTGTCGGGGCAGGCGGACGTCATGTTCAACGGCATGCTCCCTGTCATGCCGCAAATTCACAGCGGCCGATTGCGGCTGCTGGCCATCACCAGTGCGGAGCGTCTGCCCACGCTGCCGGATACGCCGACGGTGGCCGAACTTGGCATGCCGGGTTTCCTCACCGGCTCGTGGCAGGGTCTGCTCGCGCCGGCCGGTACGCCGCCGGAGATACTGTCCAAGCTGCATGTCGAAATCAGCCGTATTCTGCAGTTGCCCGACATCAAGGAAAAACTTGCCGTGCAGGGCACCACCCCGTTGAGCACTTCGCCGGCGGATACTGCCCAGGCCTTGCGCGCCGAACGCGATCGTGTGGCCAAGCTCATGCGCGACAGCAGTTACAAATTTGGACAATGAAATCAGAAAATGAAAATCGTAAAAATCGAACCGCTGTTCGTTAACGTATCCGAAAAATCAAACTGGACTTTTTTCCGCGTAGTCACCGATGAGGGACTCACCGGCCTCGGTGAGGCGACGCTGCAGGGCTGGGAGGAGGTGCAGCTCGCGTGCCTCAACCGGTTGCTGCCGCAACTCACGGGGGCGACTCTCGAGCAGGCAATGCCTCTCATCACGGTCTATCCGCATGCGTTCGGCGGGCTCGCCGCGAATTCCGTATTGAGCGCGCTCGAACTGGCGATTACGGACATACGCGCGCAGGCCGCTGGCAAACCGGTGCATGCGCTGCTCGGCAAGCAACTGCGCGACAAGGTGCGCGTCTATGCTAACGTGAATCGCTGTATTACCGACCGTTCCGTCAAAGGTTATGCAGAGACCGCGCGCGAGATGGCGGGACGCGGATTCACCGCGATCAAGATTTCGCCGTTCGACGGCGTGATGCCCGATGAGCTTGACAATCCCAAGGTCAAAAAAGCGATCGAGAACGGCATTGCGTGCACGTATGCGGCGCACGAAGCGGCCGGCCCCAAGGTCGAGGTGCTGCTCGACTGCCACTGGCGCTTTGACGAGGAGTCCGCGAAGCACGTGATACGCGAACTCGCACCCATGAAACCTTTCTGGCTCGAGTGCATGGTTTCTGAAAGTCCGGAAGGCCAGCCGGCACTCGCGCGCGTATGCCAGTACGCGAAGGAGCACGGCATACGGCTGGCAGGGGCCGAGCGCCAGGTTGCAGAGCAGGGCTTCAAGCGTTACGTCGACAACAAATTGCTGCACGTCGTGATGCCCGACATCAAGTACGCGGGCGGGTACGCGGAAATCGTCAAGATCTGCAAATTGACCGCCGCGGGCGGCATCGAGTATTCGCCGCACAATCCAACGTCGCCGCTATGCACGCTTGCGAGCCTGCATGCATCGGCGGTGGCGGAAAATTTCCTGATCTTCGAACACCAGTTGGCCGAGAACGAGCGCTACGACGAAGTCATCATCGGCAAAACGCCGCCGCTGGTCGACGGCTGTTACGAAATTCCGCAGGCGATAGGTACGGGCATGCAACTCAACGACGAAGTGGTGCGCGCGCACCCATGGCGCCGGCTTGCGCCGAACATGATCCGCGACCCTAAGCTGGGATAGCCCGCCGTGACTTCTTCGAGAGATTTTTTCCCCGTTATTGGAGCGTTCGCGTTATGTGCGATCGCATCGCAAGTAGGCGCGCAGAGCGATGCAGGTTATCCGGCCCGTCCGCTCCGTCTGGTGGTGCCTTATGCGCCCGGCGGCTCTTCCGATTTCACCGCCCGGGTTTTGCAGCCGGCGCTGGCGGAACAGCTCGGGCAGCAGATCGTGATCGACAATCGATCGGGCGCGGCCGGCAACATCGGCGTCGAAGTCGCGGCGCGGGCGAATCCGGATGGATACACGCTGCTGTTCGGCAATGTCGGGACGATAGCGATCAATCCCGGTTTGTATCCGTCGTTTCCCGTGCAGCCGTTGCGCGACCTGGCGGCGATTATCGAAGTGGCGGACCTGCCCAGCGTGCTCGTGGTGAACACGGCATTGCCTGTTGCCACGGTCAAAGAACTCATCGATTACGCGAAAAGATCTCCCGGCCAACTCAACTTTGCCGGCACCGGCAGTTCAAACCGGATCGACACCGAGTCGTTTACCAGCGCCGCTGGTATCAGGATGGTGCACGTGCCCTACAAGGGCGGCGCCGGCCCCGCGATCATCGGATTGCTGGGCAATGAAACCCAGGTCATGTTCGCGCTGCTTTCGTCCTGTTCGAGTTTCGTCAAACAGGGCCGCCTGAAGGCGTTAGGCGTTACCGCCCCCGCGAGAATCGCGGTTTTGCCGGATGTGCCTACTATGCCGGAATCAGGATTTCCCGCCATGAAGAGCGGCTCGTGGCAGGGCATATTCGCGCCGCGGCAGACGTCTCAAGCGATTGTGCAGCGCTTGTTTGCCGCCGTGTCGAAAGTGATGGACCGCCCCGACGTGAAG
>CAMBSS010000204.1 GCA_945870465.1 Bordetella parapertussis | reverse complement strand
GAAGTCCGTATACAAGCTGTCGAAACTGGTCATACGCGCGATGATGAAGGCGCGCCACGGCCGCATCATCAATATCACGTCCGTGGTCGGCGTCATGGGCAACGCGGGGCAAACCAACTACTCGGCAGCCAAGGCCGGCATCATAGGTTTCAGCAAATCGCTGGCGCGCGAAATCGGCAGCCGCAACATTACGGTAAACTGCGTCGCGCCGGGGTTCATCGACACCGACATGACGCGCGAACTGGACGATACCCAGCGCAATGCGCTGATCGGCCAGATTCCGCTGGCGCGGCTGGGCGCGGTCGAGGATATTGCCGGTGCAGTGGCTTTCCTGGCCGGGCCGGCGGCAGGCTACATTACCGGCGCTACGCTGCATGTCAATGGCGGAATGTTGATGGAATAATACGCGGTTAACGCGGGTTAGATGGCAGGCGCCGGATTTGGTAAAATACGTTTCGCATAAAACAGGACGACTCCTGAAGGGGAAATAGATGGAAAATATAGAACAGCGCGTCAAGAAGATCGTGGCCGAGCAACTGGGCGTCAACGAAGCCGATGTCAAGAACGAATCGTCATTCGTCAACGACCTCGGCGCCGATTCCCTCGACACCGTTGAGCTGGTGATGGCGCTCGAAGAAGAGTTCGAGTGCGAGATTCCGGACGAAGACGCGGAAAAAATCACCACCGTCCAGCAGGCCATGGACTACGTCAAGGCCCACCTCAAGTAATCCCCAGCAGGCTTACGCCGCGGAAATCCATTGGCAAGACGCAGAGTAGTTGTAACCGGTCTCGGCATCATATCTCCGGTCGGGATAGGCATACCCGAAGCGTGGGGGAATATCGTGGCCGGGAAATCCGGCATCACGCGCATCACGCGCTTCGACCCCGCCATTTTGCCCTCGCAGATCGCAGGCGAGGTCAAGGGATTCGAAGTCGCGAAATGGCTTGCCCCCAAGGAAGCGCGGCGTTTCGACACGTTTATTCACTACGGCCTGGCGGCCGCTGTCGATGCGATCAAGGATTCCGGCCTCGATCTGGAGCAGGAAAACCGCGAGCAGATCGGCGTCTGCATAGGCTCCGGCATCGGCGGATTGCCGCTCATCGAGACCACCCATGACGCCATGCTGGCCGGCGGCGTGCGCAAGGTCTCTCCGTTTTTCGTCCCCGGCACCATCATCAACATGATCTCCGGCCAGTTGTCGATCATGTACGGGCTCAAAGGCCCGAACATCGCAGTGGTCACCGCCTGCACGACCGCCAACCACAGCATAGGCGAAGCAGGGCGCTTCATTGAATACGGCGACGCCGACGTAATGATCGCCGGCGGCGCGGAATCGACCGTGTCACCGCTGGGTGTCGGCGGCTTTTGCGCCGCGCGCGCGCTGTCGACCCGCAACGATGCGCCGGAACTGGCAAGCCGTCCGTGGGACAAGGACCGCGACGGATTCGTGCTCGGCGAAGGCGCCGGCGTGCTGGTGCTCGAGGAATACGAGCACGCAAAAAAACGCGGCGCGCGCATTTACTGCGAGCTCGCCGGTTACGGTCTAAGCGCTGACGCGCACCACATTACAGCGCCTTGCGAAGACGGCGAAGGCGCAGCGCGCTGCATGGTGAATGCCCTGCGCAATGGCGGAGTCAATGCCGACCAGGTCGATTACATCAATGCCCACGGCACCTCGACACCGCTCGGCGACATCGCGGAAACCATCGCCGTCAAACGCTGTTTCGGCGATCATGCGAAAAAACTGGCGGTCAGTTCGACCAAATCGATGACCGGGCATTTGCTGGGCGCCGCCGGCGGCATCGAGGCCGTGTTTACGGCGCTGGCGCTGCACGAGCAGATCGCGCCGCCGACGATCAACCTCGTCAATCAGGATCCGCAATGCGATCTCGATTACGTGCCGAACCAGGCGCGCCAGATGCCGATCAAAGTCGCGGTGTCGAATTCGTTCGGCTTCGGCGGCACCAACGGCAGTCTGGTATTCCGCGCCGTCTGAGGCCGCGCGGGCACTACGCGCCGTCCGCTGCGCTCACTCCACCATGAATCTGATCAACGGCGTCGCAGGCGATGCGGTCAGCGTGCGCGACCGCGGGCTGGCCTACGGCGATGGCGTATTTCGCACTTTCCCCGTGCGCGGCGGCAAACCCGCGCTGTGGCAGCGCCAGTACACGAAGCTTGCACACGACTGCAAGGCGATCGCCATCGATTGTCCGCCTTCCGCAACGTTAGAGAGCGATCTTGCTCAGATCGGCGCAAGCGAACCCGACTGCGTGGTGAAAATCATCATTACGCGTGGCGACAGCGCGCGTGGTTACGCACCGCCGTCTGAACCGAAACCGACGCGTGTTGTAACCTCCAGCGCATTGCCGGACTACCCGAAACACAATGCCGAAACCGGCGTGCGCACGCATCTCTGCCGGATCAGGCTGGCCACGCAACCGGCGCTGGCCGGCATCAAGCATCTTAACCGTCTGGAAAACGTGCTCGCCCGCGCAGAATGGAGCGATCCGTCCATCACCGAAGGTCTGTTGTGCGATGCCGATGACAACGTAATCGGCGGCACCATGAGCAATCTGTTCATCGGCAAGGACGGCAAGCTGCTCACCCCGGACCTGAAACGTTGCGGGGTAAGCGGTGTAATGCGCGAGCTGGTGGTCGAGCTCGCGCGTGCTTACGATACTCCGCTGCAGATCGCAGACATAGGCATCGATGAACTGCTGGCTGCCGACGAACTCTTCGTCGTCAACAGCGTCATCGGCCTGTGGCCGGTCGTGGCACTTGACCGCAAAACATGGATCAAGGGCATGTTGACGACCCGTATGCAGCAATGGATAGTCGATGTTCAAAGCCATTAAACGGTTTTTTAAACGCCTGTTCTGGCTGAGCGTATTGCTCATCGCGGCATTCGGCGCCTGGCTGGGCCTCTACGGCTGGACTGAAATGTCGATCGCAACCCCCGTGCAATTCAGCCTCAAAGAAGGCAGCAGTCTGCGCAGCGCAGCACGGCAGATGCAGACGGGGGGCGTGCTCAAGTCGCCGTGGCAATTCGAAGTGCTGGCCCGGTTAAGCGGGCATGCTGGACGCGTGCAAGCCGGCAATTATGAAGTCCGCAGCGTCTTGAGCCCGTTTGCCTTGCTGGAAATGATTACGTCCGGCATGCACGGCCTCGATCAGATCACCGTCGTCGAAGGTTGGACTTTCAGCCAGATGCGCGCGGCGCTCGATGCCCATCCCGCGCTCAAACACGATACGCGTGGCGCCAGCGAAGCCGACTTGATCGCCCTCCTGAGTATTGCTCATCCGTCGGTGGAAGGTTGGTTCTTTCCCGACACGTATTTTTTTCCCAACGGAGCTAGCGACGCTGCGCTGATGCAGCGCGCCTACCGCGCCATGCAGCATCAGCTCAACTCTCTGTGGAGCGCGCGCGCCGCCGGGCTGCCTCTGGCGAATCCCTATGAGGCGCTGATACTCGCTTCCGTCATCGAAAAAGAAACCGGCCAGCCCGCTGAACGCCCACTGATCGCAGCAGTATTCGTGAATCGCCTCAAGTTCGGCATGAAACTGCAGACCGATCCGACCGTGATCTATGGCCTGGGCGCGCAGTTCGACGGCAACCTGCGCAAACGCGATTTGCTTGCCGACGGGCCCTACAACACCTATACCAGAACGGGTTTGCCGCCGACTCCGATTGCCTTGCCCGGGGTTGCCGCGCTCACGGCGGCGCTCAATCCCGCGCCGAGCAAGGCATTGTATTTCGTGGCGCGCGGCGACGGGTCGTCGTACTTTTCGAATACGCTGGCTGAGCACGAGCGCGCCGTGACAAAATACCAGCGGCGCGGCCGCCACTGAACGTCACTGAACCTATGCGCGGAAAATTCATCACCCTTGAAGGCATCGACGGCGCGGGCAAGAGCACGCACCTCGACTGGCTTGCGGATTTTTTCCGTAAACGCGGCGTCAAGTTGCGCGTCACGCGCGAACCCGGCGGCACCGAGCTTGGTGAAAAGCTGCGCGGCCTCCTGCTCGACAAGAACCAGGCCATGCATCTTGAAACCGAAGCCATGCTGATGTTCGCCGCGCGGAGCGAGCATATCGACAAAGTGATCGCGCCGGCGCTGGCGCAGGGCGAGTGGATCATCTGCGACCGTTTTACGGACGCGACGTTCGCTTACCAGGGCAGCGGACGCGGCGCCGACTGGGCGCGTTTGAAAGTGCTCGAACAATGGGTGCAGGGCGACTTGCAGCCGGACCTGACGCTGCTGTTCGACGTTGCGCCGGAAGTGGGGCGGCAGCGTGCCGGCAGCATCAAGGCGCCGGACCGCTTCGAGCAGGAAAAGGATGATTTTTTTCAGCGCGTGCGCGACGGCTATCTGCGCCGCGCGCGCGAAGATGCCTCGCGCATGCGCGTGATCGACGCCACGGTCAGCATCGAGGAAATCCGGCGCAAGCTGGTTGAGATCGTGGAACCGCTATGCCCATAACTGTCTATCCGTGGCACCAGGCCCAATGGCAGGACATCCTGCAGCGCAGGGCAGCATTGCCGCACGCCTTGCTGTTCCGGGGCAGGGAAGGGATAGGCAAGCTCGATTTCGTACGTAAGCTCGCGCAGTCTCTGGCCTGCGAATCCCCTGCTGTCGATGGCGCCGCCTGCGGCACATGCCAAAGCTGCCGCTGGTTTGCGGCCGGCGCCCATCCCGATTACCGCGAGATTTTGCCTGAGGCCCTGCGCCCGGCTGGCCCCGAAGGGCCTGCCGCCGGCGAGAAGAAACCCAGTCAGCAGATATCTGTCGATGAAATCAGGGCTCTGCATGACTTCATCAATCTCACGGCGCATCAGCCCAACGGCAAGACCATAGTGTTTTGTCCGGCCGAAACCCTCAACGTCAATGCGGCCAATGCCTTGCTGAAAAGCCTCGAAGAACCGCCGCCCAATACGCGTTTCATGCTGGTCGCGCATCGGCCAAGCTATCTGCCGGCAACCATCATCAGCCGCTGCCAGCAGGTCGTGCTGCCAACGCCGCCGGTTCCGGTTGCCGAGAAATGGTTGCGCGAGGAGGGCGTCAAGGAGCCCGCGCTGAGTCTCGCGCAGACGGGCAACGCGCCGCTTGCTGCACGGGCGCTCGATGACGGCTCGTTCTGGACGCAGCGCAAGTCTTTGCTCGGCAGTCTGGCGGCGCCCGGCATAGACGCTTTCGCATTAGCCGAACAGGTGCGCGATTTTCCTCTGCCGCGTTTACTCGGCTGGATGCAGCGCTGGACCTACGACCTGTTGAGCGCCAAATCAGTCGGCCGCGTGCGCTATAATCCGGATTACGCCAAAGCGCTGAGCCAGCTTGCCGGCCGTCTGCGCGCCATCGATATCGCGCGTTTTCATCGCACCCTGGTGCGCCAGCAGCGCAGCGTCCATCATCCGCTCAACTCGCGCCTCTACATCGAGCAACTATTGTTTTCTTATACCGCGCTGTTGCGCGGCGAAGACCTGACCGACAGCTATGCTCGTTGATTCGCACTGCCATATTGATTTTCCGGAACTCGCCGGCCAGATCGATTCCATACTCGGGCTGATGCGCGACAACGCGGTCGAACGCGCGCTGTGCGTATCCGTGACTCTCGAGGACTTCCCGCGCGTGCGGAAACTCGCGGAGACCTATCCGCATATACACGGTTCGGTCGGCGTGCATCCCGATTACGAAGGCGTTGCCGCCGTCACGGCCGAGGAACTTATTGCGCTGGCTGCCAATCCCAGAATAGTCGCGATCGGCGAAACCGGGCTCGATTACTACCGGTTGAAAGGCGATCTCGAGTGGCAGCGCGAACGCTTCCGCACCCATATCCGCGCAGCCCGGGAGTGCGGCAAACCGCTGATCATTCATACCCGCGAGGCCGCGGACGACACTTTGCGCATCATGCGCGAGGAGGGTGCAGAGAAGGCGGGCGGGGTGATGCACTGCTTCACGGAGTCGATGGAGGTGGCCAAGGCGGCCATGGATCTGGGGTTTTACATCTCCTTTTCGGGGATAGTGACGTTCAAGAACGCGAAAACCATCAAAGAGGTTGCGGCTGCAGTGCCGATGGAAAAACTGCTCGTGGAGACCGATTCGCCCTATTTGGCGCCCGTTCCTTACCGTGGCCGGACCAATCAGCCGGCTTACGTCAAACACGTCGCCGAGGAAATTGCGCGCCTGAAAGGCCTGGATTTTGACCGGGTTTGCAAAGAAACAACAGATAATTTTTATCAATTATTCAAGATATTGAGGTAATTGTCGAATGTTGATTAATAAGACTATTTGCGCGCTGGTTTTGCTGGGTTTTTGCCAGTTGGCCGGCGCCGGAGTTTACGAAGACATGGTTGCCGCGGTTAACGAGGACAAAGCGCCGGCCATCAATGCCCTGCTCAATCGCGGAGTTGACCCCGATACCACTGATCAGGAAGGTAACACGCTCCTGATGCTGGCGGCGGCGGCGGGCAGCGGCCACGCCATTGTTGAGCTCCTGGCGGCGCGGGCCAAGGTCAATGCAAAAAATCAACTGGGCGAAACGGCCCTGATGCTGGCTTCGATCAATGGCCATTTGGAAATAGTCAGAAGCCTTGTGCTCCGCGGCGCAAACGTGAACCAGTCCGGATGGACGCCTTTGATGTACGCGGCGACCAGGGACCACGTCAATATTGCCCGGTTGCTGATTTCATATGGGGCAAAGGTCGATGCGGCCGC
>CAMBSS010000203.1 GCA_945870465.1 Bordetella parapertussis | reverse complement strand
TTTTTAAGGCCGCTTTCAAATCAAATCGAACAGCAATACTTCAGCACCTGCGCCATTCTCCATTGCCACCGCAGCTTCGCCGCTGATTTTGACTGCATCGCCGGCACTCAGTACCTGACCGTTGACCGTCACTTTACCGCGCGCGACGTGCACATAGGCTTTGCGCTCCACTGCCAGCGGATGCGTCGCTTTTTCGCTGCCGTCCAGCAGCACTGCGTAGATCGCCGCGTCCTGGTGTATTTTTAACGAACCTTCGCGGCCGTCCTTGGATGCGATCAGCCGCAGACGTCCGCGCCTGGATGCCGCTTCAAAATGTTTTTCTTCGTAGCCCGGCGCAATGCCGGCAGTGTCGGGCTCGATCCAGATCTGCAGCAGGTGCACCGGATCCTTGTCCGACGCATTGAACTCGCTGTGCCGCACGCCGGTTCCCGCGCTCATGCGCTGCACGTCGCCGGGACGAATAATCGAGCCGGTGCCCAGGCTATCCTTGTGCTCCAGCGCGCCTTCCAGGATATAGGTAATGATTTCCATGTCGCGATGACCGTGCGTGCCGAACCCCTGGCCCGGCTGCACCACATCTTCGTTGATGACGCGCAAGCTGGCATAGCCCATGTGCCGCGGATCGTGATAATCGGCGAATGAAAAGCTGAAATAGCTGTCGAGCCAGCCGTGGTTGGCGTGGCCGCGCTCGCCGGCTTTGCGTAATTCAATCATGTTGGTAACCCTTCAGAGTCTCAGGCCTGCAGCTTCAGCGGCAGATTCCGCAGACGCTTGCCGGTTGCAGAAAAAATCGCATTCGCCACGGCTGGAGCAATGAGAGGCACACCGGGTTCACCCACACCTGTCGGCTTTTCACTGCTCGCGACGATATGGACTTCGACCTTGGGCATCTCGTTGATGCGCAGCGGCCGGTATTCATGGAAGTTCGACTGCTCGACACGTCCTTCCTTCAGCGTGATCGCGCCGTACAGCGCCGCCGACAGGCCGAACCCGATGCCGCCTTCCATCTGCGCCGTGATCACGTCGGGATTGACCGCCACCCCGCAATCGACCGCGCAGACCACGCGATCGACGCGCAGCGTACCGTCAGGTTTCACGCTCACTTCCGCAACCTGCGCGACGACGGTGTTGAACGATTCATGCACCGCGATGCCGCGACCTTTGCCTTTCGCCAAAGGTTTGCCCCAGCCGGCCTTTTGCGCGGCGAGATTGAGCACGCCGAGATGGCGCGGATGCTTTGCCAGCAGCGCGCGCCGGAATTCGACTGCATCCTTGCCGGCAGCGGCTGCGAGCTCATCAATGAATGTTTCCGTAGAAAATGCCGTATGCGTCGAGCCGACCGAGCGCCACCACAGCACCGGCACGCCGATCTTCGGCGTATGCAGGTCGACCAGCATGTTCGGTATCTGGTACGGCAGATTGCTCGCCCCTTCGACCGAAGTCCCGTCCACGCCGTCCTTGACCATCATGCCCTCGAACATCGTGCCGGCGAGGATGGACTGCCCGACGATACGGTGCTGCCAGCCAATCAGATTGCCCTGCGCGTCGAGACCGGCGGCTATCCGGTGAAAATAGGCCGGCCGGTAAAAACCGGCGCGCATGTCGTCTTCGCGCGTCCAGATCATTTTCACAGGCACGCGACCGTTGATTGCCTTGGCGATGCTGACGGCTTCAAGGATGTAATCGGCCTGCGGATTGGCGCGGCGGCCGAAACTGCCGCCGGCGTACAGCATGTTGAGCTTGATCTGCTCGGGCTTAAGACCCGTGAGCTTGGCGACCGCAAACTGGTCCGGCGTCTGCAATTGTTCGCCGTTCCAGATTTCGCAGCTGTCCTTGTCGAGCTTGACCACGCAGTCGAGCGGCTCCATCGCTGCGTGCGCGAGGTACGGAAATTCGAACGTAGCCTCGAGTTTTTTCGCGGCACCGGCAAGCGCCTTGTCCGCGTCGCCGTCCTTGCGCGCGACCAGCCCGGGTTTTTGCGCGAGTTCTTTGTACTGCGCAAGTATTTCAGCCGAACCGAGTTTGTTGGCGACGCTGTCATCCCACACGACCGTCAGCGCATCGCGCCCCTGCTTCGCCGCCCAAAAATCGTTGGCGAGCACCGCGACACCACTCGGGACCTGCACCACCTCGACTACGCCCTTGATGGCTTTTGCCTTGGTGGCATCAAACGACTTGACCTTGCCGCCGAACAAAGGCGAATGCGCGACCACCGCGGTCAGCATGTCCGGCAGCTTGACGTCTATCGTGAATTGCGCGCTGCCGTTGGTTTTGGGTTTGCTGTCCTTGCGGGCGACACGCTTGCCGATGTACTGGAAGTTTTTCGGGTCTTTCAACTTGACGTCGGCAGGCACCGGCTGCGTTGCCGCCTTCGCCGCCAATTGGCCGAAACTTGCCTTGCGATTGGTCGCCTTGTGCGCGACTACACCCTTGCTCACGGTGATGGAATCGGCGGGCACCTTCCATTCATCGGCCGCTGCCGCCACCAGCATCGCGCGCGCAGTAGCGCCCGCTTTTCTTAATTGCTCGTAGGAGTTCGCTATCGCGGTGCTGCCGCCGGTGCCCTGCGCAGGCCCCCACAGCAGGTTGTTATAGAGGCTGGCATTCGCCGGCGCACCCTCGAACCGGATTTGCGCCCAGTCGGCGTCGAGTTCTTCCGCCACCAGCGTCGGCAGGCCGGTGCTCACGCCCTGCCCCATTTCCAGATGCTTGATCAGCACCGTGACGCTGCTGTCGCCGCCGATGCGCACAAAAGCATTGGGCACGAAGTCCGCGCTACCTGCGCCCGCCGCGGCTGCACGCGCGAGATTGCCGAAGCCGATCGCAAATCCGCCGCCGGCTATCGCTGCCACCTGCAGAAACTGGCGGCGGGCGGGGTTCTCAAGTGCGTTATTCAAAAGTTGTTTCATGTTCAGGCTCCCACCGTTTTCGCGGCTTCCTTGATTGCGGCGCGGATGCGCACATAGGTCGCGCAGCGGCAGACGTTACCCGCCATCGCGTTGTCGATGTCGGCGTCGCCCGGTTTCGCATTCTTGGCCAGCAGCGCGGTGGCGCTCATGATCTGGCCCGACTGGCAGTAGCCGCACTGCACGACGTCGAGCTTCTCCCATGCCGCCTGCACCGCCTTGCCGGCTTTGGTGGTGCCGACCGCTTCGATGGTCGTGATTTGTTTGCCCGCCACCGCCGACACCGGCGTCACACAAGAGCGGATCGCGCTGCCGTCGAGATGCACGGTGCAGGCGCCGCACAGCGCCATGCCGCAGCCGTATTTGGTGCCGGTCAGGTTGAGATGATCGCGCAGCACCCACAAGAGCGGCGTATCGGGGGAGACATCGACGTTCTGCCGCTCACCATTGATAGTCAGAGCAATCATCACGCGTTCCTTTTTATGGCAATGGCGGGGAACCTGCCTTCGGCAGGGTATTTGTAGAACTCATCTAAAAAAACTACACCGACAAGCAACCGCCGATACACGCCGAAATAATTCCAGAACTTTCCCCGCATCCAGGTCAATTCCTTGATCGTATCTGCGTTCATCGGCGGTTCCAAATTGTTGTTGAGACCGCCTCTAATTAAGCCGCCAACGGATATTGCGACTTTAATATTTCACTTCGCAGCGGGATTTTGCTGCCCGGCGGCCGCGCGTTCGTCGGCCGCGATCTGCCAGCCACCGCCCAGCGCCTTGTAGAGCTGCACCAGCGACGTCAGCGTATTGCGGTAAACCGCCACCCGCGCCGACTCAGCGTCGTAAAGGGCTTTTTCAGCATCTATCACTTCGAAATACGAAGAGAAACCGATGTTGTAGCGTTTCAGCACCTGCTCGCGCGCGGCGCGCAGTGCGGTGATCTGTTCGTCCTGGGCACGCAATGTTTCGGCGTAGCCTTGGCGCGCCGCCAGCGCGTCCGACACTTCGCGGAACGCCTGCGCCACGGTCTGCTGGTACTGCAGCATCACCTGCTTCTCGCGCGCCGTGTAAATGTCGACCTGGTAGATATTGCGGTTGGCGTCGATGATGGGTTGCAGCAGACCGATGCCGAACGACCAGATCTTGGCCGGGCCGCTGAACAGATTGGCGAGTGCCGCGCTTTGCGAACCGAAGCTGCCGGTCAGCGAAATGGTCGGGAACAGCGAAGCCTTGACCGCTTTCAGCCGCGCGTTCGCGCCGATCAGGTTGTTTTCCGCCTGGCGCAAATCGGGCCGCCGCTCGAGGAGCGCTGCCGGCAGGCCGGTCGGCACTTCCGGCGGCGCCGGGAAATACTGCGCAGCGGTGGCCGCTTCGCGCAGGATGGGCGCCGGGTTTTCTCCCAGCAATACCTGCAGCAGGTTTTCCGCCTGCGCGATCTGGCTTTTAAGATCGGGAATGGCGGCGCGCGCGGTGGCGAGACTCGCATCGGCGCGGTTGACGTCGAGCCCGGACACCACGCCGCGGTTGAACTGCGCGCGCGTGAGTTCGACGAATTTTTCGCGCGTGCCCACGGTGCGCTCGGTCACGAACAGCAATTGATCGAGAGCGCGCAGATTGAAATAAGCGATTGCCACGTTCGATATGACGGCGACACGTGCCGCATCGCGCGCGAATTCTGACGCGTAGAGGTCGGCGCGCGTCGCCGCATTGATACTGGCAACACGCCTCCACAAATCGACTTCGTAAGACACGTCGATCTCGGCGTTGTAGGTCGAACGCGTGGCGGCTGCACTCGCCGGCAGCGGCGTGGGGCCGACCGTGGAAATGCGGGAACGCGACGAATTCACGCCCGCAGAGACCTGCGGTATCGAGCCCAGCCCGCTGATGCCGGTCGCGGCGCGGAATTCCTCGACGCGCGCCAGTGCAATCCTGACGTCGTAATTCTGCTGCAGCGCCGTTCTGATGAGTTTTTCCAGCACCGGGTCGCGATAGAGATCCGTCCACGCCAGGTCGGACAGCGATTTGCTGTCGAGCGGCGCAGCCTGTCCGCGATGCGCGGCGGGCGTATTCACTTCAGGCCGTTTGTAGTTGGGGCCCATCGCGCACGCCGCCAGCAGCGAAGCGAGTCCGATAATCAGCAGCCGTTTCATGCGCCGCTCCCCGGCCGCGCGCCGGACGCGGGCGCCTGGTCTTTCGAGAAAGGCCCCTTGCGCTCGCTGATGCGCTGGATGACGACGTAGAACACCGGTATCACGAAGATGCCGATCATGGTCGCGAACAGCATCCCAAACACGACCGTGGTGCCCAGAGACTGGCGTGCGCCGGCGCCGGCGCCGGTGGCGAGCGCCAGCGGGATGGTGCCGAAAATGAAGGCAAACGACGTCATCAGGATCGGCCGCAAGCGCAGCCGCGCGCCCTGCAGCGCGCCGTCGACGATGGATTCACCGCGATCGCGCGCGAGTTTCGCGAACTCGACGATCAGGATCGCGTTCTTCGCCGCCAGCCCGATCAGCATGATGAGCCCGATCTGCGCATACACATTGTTGGCGAGCTCGCGCATCCACAGGCCTGAAAACGCCCCCAAAACACCAAACGGAATCACCAGCAAAATCGCCACCGGCATCGCCCATGATTCGTACAACGCAGCCAGCACCAGAAATACGAACAGCAGCGACAGCGCGAAGATAAAGCCGGTCTGGCCGCCCGTTTTCTTTTCCTGATACGTGGCGCCGGTCCATTCATAGCTGTAACCCACCGGCAGCGACTTGGCGAGTTCCTCCATGGCCTGCGCGGCCTGGCCCGAGCTGTAGCCCGGAGCAGCACCCCCGTTGATGCTCGCGGAGCGGTAGATGTTGTAACGCTGGAAATATTCCGGCGCGTTGACGACCCGGGGCTTCAGTACCGTGGAGAGCGGCACCATGTCGCCGCGGGTGCTGCGCACGTAATAGCGCTTGACGTCTTCCGGATAAGCACGCGCATAGCTTTCGGCCTGGGCCTGCACGCGGAACGTGCGGCCATAAAGGTTGAAGTCGTTCACGTAGTAGCCGCCAAGGAATGTCTGCAGCGCGAAGAACACGTCCGACAAGGTGATGCCGAAAGACTTGACCTTGTCGCGGTCGACTTCGTATTCGACCTGCGGCACGCGGTCGTCGAAGTTTGCGAACACGAAACCGAGTTCGGGCCGCTTGCGGGCCTCGCCAAGGAAACCCTGCAGCACCTTCGAGAATTCCGCAACGTCGCCGCCCGCGCGATTTTGTAGGATGAATTCGAACCCCCCCGTGGTACCAAGACCGCGGATCGGCGGCGGATTCAGCACCAGGATGTTGGCATCCTTGATTTCGCTGTTCAGGCGCCCGGTCAACGCGCGCAAAATCGCGGGACCAGACTCGGCGGCGGCTTGTCGCTCGTCCCACGGCTTGGTGCGGATGAACGCGGTCGCGTTGTACGAGGTCGACAATCCGGTCAGCAGGTTGAACCCCGAGATAGTGGCGACGCCGGCAATGCCGGGCTGCTCGTTGACAATTTTCGTGAGCTTGTCCACCACCGCGTTGGTGCGCTCGAGCGACGCGCCGGCGGGCAATTGCATGACGGCGAACATATAGCCCTGGTCCTCGTCCGGCACGAGACCCGTCGGGCGCGTGGCAAGCATGCCGTAGAGCACGCCCAGCATTACCGCGAAAGTCAGCGACACCAGCACGGCGCGCCGGATCAGAACCGCCACCGATTTTGTATAGCCGCTGGTAAACGCCGCAAACATGCGGTTGAACCAGTCGAAGAACCGGGCGAGCATGCCTTTGTGTTCGCTTTGCGCC
>CAMBSS010000202.1 GCA_945870465.1 Bordetella parapertussis | reverse complement strand
GGCGGTGGCACGGGAGGCGGCGAGCTGCGTTTCCAACGCGTCCACCAAGGCCATCAGTTGCTCCACTTTGGCCACGATCCGGCGTTGTTCGGGGAGGGGTGGGAGTGGCAAAAGAGCATTACGCATGTCCGCGACATTGACGTGTTTAGCCCCAATGCCTTTGTGCAATGCGAGCAGACGTTCCAACGAAGACCCCTCAGATAGTGCCATGCTAAAGAAGCGAGCCGCTATGTCTGACATCAGTCTGAAGAGCATCACCCGTTGCCCAAGACAACACTGCATGTCCTCTGCGACAACAGCGCGGGCTCAAGTCTTGAAATATCAGTTTTCCAAAACGTAAATCGCACGCAAATCTGAAAAGGTTTTTTGCAGCCTACAACCTGAACCTCGCACGATGCGACCTGAGGTAGTTCTGATGAGGCCCGCTTCGCCGAGAGACGCTAGGCGAGAGGCGGAAATCGGTAGGGCGTGAGGAAAGATCCGAAAGACGCCGGGCGAGAGACGAGAGATGGAAGTAGTGAGGCCGCGAGAATGATAGAGTGCGGGACACCTTTCGGGCAATACACAACCATGACAAAACTCAAACGACGTCAATTCATTCACGGCCTGGCCGCCGGCGCAGCGGGCGGCATGATGGGCTGGGTGCAGAGGGCGCTGGCGGCGGACGCGAAGTCGCTGCCGCAGGGCATAGTCGAAGTGAAGGGCGAGGTGATGGTGAACGGCAAGCCTGCCGCGAAGGGCGTGATTGTCGCGGCAGGGAATGTCGTCGAAACCGGCAAGGCCGCGCGCGTGGTTTTCGTTATCGGCGATAACGCGTTTTTGCAGCGGCAGAACAGCCGCGTCGAATTCGGAGTGTCAATCGAATCATTCTTGCGCGTGGTGACGGGAGGTTTGCTCTCGGTCTTCGGCACGGGCGAGCGCAAGCTGTCGACGATGACGGTCGCGATCGGCATCCGCGGCACCGGCTGTTATATCGAGACCGACGAGAAAAAAACCTACTTCTGCCTGTGCTTCGGCGCCGTGGACCTGAAGCCGGTCGGCGGGGCGGCTTTCAGCTACGCGACCACGCACCACGAAAAGCCGCTCTGGATCGAGGGCGGGAAGATGACGCCGGCGGGAGTTCTTAATCACGCCGACGCGGAAGTCATCATGCTCGAAGCGCTCACCGGCCGGCCTTCGCCTTTCCCTCCGCAGGAGAGTGGCCGCTATTAGTGAAGAAGCCGTGAGGGCGTGAGAGCGTGAGAGGGTGAAGGCGTGAGTCAGGCAGCGCGGCGCTGGTCGGGGTCTTTGATAAGAGATTCTGCCGGAATGCCCAGCTCCCGATGCAGCCGCCGGATCATCTGTAGGGTGAGGGGGCGTTTGCGGTTGAGGATCTCATACACGCGGTTGATCTGCCCGATCATCGGCACCAGGTCTTTTGGCGCGAGCGCCATTTGTTCCATGCGGAATTTGATGGCTTCTACCGGGTCTGGCAAATCGAAGGGGTAATGTTTCCTTTCATATGCCTCAACCAGCGTGACCATGACGTCCAGGCGCTCCCCTTCCGGCGAGCCAGCGCGCGCAGACATCAACGCCTCGATTTTCTTCAACGCGGCGCGGTAATCCGTTTTGGTTCTGATCGGTTTGATTTCCATGGTGTGCTCCTTTGGGGACTCTCAAATCTCCTGCGCATCTATGCGGTCGTATTGCGCGTGCGTGCCGATGAACCGGACGTAAACGACACGGTAGGGATAGTTGATCCACACCACTAGCCGGTACTTGTTGCCGCCGATGTTGAATACCACCCGGCCATCGCGCAAAATGCTGGCCGTGCCGAACTCCCGCTTGACGTCGGCGGGCGAACTCCAATCCGCTCTAAACACGTGTCGGTACCACGCCAATATCGGTTCACGGGCATCAGCATTTGCGCGGCTGCCTTCCCAGAAGCTGCGCAAAGTGGACAAGGCGATTACACGCATGACGCAATATAGTCCCAATATGGGACTGTGGCAAGCCTTGAGGCTCGCCGGCCGGCGTTCGCCTTTTCCTCCGGGGAAGAGTGGAAGGTATTCGTAGGAGCCGTGAGGGCGTGAGGGGGAAGAAAAGCCGTGAGGGCGGGAGAGGGTGAAGGCGTGAGGGTGTTGTTTCCCAACGGCACGGACCGCTGTATCAAAGCAGAATGCTTTTGACTTTCATGCGGCCGTGCGGCGACAACCTCTCGACGGCTTTCTTCTGCGCCGCAGTTAAAGGCCCGTGGTCTCGCTCGTACTGCAGCAGACCTTGACGCCTGACTTTTGCGGGCGCTGGCGCTTGTTTTTCAGCGCGTTCTGGCACGTCCATTGAATCGGCCATCTTCGGTGTCACAGGGCTTCAAGCGGCGCGCTTGTTGAAGTGAACGCTCAGCTTCACCTGGGCGCCGGCACGAGCGAGCATGTCAATCAGGGTCTCAAGCGAGAAAAGGTCGATCTTGCCGCGTATGAGATCTGAAACCCGGGGCTGAGTTACGCCGAGGAGTTTCGCCGCTCGGGCCTGAGTTAGCTTGCTGGCTTGCAGATGTTCTTTTAGAGCAATCATCAGTTCCGAGCGGGCGCGCAGGTTCGCCGCTTCGCGCGGATCGCTTTCGATGGCATCCCAGACACTTTCAAAACTTCGCTTCTTCATCGATATCTCCACATAAGTTGCTTGTAACGACTGCGTGCCAGGTCAAGATCGCCCGCAGGTGTGCGCCGGGATTTCTTGCGGAAACAATGCAGCACGCAGACCGCTTCTGCAAGGCGTGCAATATATATAACGCAGTAAGCGCCGGTAGCATCGCGCACCCGAATTTCATTCACGCCGGCACCCATAGATTTCATCGGCTTCCAGTCGTCAGGGGCGAGCCCGCGTTGGACTTTGTTCAGCTGAAACCCGGCATCCCGGCGTGCACTGCGCGAAAACTGCAACAGCGCTTCAAGCGAGTCGCCAAGAAACCCCACGGGTTTCATATAAATATTATACAAAAATTTGTATATAATCAAAACGGGCGCGGCAAATCAAGAAGCGCGAGAAGGATGCTTGCCGCCGAAGCGTCATCGGCAGGATAATCCCTTTACCCCGCAGCAAACCCGATGGCCAGTCGCGAATCGGGCCGCAGTCAAAATTAAAAAGACTTTATCGGTTCCCCATGGCAAGCGAACAACCACCTGTGACGCGGCGCGGCGTGCGCGAAAGAGCGAGCGATTTTCGCGCGCGGCTGGGCGGCGAGAGGAAAACCCAGGCGCTGGTGATCGTCACGCTGCTGCTCGCGGCGTGGGCGGGGCATTGGCTGTACCTGCGGCTCACGCATCTGCATATCGACGACGCGCGCATCGACGGCGAGGTGATCACGATCTCCAGTCGCGTGTCGGGCTGGGTCACCGAGCTGCCGGTGACGGAAGGCGACGACGTGAAGAAGGGCCAGCTCCTTGCGCGCGTGGATGATCGCGATGCGGTGCTGCAGAGCGAAGTGCTGCGCTCCAAGTTGGAAGGCATAGAAGGCCAGATGGCGATGACGCGCGCGCAGGCGGGGCAGGTCGACCAGGAGACGCTCGGCAAATACGAGAGCGAAACCAGCCGGCTCACCGCCGCGCAGGCCGAGGCCGCGTCGCTTGAAGTGCAATTGAAGCAGGCGGCCGAAGACTACAAGCGCAACAAGGAAATCGAAAAGTACCTGACACAGCAGGAGGTCGCGCGCGCGCAGTCGGCTTACCAGCAGGCCGAGCAGAACCTGCGCAAGGCGCAGGCCGACGTCGCCAGCGCACGCGGCATGATGTCGGCGGCGGGCGGCAGCCGCAAAAATCTGCAGGTCATCGCGCAGCAACTGACGGTGCTGGCACGCCAGGCCGACGAGATCCGCGCGCAGATCAAGCGCCAGGAAGTCGACATCGCCGACCGCGTGATCACGAGTCCCGCCGACGGCAAGGTGGTGATGACTTTCCTGCGCAAGGGCGAACACGTGGCGCCCGGCCAGCGCATCGCCATGTTCCACGACCCGCAGGAAATCTGGGTCGAAGCCAACGTCAAGGAAACCGACGTCGGCGCGCTCAAGCCGGGCATGAAAGCCGACATCCACGTTGATGCGTATCCGGGCAAAGTGTTCCGCGGCGAGGTGTCGCGCATCGGGCAGGTGGCCACCAGCAAGTTTGCGCTCCTGCCCGACCCCAACCCGAGCGGCAACTTCACCAAGATCACGCAGCGCCTGCCGGTGCGCATAGTGCTCACCGACAAGGACCGCGCCCTGCGCCCGGGCATGATGGTGGAAGTGGACATTGACCGCGGAAACCACTGAGCAACTGTTCGCGCGTTACGGCCCGCGTTACCGCTGGCTCGTAGCCATCACCGTTCTGCTGGGCACGATATCGGCGTCGGTCACCACGACGTCGGTGGTGGTCGCGATCCCGGACATCATGGGCGCGTTCGGCATCGGCCAGGACCGCGCGCAGTGGCTCTCGACCGGCGCGTTGGCGGGCACTACGATCGCCATGCTGCTTTCCGCATGGATGGTGCACAGCTTCGGTACGCGCAAGACTTTCGTCGGCGCGCTCGTCGTGTTCGTGGCAGCACTGGTGCTCGGCGGCGCGGCGCCGAACGACCTCGTGCTGATCTTTTGCCGCATCGTGCAGGGCTCGATCACCGGGCTGCTGCAGCCGCTGGCGATCTATGCACTGTTCCGCGTGTTCCCGCATGACCAGCGCGGCAAGGCGATGGGGTTCTTCGGCTTGAGCGTGATCCTCGGCCCGGCGATGGGCCCCACCGTCGCCGGCCTCTTAATCGAGCACTTCAGCTGGCGCGCCGTGTTCTATATCCCGATCCCGTCCACCGTGGCGGCGCTCCTGATGGGCAGCGTGCTGCTGCCGGACCGCGAAGAAGAAGGCGCGCGCGCAGACTTCGACTGGACCGGTTTCGCGCTGATGGCGGCTTCAATCGGCTGCCTCCTGACCGGTCTTTCGAGCGGGCAGCGCGAGGGCTGGTCGTCGGGATATGTGCTGGGCCTGCTCGCGCTGGCGCTCGCCAGCGGCGCCGGCTTCGTCACCTGGGAATTGCGCGTGGCCAAGCCGCTGGTCGAACTGCGCGCGCTGCGCAGCATACAATTCGCGTCCGCTGCATTTGTCGCGTGCATTTTCGGCGCGGGCCTGTTCGGCTCCGTCTACCTCGTGCCGCTCTTCGTGCAGATCGTGCAGGGCTATAGTCCGTTGACGGCAGGCCTGTTGCTGATGCCGGCGGGCCTGGTGCTCGGCGCGGTGCTGCCGATAGGCGGTTATCTCACCGACCGCCTGCCCGCGCGCTGGCTGATCATGACCGGGCTCGCGTGTTTCGCGTTGTCGTCGTGGTGGATGGCGGGCGCCGACGCCAACACGCCGTTCTGGACTTTCGCGTGGTGGATCATTCTCGGCCGCATCGGCCTCGGGTTCATCAACCCGTCGCTCAACGTCGCGGCCCTGCGCGCGCTACCGCCCGAATTGCTCGGGCAAGGCGCGGGCATGATCAATTTTTTTCGCCAGCTGGGCGGCGCGCTCGGCACCAACATCCTGTCGGTGGTGCTCGACCGCCGCACGTTTTTTCACAGCGACGCGCTCTCCAGCCTGCAGACCGCAGGCAACAGCGCGACTGCTGAACTGCTGCGTACCATGCAGGGCTTGTTCGCGCAGGCCGGTGCCAGCGCCGACGTGCAGCAGGCGGCAGCACTGCATTACCTCGGCCGCGTGGTGCTGGCGCAGGCCTACACCATGGGATTCCGCGACAGCTTCCTGGTCGTCGCGATCGTGTTTGCGCTCGCGCTCATTCCGGCGTGGATTATGGGGATAGGCGCGCGGGTGAAAGCGCGTGCTGTTCCTGCCGCGGCGGAAACCGCGCCAGCCGGTTAAATCTCCGAGCGCAGCCCGGTAGCTGGTTACTTCCTAATGCTTAAAGCTCCGGGTGGCAGACCCGGGGCTGGTTACCTTCTTTTGTATGGCCAAAAGAAGCTAACGGAAGAAAAGGCCACCCCTGGTGAGCCGCGCCTGCGCGTTCCCTGTGTTACTCGACGAGTTCGGGGTCTGTGGAACTCGCTCGAAGAATGAGAAAACACATCAGGGTTGCGAGCTCAGACAGGTCCTCGACCACGGCACCGAACTCATCTGTGTTACTCGGCGGCTCACAAGGGGCCCCCAGAAGCAGTAGCGTAGCGATGCATACCGTGGTGTATCTGGTGGAAGTCGAATTTCAAGCTGCTTCTCTCTTTAATACTCATTCCCGTCACCTAAGCATCAACCTACGACGCTACCCGCCCTTGGGTCCCCTGTGAGCCGCCGAGTAACACAGACGGACCAGGGAATTCGGCGAGGACTGTCCGAGCGCGCGGACCACTTACGTGTTCATTCATTTTGCGCGCGAGTTCCACAGCCGCCTGTTTCGTCGAGTAACACAGGGAAGCCCCGCAAGGGGACGGCTCACTGGGGCGGCCTTTTCTTTGATTACTCTTCTTTTGGCCGCGCAAAAGAAAGTAGCCAGCTGCCGGGCTGCCCCCGGCGGCTCTGAATTCCCGCACACGCGGGAATGAAAGATGAATGAAAAGTGGCCTGCTCAGGGGCTGCCCCCCAGAGATTTAAAGCTTAAACACCTGAGCCGCATTTGCACCGCGCACCTTGTCGCGCAGCACCGCGGCGAGTTCGTTGACGCGCGCGAGGGTGCCCGGCATGTCGGCGATGCCGTGAGGGAAGTCGGTGCCGAACAGCACATGGTCGTCGCCGAAGGTGTCGATGGCGTCGCGCAGGGTGCCGCTCGAGTACACCACCGAGTCCGCGTACAGGCGCTTGAGATAAGTGCTGGGATGGGCGCTGATGTCGGTGCGGCAGTCCTGGTAGGCGTCGAAGCAGCGGTCGAGCCG
>CAMBSS010000201.1 GCA_945870465.1 Bordetella parapertussis | reverse complement strand
GGTGAAAAACACGCTCCAAAGCGCTGAAAACGAAAAGAGCGTGTTTCCCGAAAGAAACACGCTCAAAAGTTTATAGCTGTTTATAGTTTTTTTACATCAGCAATTATTTTGCCGAGAACGTTATAAGTTGCGGACATATAACGGTTTATTTGGTGGGCAGTGCGAGATTCGAACTCGCGACCAACGGATTAAAAGTCCGCTGCTCTACCGGCTGAGCTAACCGCCCGCAAGAGGCGCGAATTGTACCGGTTACGTGCTGTCTGGTCAATTTAACCGGTGTGCCGGGCGGTGGTTTTACGCGGGAATTCACTCCGGAATACTGCCTTTTTCCCTCTAATACAGCGTCCAGTCGCGCTCCGCTCAGCTTTCGCGCATGATCTTCCAGTATTGATACTTCATCGTCACCGCCGAGCCGGCGACGATGGCGCCGAACGTCAGTATCGAGCCCAGCGCCAGCGTGGAAAAGCCGCTGATGCCCTGGCCTACGGTACAGCCGAGCGCGGTGATGCCGCCGAACCCCATCAGGATGCCGCCGATGATGTGGTTGCGCAGATCGTCTATGGTGGTAAAGCCTTCCCAGCGGAATGTCTTGCTTGCCATCGCATAGACGAACGAGCCCAGCACGACGCCCAGCGCCGCCATGATGCCGAACGTGATGGTGAGCGACTTGTCCGTCCACAACATGAGAAGTTCTAGCGTATAAGCAAGCGGCGCCACGAAAGAGAACGACTCAGCGGCGCGCGTGTTGGTGCCGAAGAAGGTCATCTCCAGCGTGTCGGGGTTTTCCTTGTAACCCAGATGCCCGGTAACGTACCAGCCGGCCACAACGATCAACCCCACCACCACGCCGCCCGCCAGATAGTCAAAATTGGCCCGGAACTCGCGGTCTTTCAATACAAAGACGAGCAACCCCGCCGCGACAATCGCCGCCACCGCGGCGCGCAATGTCGCCAAGGCCACGCCGCTACCGGCCAGCAGCGAAGGCAGGTCCTGTCCTTTGAGGCCGTAAGCTTCGAAATTGATCGCGACGGGCTGCAGGACCGACACGCGGAACTGGCCGAACAACCCGCGCAGGGTCATGTACGCGGAAATGCCGAGAAACACGTAGACCACCAGCGATTTCAGATTGCCGCCGCCGATGCGAATCAGCGTTTTGCTGCCGCAACCCGAACCCAGCGTCATGCCGACGCCGAACAAAAAACCGCCGACGATGAACGACAGCCAGGTGAAATTCGGCGCGGTGTAAATCGATTTCGACAAATCGACGAGGCCCGCATGCCACAGCGTATACGAACCGATGATGGCGACCGCGATGGCAAGCAGCCACATGCGCATGCGGCTCCAGTCGCCCATGTTGACAATGTCGGACACCGCGCCCATGGTGCAGAAATTGACCTTGTTGCCGACCGCGCCGAACACGAGGCCGAGCGCGAAACCGCACCATGCAACGGTGGCGCCCAGATTAGCGGTGGCTTCCATGAATTCTCCGGCTGACGAGTGAGCACATTCTAATGCGGGTAATGGCCAACGAGTTGGGGAACCTCTAATTAATCGTCATACCCGCGCAGGCGGGTATCCAGAAACAGCTCGATCCTGGGTTCCCGCCCCGGCTTGATACCTGCCGGGGCAGGCTCTCACACGCGGGAACGACGACAATAAAGTCTTTCAACCCTTGCTTAGCTCTGGTAGCGGGTCGGATCGGCAACACCCGCCGACTCGAAACCGGCTTTGCGCAGGCGGCATGAATCGCAGACGCCGCAGGCGCGGCCGTCAGCGTCCGCCTGGTAGCACGAAACCGTCAGCGCGTAATCGACCTTGAGCGCCATGCCGCGGCGAATGATGTCGGCCTTGGTGTTGCTGATGATGGGCGTGTGCAGCGTGAGCCGGTTGCCTTCCACTGCGGCCTTGGTCGCGAGATTGGCCATGGTCTCGAACGCACGCATGAAGTCCGGACGGCAATCCGGGTAGCCGGAATAGTCGACCGCGTTGGCGCCGAAAAATATGTCGCGCGCACCCAGCACTTCGGCAAAAGCGAGCGCCAGCGACAACATGATGGTATTGCGCGCGGGGACGTAGGTTATCGGGATGCCGTCCGTGATGCCTTCGGTGGGCACCGCGATGCTCGAGTCGGTGAGCGCGGAGCCGCCGAACGCCGTGAGATCGAGCTTGGTGACGCGGTGCTCGCGCGCACCGAGCGCTTGCGCGACGCGCACCGCGGCATACAGTTCGGCGCGATGGCGCTGGCCGTAATCGACCGACAGGCAATGACAGTCGTAACCGGCGTCGCGCGCCATCGCCAGCACCGTCGCCGAATCGAGCCCGCCTGACAGCAACACCACTGCTCTCGCCATGATCGTCCGCCTAAACCCGGTTGGCTTTCAGCGCGGCAAGCGGATAGCGCGTGCCGCGCCACGTGATGCCGCCGTCACGCAGGGTAATAAAAGTCGCGCGCCAGAGTATGCCGACGAATATCGCGGCCATCAGCGGAAAGCCCGCCGCATACCAGCGCGGCGCGCCGACCATCCGCGCGGTCGCCACATAAGTCGCCAGCGATACGATACACACCGCGGCATTGAGCGCCAGGGTCGCGCCGTCGGTCACCGCCAGCGCAGCGAACGGCCACACGAAAAATACCAGTTGCGCGAATGTCCCGGCGAGCATGGCAGCGACGCTGTAATCGACGCCTGCGAGCGAATTCTTTTCGAGGCCGCGGGCGAGCGCGCCGAGCGTGGGATACCACTCAACGCTCATCAACCCGCGCCCGAACAGCATCTCCTGCGAGTAGCCGGCGTCCTTGATGATTTTGCCGAGCTTGATGTCGTCGTCAGGCCGCATCGCGATGCGGTTGTGTCCGCCGACGGCGCGATAAACGTCGGCACGCACCAGGTTGAACGCGCCGATGCCGATGAAGCAGCGGCTGTTCGGGTCCACTGCTTTCCACGGCCGCGCATACAGCGTAAAAAACATGGTGAACACGCCCATGAACATGCCGAGCGCATGGCTGCGCACCACGACTTCCGGCGTGATCGTCACGTGATCGCGGCGCGCCGCCATCGCGTGGCTTACCGCGCGGCTGATGACATCGGAGTGCATCACGACGTCGGCATCGGCGAACACCAGTATCGTCCCGCTGGCCGCGCGCGCGCCGCATTCAAGCGCGTGGTTCTTGCCGAGCCACCCTGCCGGCAGTTCGTTGATGCGCACCACCCGCAGGCGCCCGCCACCCGCCACCTTGCGCGCGAGTATCTGCGGCGTTGCGTCGCTTGAGCGGTCGTCGACGACGATCACCTCGTAATCCGGGTAGTCCTGCGCAAGCAGCGAGTCGAGCGCGGCCTCGATACCGCCTGCCTCGTCGCGCGCCGCGATGACGACCGACACGCGCGGCGGCGGCGCTGGCAGTGCGACTGCCGCGTCGCGCAGCAAGCCGATCGAAAGCAGGCCGCGCGCGAGCACGATCATGGCGATGGCCGCAACGGCGAATGTAATCAGCGCGAGCCAGAACAACATGCTAATCGCGGGCGCCGGCGCTGGCGGCAGGGAGTCCCGGTGAAACGCAGAATGAACCTAAGACAGGAGGCGTCAAACGATCCGCTGCTGCGGTATTAGCGGGTTTGCTCCTCACGCCTCACTCCTCACTCCTCACCTCTCACCGGCGCCAGCCTACGGCTTGCCAGAGGGCGCGGCGGCACCCGACGGCGCCTGGCCCTGGGCGTTCAACCCCGTGATGCGGCGCTTGGCTTTTTCCGCGGCCTCGCTGATCGGAAATCTGGCAATGAGTTCTTCGAGGTTTTTTTTGCCGGTGACGGACTCGCCCATCTCGATCTGCGAACTGGCGATATTCAGCATGGAGTCGGGCACCGTCGGGCTGTCGGGATAGGTCTTGAGCAAAGTCTGCTGGCTGCCGATCGCGAGTTTGAAATCGCGCAGGTTGAAGTAGGAGTCGCCTATCCAGTACTGCGCGCGCGGCGCCAGGTTGCTTTTCGGATACTGCTTGATGAAATTCTGGAAAGCGACGATCGCGCCCTGGTAATTGCCCATGCGGCGCTGGCTTTGCGCGGCCTCGTAGGCGCGCGTCTCGGCGCCGCTGTCGGCATTTATGGCAGTCACGGTGGCGGGCGCGGCGCCGGTGGCCGGCACGGCAGCAGGCGGCGTGCCAGCGGCGGGTGCAGCGGGCGCTTCAGCGGCCGGCGGCGGGCCACCCTGCTGCTCGAAACGGCGCACACGCGTATCGAGATCGAGATACATGTCGCGCTGGCGCTTGCTGGTGCTCTCGACGCTGTTGTTGAGCACTTCGATCTGCCCGCGCAGCTTGGTCATTTCAAGCTTCAACGCTTCGATCTGCGTGAAAAGATCGAGCAGCGCCTGGCTCTTCAAAGCCTCCTCGACCTTGTTGATACGCGCGTCGACCGCCTGCTGCTGGGCCGCCAGATCTTTCTTGACCTCGTCGATGCGCTGGCGCTCGGCCGCGACCTGCTTGCGCGCCTCCTCGTCGTCGAAGAGCCCCGCCTGCGCGGGCACGGCGAGTGCGGCAAAAAGCAAAACCGCGCCGCACTTTGCAAGCGCGGCGCGGTTTAATGGGTACCCAGACACGGATTTCACCATTCAGGCGTTACTTGTCGCCTGCGTAGCGGATGTCGCTGCGGCGGTTCTCGGAAAATGCCGCCTCGTCGTGGCCCGGGTTGCGCGGTTTTTCCTCACCGAGGCTCACGCTCTCGATCTGGTCTTCCTTGACGCCCAGCAACACCATCATCTGCCTCACGCTGTCGGCGCGACGCTGGCCGAGCGCGATATTGTATTCGCGGCTGCCGCGCTCGTCGGTATTGCCCTGGATGGTGATTTTCTGCGCGCGGTTGGCGACCAGGTACTGGGCATGCATGGTCACTACCGGTTTGTATTCATCTTTGACGATGACACTGTCGTAGTCATAGAACACGCTGCGTTTTTTATACAGATCGCTGTCCGGGTTGAGCGGATTCAGCGGCGAGCCGGCGACCTTGGGCGGGTCAACCTTGGTAACAACCGGTGGCGGATCCACTTTTTTCTGCGGCGCGACAACGGTAGGCGGCGTCGGCTTGGGTTCAGTCACCTCAACCGGCTTTTGCACTTCCTGGCTGGCGCAACCCGCCAGTATTGCCAGCACTGCAAGAGCCGAGAATAGTTTTTTCATCTGGTATCACTCCTTGTCATGGGCTTTTAATCAATGGACCCCACGCCGGTTCGCGCACATCGCCCGCTGCCGCGCTGAAACGCTGACGCACACGGCCATCGCTCGATACCGCGGCTAATATACCACGCCCCCTGATCTCGGTTGCGTAGAGGATGATCCTGCCGTTGGGCGCGAAGGTCGGCGACTCGTCGATGCCGTTCTCGGTCAGCGACTGCGTCTGCTTGCTTGCAAAATCCTGGGTGGCGACGTTGAAGCGTCCGGACGTGCGCTGGATGAACACGAACGACTTGCCGTCGGGCGCATAACGCGGTGAAACGTTGTAACTGCCGTCGAACGTGAGCCGCTCGGGCGCACCGCCGCCGACCGGCACGCGGTAGATCTGCGGGCTACCGCCGCGGTCGGATGTGAAAATCACGTGCTGGCCGTCCGGCGAAAAATTCGGCTCAGTGTCTATGGTGCTGGTATTCGTCAGCCGCTTGACGTCACTGCCATCAGCGTTCACCAGGTAGATCTGCGAATTGCCGTCTTTCGACAGCACCACGGCGAGACGCCGGCCGTCGGGCGACCATGCCGGCGCGCTGTTGCTGCCCTTGAAATTGGCGGCGACCGTGCGCTGCCCGGTCAGCAGCGACTGGATATAGACGATGGGTTTCTTGCGCTCGAACGATACGTAGGCGAGCCGGTTGCCGTCGGGCGCCCACGCCGGCGAGATGATGGGCTCGTTTGACGCCAGTATGGTTTGCGCGCCGAAGCCGTCGGCGTCCGCGACCTGCAGTTCGAAGCGCGTGCCGTTCTTGACGATATAGGTGATGCGCGTGCTGAAGACGCCGACGTCGCCCGTCAGCTTCTCGTAGATGGCGTCGGCGATCTTGTGCGCGGTATAGCGCAGGTTCGTGGCGGTTACCTGGTAAGAAAAACCCGCAAGCTGCGTCTGTTTCACCACGTCCATCAGGCGAAAGCGCACGTCGAAATAGCCGTTGGGCAGGGGCGACACGCTGCCGATCACCAGCGCGTCGGCGCCGCGTGTCTTCCACGCCGGAAACTGCACTTCGTTGGGCTCCGAAGGCACGGGATTGACGCCGCCGCTGTCGATGATCTTGAAAAAACCGCTGCGATACAGATCGGCGACGACGATTTCCGTCACTTTTTGCGGGAGCGCTTCCTCGCCTTTCAGCGGCAGGACGGCGATCGGCGACAGGTTGGAGCCGAAACCCGTAATTTCGATCTTCAGCTGGGCACAAACGCCGGTGCTGAAGGCGAGCCACAGCAGGAACAGATACCGCAGGTTTTTATTTTTCATTGCACCGTATTTTACGCAGAAATGTCCGCGATGCGATCACTCTTTGGCATTGAACTTGAGATTGAGTTCCCTGAATTCCTTGAGCAATGCCGGATCGGGCGGCATGGGCAACGGCTGCGCGCGGGTGATCGCGCGTTCGATCGCATTGTCGTAGGCGCTGTTGCCGCTCGCGCGCTTTACTCTCGCGTTGAGAACATTGCCGTCCGGCAGCACCACGATGTTGAATTCCGCCTCTTCGCTGCCCTGGATATTTTGGGGTTTGATGAGCGCCCGCAGTATCTTCGCCCGAATGCGCTCCATGTATTCGCTGCGCATCTTGGCCAGCGCGGAAGCCGCCTGCGCCGCCATTGCGTTCTGCGCGTCCGCCTGCTCTTTGGCGATGCGCTGCGCTTCCGCCT
>CAMBSS010000200.1 GCA_945870465.1 Bordetella parapertussis | reverse complement strand
CATCTCAGATGTGTTTTATATATTTTTATTAATAACTCTGGCGAAACGCAGGGGGCGCGTCACGGAATAGCGGCTTTCCAGACCATGCTGGGCTAACGATACGAAAGAGAATCGGAGGGAGATAGTGAAGATCACACCGTCAAACCCTTACGCTACGGGCTTCTTTTGACGGGGTGTATACCCCACCGGTGGGTCAAACGTGGGGCGAACCGGGTTATGGGGATGGTCGTTCAGAAGGAGCGACTCCTTAGTCGCCTTCCGCCGTTATGCGGTTTCTGGGGCCTCAAAGTAATGAGGGAACAGATGAGGGAACAGGACTACTTCGGTGCTGGGAACCCGCACAAATGCTTGACATTTGGCGGAGAGGGTGGGATTCGAACCCACGATCCAGTTGCCCGGATTCCGGTTTTCGAGACCGGTACATTCAACCGCTCTGCCACCTCTCCGGAGGCGCGTATTTTAGCAGACTCGCGGACGGGGGTCAGCCGTCGCGGCTAGGCGGAGACTTTTTCCAGCCCGCCCATGTATGGGCGCAGCGCCAGGGGAACCGTCACGCTGCCATCGGCGTTTTGGTAATTCTCCATCACCGCGACCAGCGTACGGCCAACCGCCAATGCTGAACCGTTAAGCGTGTGCACGAGCTCGGGCTTGCCCTTCTCGCCGCGAAACCGCGCCTGCATACGCCGCGCCTGGAATGCTTCGAAATTGCTGCAGGATGATATTTCGCGGTAGGCGTTCTGGCCCGGGAGCCAGACCTCGATGTCGTAAGTCTTGGCCGAGGAGAACCCCATGTCGCCGGTGCACAGCGCCATCACCCGGTACGGCAGGTCAAGCCGCTTCAATATCGTCTCGGCATGCCCCGTGAGTTCCTCCAGCAGTTCGTACGACTTTGACGGATGCGCGATCTGTACGAGTTCGACTTTGTCGAACTGGTGCTGGCGTATCATGCCGCGCGTGTCCTTGCCGTAAGAACCGGCCTCGCTGCGAAAACACGGCGTATGGCAAACGAATTTCAGTGGCAGCGACTCGTTGGAGAGAATTTCGCCGCGCACGAAATTGGTGACCGGATATTCGGCCGTCGGGATCAGGTATAAATCGCGCCCCTCAAGCTTGAATAAATCGTCCTTGAATTTGGCAAAACTGGACACGCCGTTGGCGGCCTCCTCGCTGACCATGTACGGCACGTAGACCTCGGTATAACCGTGATCCTGCGTATGCACGTCGAGCATGAACTGCGCAAGCGCCCGGTGCATGCGCGCAATTTGGTTCTTCAGCACCACAAAGCGGGCGCCGGCGAGTTTCGCCGCCGTATCGAAATCGATTTGCCCGAGGCCCGCGCCAAGGTCGACGTGGTCTTTCGCCTTGAAATCGAACTTGCGCGGCTCACTGACGCGTCGAACCTCCACATTGTCGTCGGCCGATTTGCCGATTGGTACGCTGGCGTGCGGCAGATTCGCAATTACTCCGAGAAACCCGTCGAGTTCCGTTTGCGCTTTCTCCAACTCTTGCTCGAGTGCTTTGAGCTTGTCTGTCTGCGCCGTGACTTCCGCCATCAGCGCAAAGGCGTCTTCACCCTTGGCTTTCGCCTGCCCCACTTGCTTGGAGAGCTGGTTGCGTTTTGCCTGCAGCTCCTGGGTCTGTGTCTGCACCGCTTTGCGGTTGGCCTCCAGCCGCTCGAACCCCGCCGTATCCAGCGTCATGCCGCGGTCGGCGAGCCGTGCGGCGACGCCCGGCAGATCATTGCGCAACAATTGAATATCCAGCATTACAACCCCGTTATAGCAAGCGATTAACCCGAAATTGCGGTTATTATCGCGGAGATTGCAGTGCCCGGCCAGCGTATTGACACGGCCGCGCACGGCAACTTAGAGTCGGGCACAAAATCCAGAATCGCGCCGCCGGCCAGAGCTGCGCACAAACCGGAGGACGCCATGCAACGATCGACCTGTCTCACCTTTGCGCTTGCCCTTGCGTGCACGGCATGCCCGCTGCTTGCGCAAACCTTTCCGAGCAAACCCCTGCGCATAATCGTCGCGTTCCCGCCCGGCGGCGGCACCGACATAGTGGCGCGCACCATCAGCCCCAGACTGTCCGACGTGCTGGGACAACAAGTCGTCGTGGACAATCGCGCCGGCGCTTCAGGCATACTCGGCACCGAACTTGCGGCCAAGTCCGCACCCGACGGTCACACGATGTTCATGGGCACGCTCGGTAACCTGAGCGTCAATCCGCTGCTATTCCCCAAAATTCCGTTCGATGTCGCCCGCGACTTCACGCCGTTGACACAGGCAGTCGCGGTGACTTTCATGATGTACTCGCACCCTTCCTTTCCGGTGAAAACGGTCAAGGACCTGATCAATCTTGCCAAATCCCGCCCTGGCCAGATCAATTACGCATCGAGCGGCAGCGGAGGTGCGCCGCATCTGGCCGCCGAACTCTTCAATTCGATGGCCGGCGTGAAGCTGGTGCATATCGCGTACAAAGGCAGCGGGCCCAGCTTCATCGATGTGCTGGGCGGTCAGGTGCCGCTGACCTGCGACAGCCTGACGCAGGGGCTGCCGTATGTAAAAAGCGGCCGCCTGCGCGCAGTGGCCACACTCGGACCGAAGCGCACGCCGGTGCTGCCGGACGTCCCTACCGTTGGCGAGACGCTGAAAGGTTACGAGGTCGTCAACTGGTTTGGCCTCGTGCTGCCCGCAGCCACTCCGCGCGAAGTGGTGGCCCGCCTGCACAACGAAATCGTCAAGATCCTCTTGAGCCCGGACATCAAGGAGCGACTGAGCGCACAGGGTGCCGACCCGGTCGGCAGTTCGCCAGAAGAATTCGGTGCATTCATGAAATCCGAAACTGCCAAATGGGCGCGCGTCATCAAGGAAGCCAACATCCGCGCGGACTGAGCGCCGCGCATCATTTCTGCTACCGAAAGTAGGCGCTACTTCTTGCGGTTGGCAGCCTCGTCGCGCTCGCGCAACTCGGCCAACCGGGCGCGGATCTTCGCTTCCAACCCACGCTCGGTAGGCTGATAAAAATGCGGCTGTGCCATGCCGTCGGGAAAATAGTTCTCTCCCGCCGCATAGCCGTCGGTCTCGTCATGTGCATAGCGGTAGTCACGGCCGTAACCCAGGTCCTTCAACAATCGTGTCGGCGCATTGCGCAAATGCTCCGGGACCGGGCGCGATTTATCATCTTTAATCATGGCGCGCGCTGCGTTATAAGCCGTGTACGCGGCATTGCTTTTGGGAGCAATCGCCAGATACAGCGCTGCTTCGGCCAAGGCGAGTTCGCCTTCCGGACTGCCCAACCGCTCGTAGGTTTCGCACGCGTCCAACGCAATGCGCAGCGCGCGCGGGTCGGCAAGCCCTATGTCCTCCGCGGCCATGCGCACTATCCGGCGCCCCACATACAGCGGGTCGGCGCCGCCATCGAGCATCCGGCACAACCAGTATAAAGTCGCGTCCGGAGATGAGCCGCGCACCGATTTATGCAGGGCTGAAATCTGGTCGTAGAACTGATCGCCGCCTTTATCAAAACGATTCAGGCTTTGCGTCAAAGCATCGCGCACCAGCGCTTCGTCTACCTGCTCGCTGCCCGCCGCGGCGGCTGCAGTATCGATTTGCTCAACCATGTTCAGCAAGCGCCGCGCATCGCCATCCGCGTAGCCGACGATCAAGTCGCGCGCGGCATCGCTTAATTCGAGCGGCCGGCTGCATTGCTTGAGCGCGCGCTGAAGTAGTGATACGAGGTCCGCTTCGGCAAGCGGCTGCAGCACGTATACGGCTGCGCGCGACAACAATGCGCTGTTCACTTCAAACGACGGGTTTTCCGTGGTTGCGCCGATAAACGTCAGCAATCCGCGCTCGACAAACGGCAGGAAAGCGTCCTGCTGCGCCTTGTTGAAACGATGCACTTCATCGACGAACAGAATAGTGTGACGCCCGCTCTGCTGGAGGGCGTGTTCGGCCATCTGCACGGCATCACGTATGTCCTTGACGCCTGCCAGCACGGCCGATATCGCGATGAATTCGGCGTTGAATGCCTGTGCCATCAAGCGGGCCAGCGTCGTTTTGCCGACGCCGGGGGGGCCCCACAGGATCATCGAATGCGTCTTGCCGGATTCGAACGCGAGCCTCAGGGGTTTGCCGGGCCCAAGTAAATGCGACTGCCCCACAACCTCATCAAGCGTGCGCGGCCGCAGTCTTTCGGCCAGCGGCGCCGCCGGCTCGTGCTTGGCGAAAAGATCGTTCACGGCGGGCCGGCGGGCAGCTCGGTCAATCGGTGATGACGTCGGCGCCTTTCGGCGGCGTAAACCTGAACACCTCCGGCGCGATCTTCGGATTGCGCTCGACGCCGGCGAATTTGATGACCGTGGTTTGCGCAAACTGGTCGCGCAATTCCATTGCCTCCAACCCTGTCTGACTAAAGCCGAGCCGGATACGCTCGAACGTGTTGTCCTTCGACTTGGGAACGGCCTCCAGCCAGTCGAGACCTTCCTGCGGACCGAGATTGGTCAGGGTGTACACTTTTTCGATCTCATTGCTGCCCGCAAGCAATGCAGCGGGACTGCCGCCCAGCGCTTTGTCCAGCTTCCGGACTGTGACCTGGTTGAGGTCCTTGTCGTAAATCCAAAGCCTGGCGCCGTCGCCGACTATGGTCTGCTCATAGGGCTTGTCGTATTCCCAGCGAAAACGGCCGGGACGCACGAATTGCATGGTGCCGGTGGCCTTCTGCAGTTCCTTGAGATTTTTGTCGACGACGATTTGTGCGAAGCGCGCCTTGCCGGACGTCGTCTGCTGCAACAACCCCTTGAGCATTTCGATACTCGCCGCCCGTGCCGTCACGCACGTCAACATGAACATCAGCGCCAGTACAATTCGCATCAGAATGTTTTCTTTATTCGTTCAAGGTTGATGATACGGCCGCCCCGCAGGGTAATCGTCGTGATCCACGGGTCGGAGGCGGTTGGAAAATAATAATAGCTTTTGATGATATTACCGCGCAGGTTCTCGACCGATTCCGAATCCGGCTTGCCCGCCCGGAGCAGGAGTTCGCCTTCGTTCATGCCGTTCTGCAGCCGGATATACACATCGAAAGCCATACCGCGTGTTTCATCCGCGGCCGCCGCGCCGAGCGGCGAGACCAGCATCAACAAAAACAATGGCATCAACAACCTGATCATCGCCCGTCCCTCAATGCGTCCTTAACAGTCCGGCATCAACGAGCACGCAAAATTCAGCATCCGCGCCGGAATTATTCCGACACCGAAGCCGGAGCCAGCACTTCACGGTTGCCGTTGGATTGCATCGCCGACACCATGCCCGCGCGCTCCATCTGCTCAATAAGTCGGGCTGCGCGGTTATAGCCGATACGCAAATGGCGCTGCACGAGAGAAATCGATGCTCGCCGCGTCTTCAGCACGATTTCCACCGCCTGGTCATACAGAGGATCCGATTCCGCGTTGCTGCCGCCGTCAACCGGCGACACGCCTTCGGCTTCTGACTCGGGCTCTTCCAGCACGCCTTCCACATACTGCGGCTGCGCGAGATTTTTCAGGTAATCGACGACCTTGTGCACTTCGTGATCGGCGACATACGCACCGTGAACGCGCTGCGGAAAACCGGTGCCCGGTGGCAGATAGAGCATGTCACCCTGCCCCAGTAGCGCCTCAGCGCCCATCTGGTCCAGAATCGTGCGTGAATCGACGCGCGCCGACACCTGGAACGCAATGCGCGTCGGAATATTCGCCTTGATCAAACCGGTGATGACGTCGACCGACGGCCTTTGCGTCGCCAAAATCAAATGGATGCCGGCCGCGCGCGCCTTCTGCGCCAGCCGCGCGATGAGTACCTCCACTTTTTTGCCGACCACCATCATCAGGTCGGCAAGCTCGTCGATGACAACGACGATCAGCGCCATTTCAAGCAGCGGATCGGGACTCTCCGGTGTCGACGTCAGCGGGTTCGGAATCGGCTTGCCGGCTTTTGCGGCTTCGCGGATTTTCTGGTTGAAACCCGCAATGTTCCGTACACCGAGGCCCGACATCCGCCGATAACGCCGTTCCATCTCGGCCACACACCAGTTGAGCGCATTAGCGGCCTGGCGCATATCGGTCACGACCGGCGCCAGCAAATGCGGGATTCCTTCGTATACGGACAGTTCGAGCATCTTGGGATCGACCAGGATCAGCCGGCACTGCGCGGGCGGCGCCTTGTAGAGCAGGCTCAGGATCATCGCGTTGATGGCGACCGATTTCCCGGAACCCGTCGTGCCAGCGACCAGCAGATGCGGCATGCGCGCGAGGTCGGCAACTATCGGATTGCCCGCAATGTCCTTGCCCAGCGCCAGCGTCAGCGGCGAATTCATGTCGGCATAAATCTGCGAACTGACAATCTCCGACAGCCGTACCATCTGGCGCTCAGGATTGGGAATTTCGAGGCCCATGCAGCTCTTGCCGGGTATGGTCTCGACCACGCGGATGCTGATCACCGACAAAGCGCGCGCCAGGTCCTTGATCAAATTTATGATCTGGCTGCCCTTTACACCAACGGCAGGCTCTATTTCGTAACGCGTAATCACGGGCCCCGGGTAGGCGGCGATGACTTTGACCTCGACGCCGAAATCGAGCAACTTTTTCTCGATCAGGCGCGACGTAAATTCGAGTGTTTCGGTACTGACGACCGCGACTGCTTTGTCCGCTTCATCAAGCAGCTTCAGCGGCGGCAGCGGAGAATCCGGCAGGTTCTCAAACAACGGTACCTGTTTCTCGCGTTCGACACGCGGCGATTTTTGGATTTCCACCTTTGCTGGCTGGATACGGATGGGCTCATGAATTTCAAGCTTCTTCTTGCTCTCCTCGACAATCTCTTCGCGTTCGATCGT